>NZ_CP108006.1:8384077-8706292 GCF_036127095.1 Streptomyces sp. NBC_00335
ACCGGCTCGGCGGGTGGTTGCCCGGGGGAGTGCCGACTACGAGGCCCGCGTCTCAACGCAGCTTGAGCACGCTTCTGACGCCGGCGTGGTCGGAGGGCCACAAACCTGACGGGGTGCGGTCGGCCTGGGCATGGCCCACCCGGTGGGTCGTCAGTGCCGTGATCTTGCCGCGCACGAGCACGTAGTCGATGCGCTGCGTGAGGGCGGAGACGGCGTTGCGCAGGTCGGGGGCCTGACAGCAGGTGAAGCCCGGGTCGCGGGGGCGGGTGGCGGTCCAGGCGTCGGTGAACCCGGCTGCCAGGAGGCGGTTGTGACTCTGGGTGCTGGTTCCCGGTGTTGCCCCGACGCCGCCGGCAGCCGAGTTGAGGTCGCCGAGCAGCACGGTGGGGAGCGTGGTGTCCAGCGGGCCCGCGAGCAGTTCGGCGGCCTGTGCTTCCTGGACGGCGGGGGCGGCGGGTTCGAGATGGGTGTTCACCACTCGGACGGTGCGGCCGCGCAGCGTGGCGTCGGCCGCGACCCAGCCGCGCTCGATCCGCAGGGCCGGGTTGGGCGGGCAGCCCAGTACGGGGCGGCAGAGGGGTACGTGGCTCTGGAACCGGGCGGCCTGCGGGTTGGCCACGGAGAAGTTGCGTGCGGGCAGGTCGGTGCGGGCCAGGAGCACGTCGCGGTCGGTGAGGCGGATGTCCTGCAAACCGCCGGGCGTGGAACGCGGGGCCTCGAAGTCGCTGCCCACGGTGACGCTGGCCACGGCCGCGTAGTGCTTGCCCCGGGCGGAGAGCTCATCGAGAAGGATCTGCAGGAAGTCGTACTCGACGTGGGTGGCGCTCCCCGGCCCGGCGGGCGTCTGGCTGCGCCACAGCACGGCTTCCTGGAGGCCTACGAGGTGGGGGTCGCTCTCTGCGATCTCGTCGGCCAGGGCTTCGGCCCGCTCGGGGAAGTCCGTCGCCCGGACGTTCGCCCACACGCCGGTCACCGCGGCGACGAGCGCCTGGGGGCTGGTAGCGGCGAGAACGGGCGCGAGGTCGGCGCCGAGGTAGAGGTTGCGGGTCATGACACGCAGAGAAGTACGGCCCCCTTCGGCGGCCGAGGCCGCGCCGAGTGACCCCGGTGCGAGGAGCGCGAGTGCGCACAGAGCGGATGTGAACCAGCGGCGAGCCATGCGGGCAGCCCTTTCGGTCAAAGCGGGCGATTTCCCGCCTACTCGCCGAAATCTAGAATGGTTGACGGCATCGGGCGATCCAGGTGTGGGCCGGGCGGCCTACGGTGCGCCTGAAAGCGCCGGAGTCACCCCGGGATCCCCGGCCGGCCCGGAGCCGGGGCCGTTTGGTCCAGTACGGCCGCACCCCATATGGCACACCGCCGGGCACCGCCCCAGGCAGCTGCTGTCCGAATCCCGGACGATGCGTCACCTCGCCGGGCCGGCCCCCACGTGGCCACCTCCACCTGCACTAAGTTGACGAGAGCGGCCGAAGGAGGGCCGCCGGCCGGCACCCAGAACCCCATCGACCTTCGGAAACAGGACTCACTCCATGTCCCACGCCCTTGCGCGGCTTCATGAAATGGCCCCGGCGCCGGGTGAACGGCACCAGAAGGACTGGGATGAGGTCGAGCGCGCCCTTGGGTTCCAACTACCAGGGGACTACAAGGACTTCATCCACGCCTTCGGCGGCAGCAACTGGGACGACTATCTGTACGTCCTGGAGCCCGGCTGCCCCAACGAGAACTACGACCTCATCGCGTGGGCGAAGAACCAGGCCGAAGACCTGGAGGACCTGTGGCAGTTCGAGAGGAAGCCGGCGGAACTGGAGGTCGAGGGTTCCCGGGTCGTCCCGTGGGCGACCACGGACAACGGAGAGTGCCTCTACTGGCTCGTGCGGCCGGGCATCGAGCCGGATCGATGGACCGTCATGGTGAACGAGGCCCGCGGTGACCGGTGGGAGCATTTCCCCGTATCGTGCACGCAGTTCCTCGCGTCCTCGCTCGACGGAGAGCTGCGGTCGAGCCTTCTCTCCTCCCTGTTCCCCGGCGCAGGACATGAATTCCGCCGACTTGCCCCGGCATGACACACCGCCGCCCATCCCGTCCCACCCCGACGCGCCGCAACACCCCGTCCCGCAGCGCTAGTTCGCGGCCGAAGTCGGTGGGGTAGGAACCCCGAGCGAATTCGCCGATGGTGGGGGAGGGCTCGTATGGGTGACCGGGACCGGCTGGGCGTGGTGTTCGTCCACGGGTTCGCCTCAGGACCGAAGGTGTGGGACCGCTTCCTCTCCCTGATCGAGGGGGACGCGGACCTGGACTTCGTCGACACCCGGACCCTCGGGTACGCCACCGGGTTCGGCCGGCTGCGGCCCGACCGGGCCCTGCCCTCGCTGAGCACCGTCGCCGACCACCTGAAGACGCTCCTGGAGACCGAGCCCGCGCACCGGCCGCTGGTGCTCGTGGGCCACAGCATGGGCGGCCTGGTGATCCAGAGGTGGCTGGTGCGGATGCTCGCGGAAGGCCGCGGCCGGGAACTGGCCCGCATCCGCCGGATCGTTCTCCTGGCCTGCCCGAACGCCGGCTCCGATCTCGCCCGCGGCGCGCGCAGGCAACTGCTGGGCGGCAACCCGCAGGAGCGGCAGCTGCGCACCCTCGACGAGGACGTACGGGACACCCACACCGCCGTGCTGCGCGACATCGTCGGCGCCGACGCCGTCAGCGAGCGCACCTGCCCGATCCCGTTCTCCGTCTACGCCGCCGAGAGCGACGCCGTGGTCCCGCGCGCCTCCGCCCAGGGGGCCTTTCCCCGCAGCGGTGTGCTGCCCGGGGACCACTTCAGCGTCGTACAGCCCCGCTCCCGCGACCACGCCTCGTACGCCACGCTGCGGCACCTGCTCCGCGAGGAGGCCAGCGGCAGCGATCCGCCCGCCGTACGCCCCGTCTCGGCGTTCACGCCCAAGGCCCTCGAAGTGCACGGCGCTCCCCTCCCCGGAGGCCGCCCGGAAGACGCGGGCGACGGGCCGCTGACCCCCTACCTGCTGCGCCCGCACGACGCGCGCCTGCGCGCGGCACTCGACGCGGCACTTGCAGGCGGTACCCCGCGCCTGCTGGTCCTGACCGGCGAGTCGGCTACCGGGAAGACCCGAGCCCTGTACGAGGCGCTGCTCGACCGGGCCCCTGAGCGGCCCCTCCTCAAGCCGAGCACCGCCGCGGACCTGCTGTCGCTCCTGCGCGCGGGACGGGTGCAGGAGGGGGCGGTGCTGTGGCTGAACGAGGCGCAGCGGTTCTTCTACGGCGCCGAGGGGGAGGCCGCGGCGAACGCCCTCCACCAGCACCTGGCACGGGACGGGCGGCTCGTGGCGGTGGCGACGCTGTGGACCTGGCCGTACTGGACGCAGCTGACCGCCCCGGACCGGACCACCCACGTCGGGGCGAAGGCCCTGCTCACCCACCCGGCCCTGACGCTACGGCTGACCGTACCGCCGTACCTGGACGACCAGGACCTGACCGCGTGGGCGGAGTTGGAGGGCCTGGCCGGCGACCTGCGCCTGGGGCCGGCCCTGGAGGCGGGCCGCGCCGACGGCCGCGTCATTCAGCAGCTCACCGGCGGGCCCCAGCTGCTGGAGGCCTTCCTCTCGGGTCCGGAGGTGTTCTTCACCGCCTCGGAACACGCGCTGATCGGCGCGGCACTCGACGCCCGGCGCCTCGGCCACCACGCGCCCATGGCCCCCGGACTCCTCGCCCGGGTCGCCGACGGCGCGCTGACCCCCCGGCAGCGCAGCGGAGTTCCGGGCTGGGAGGTACGGGATCTCAAGGCACTCGGCGAAGGCACGCGCGAGGACGGCACACCGACCGCCGTCCGTACCCTCACCGCCCTGTCCGCGCTGCGGCCCCGCTCCGGTGCACCCGCGGTGTTCGAGCCCGCCGACTATCTGGAGCAGCACGTGCGCGGGCTCCGGGCGGGCCTGCGACCGCAACCGGCGCTCTGGGACGCCTTGGTGGAGTACGCCGACGATCCCGGGGACCTGGCCCGACTGGGACGGTCCGCGTGGGACCGGGGCCTGCGGCGGCACGCGGCCCTGCTGTGGCGGCGCGCCGTACTCGCGGGTGACGCCTCCGCTCCCGCCCTCCTGGTCTCGTACCTGAGGGGCCCGCTCGACCCCGCCGGCACGGTGGCCCGCTGGGCCGCCGCCCACTGTTCCCTGGAGAACCCGTTCGCCTGCTTCGACCTGCTGAAAGCGCTCGCCAACACCGACGCGCCCACCGAGGCCGTGGAAGCCGAGCTCCGGGCGCGGGGCCTGATGACCCGTCTGGAGGAGTTCTCCGTCCTCCCCCTGGTCCTGCACGCCACCCTGACGAGGCTGCGGGACGCGGGAGCGGCCCCGCTGGCCCGGGAACTGCTGGACCGGGGCGCCGTCACCCGCATGCAGCTCGGCCGCAGTCCGGGCTGGACCGGGCTGCCGGGCATCCTGAGCTTCCTCAACGATGCCGGCGCAGACGAGGCCCGCGCCGAGTTCCTGGCACGCGGTCCGGCGGCCCACCTCGACCGGGACGACCCACTGGAGACCATCTGGATGCTGGAGGCACTGCTGAGCGCCGGTGCGCGGGAGGCGGCGGAGGAACTCGTCGAGCACTGCGCGCTGGGCACAAGGACGGACGTCGCTGATGCCCGGACGGTCGCCGACCTGCTGTTTGTCCTCGACAGGTTGCGTTCCCCCGCCATGGAGGAGCTGTTGGCCCGCGACCCGACCGGCTGCGCGGACCTGCAGTACGCCGGCAGTGTCGCGTGGCTCCTGCGGGCGCTGGACGCGATCGGGGCCGACGACGCCGTGGCGCGGCTCCTCGCGCGCGACCCCGCGTCCCACGCGGACCTCGGGCACAAGGGACTCGAAGGCGTCACGCTCCTGTTGGAGACCCTCGACGGGCTCGGGGCCGCACGGGGCGCGGCGACCCTGCGCACCCGGATGGCTGCGGAGCTGGACCCGCTCGAACCGGGGGTCCTACGAGTCCTGCGGGCGCAGGCACCCGCATTGGCCCGCGAAGCGCTCGTGACCCAGTACCCGGTGGACGACCAGGACCCGGACTTCGCCGACGAGATCGGGATGCTGCTCAGCGCCTGGGCGACGGTCGGCGACCAGGAGACGGTGGGAGATCAGGAGACGGTGGGGGATCTGGAGATGGCAAGTGACCAGGAGACGGCCACCCGCGGCCTTCTCGCCCTGGATCCGGTGGCACACGCGGACCTCACGGACGCCTCGGCGGTCGCCCGGCTGCTCCGCGGACTGTTGGACTCGGGGTCGACCCTCGCCCTGCGCGCGTTGCTGGACCGGGATCCCGTCGCCCACGCCGCGACGACCGAACGCGATGCAGTGGACGAACTGCTGAGGGCCCTGCGGGACGCGGGGGCGGAGTCCGACGCCGAAGCCCTGGCGGAGCGGGCCTGGGAGGCGGGCACCGCCGTACCCGCCCGCCTCCTCCCGTACGGGTGCGGACCGGACGCCCGTCCGGCGTCGCCGTGGACCTGGGAGGACCTCCCACCGCTTCCCTGAGCACCGGTCGGGGCAAAACACCCGGAACGGGCCCAGGCGGGCCTCCGCGAAGGGGGCCCTGCGCGAGGCTGCCGCGGGAAGGCTCCGAGGACGCGCTACGCGGCGCCCGCCGCGGCCAGCACCGCGACGGGCAGGAGCAGGATCCACTGCGGCAGGCGGAGCAGCGGCCTGGACCAGCCGACGGACAGGGTGACGGCCAGGAAGGCGGCCGCGTACGCGAGGAAGTGCGCGGCCACGAACCACGCCACCATGCCGGTCCCCGGCGTACCGGCGTCCTTCAGGGAGAGGTACAGCAGAGCGAGTCCGGAGAGTGCCAAGTCGACGCTCACCATGTGCCAGACGGCGTGCAGGACGCGCTTGGGTTCGTCCGCGAGCCCAGAGGACAGCAGCGGGCGCACCACATCGCGGTGCCCGCCGACCATGTGCACCACGGCCACGCCGACCGCGGTGATGCCCGCCGCGAGAAACCAGCTGTTCATCGGACCTCGATTCCCTTGGCCACGACCGTGGCCAGCAGTGTGGCCAGCTGCCGGCCAGGGTGTTCCCCGACGAGCCCCACGTGGAAGAACACGGCCCCCGCCAGCGTGTCCAGGACCAGGTCCACCGGTGTGTCGGCCGCGATCTCCCCGCGTACCGCGGCGCGTTCGAAGACGATCAGGAGCCGTTCCTTCGACGGGGCCAGGAAGTCGCCGCGGATCCGCGCCCGCAGTTCCGGATCGGCGGCGAAGTCGGCGAGCAGCCCCGGGAGCGCCGCCGCGGCGGCGGGCGCGCGGAACTCGTCGACCAGGCCCTGGAGCAGCACGGTCAGATCCCCGGCCAGCGTTCCGGTGTCCGGGGGCGGAGCGTCATCGGTGGTCGTGAAGACGGCTTCGAAGACCAACTCCGGCTTGCCCGGCCACCGTCGGTAGATCGTGTCCTTGCCGACACCGGCCCGCGCGGCCACCGCCCCGATCGACGTCGCTGCGTAGCCGGCCTCGACCACCAGCTCCGCCGTGGCACTGATGATCGCCTCGTGCGAGCGGGGATCCCTGGGACGCCCCCTGGAGGGCTGAGAGGAACTCATGGAATTACCTTACGGGTCGACCCGTAAGGTAAACAAGAGAGTCGGCCACCCCGGACCGGCCGGATCCAGGCAGGCAGGGCATGAAGAAAGCCTCCCCGGCGGATTCTGTATCCAGCCGGAAAGGCTCACTGCTGTCGGTGGATCGACCAGGTGCTCAGGGACGACGACGGCGGCGAATCAACCGCAGCACCACTCCGGCGGCGAACAACAGTGCACCGAGGCCGCAGAGCGCGAACCCGACCCCGTTGAAGACGTCGAGGGCCAACCATGGTCCAGCCGACCGGTTCCACCATGCCACGAGGAGCAGGGAGCCGCCCAGGCCGATGAGGGCCAGGCCGCGGGCGTACCAGGTCTGCGGGTCGCGGTTGTCGATCGGCACCCGCTCGGGGTCCGGCGCCGCGAGAGCCGCCGCAGCCGCACGGCATACATGGCGGCCAGGCCGAACTGGACGACCGTGCTGCCCGCCACGATCGCCGGTACCAGCCCGCCCGGCATGTCGAGCGGATCGGGAACCATCAGGAGCCAGAACGCCAGCGCCCCGCACCACGCCACGCCGCAGACGCCGGAGATCCACAGCCCTGCCTTCGGGTGCATCGGCTTCTTCGTATTCTTGTTCACCGTCATGATGACTCCCCCCGGTTCCCTTCCGTCAGGGTAGGTGCGCGAGCTCCCTGGCGATATGCACGCTTCAGGCCGGGGAGCAGGTCCGGAGCAGGCCCCTGACGTACTGGAAGGCGGTCGGGCGGGAGGCGCCGATCGCCTGAGCGCCCCGTCCTCAGCCGTCGGCGCAGCGCGGGTCAGGGTCTGGCCGCAACCAGTTCGCCGCCGTCCGGGGGAGAGACGCGCCGCAGGGTGCGGATCGCCGGGATCGAGAGCAGCGCCACGCAGCCCGCCAGGCAGGCGCCCCCGGAGACCAGCAGCAGCCTGTCCGGGGACGCCAGCTCCGTGGCCGGTCCCGCCAGGATCTGGCCCAGGGCGATTCCGGACACCGAGCCGGCCAGCTCGTACGCGGTGACCCGGTTGAGTACCGCTGGTGGCGTGTGGGTCTGGACACTGGTCGCCCACATCACCGACCAGAACGCCCAGGCGCCACCGCCGAGGACGTGGCCCGCCAGCAGCACCGGCAGCCCGGCGCCCAGCGCCACGCAGAGTGGCAGCCCGCTGAACAGCACCATGGCCATCGCACCGGCGGCCAGCGGCCTGGCCGGGCGCAGTCGCAGCGCGAGCAGGCCTCCGAGCACCGTGCCGACACCGAGGAAGGAGACGGCCAGGCCGTACGCGTTCGGGCCGAGCCGGGCTCCGATCAGCGCTGAGCTCAGGGGCACCAGCGGGCCGAAGAGCAGCACGCCGTAGACCACCCAGATCAGGATCACGGCCCACATCCAGGTGCGGGAGCGGAACTCCTGCCAGCCCTGGCGCAGGTCGCGACGGAGGGAACTCCTCGGCACTGCGGTGGAGTCGGCCTCGGCGTGGGTATCGGCCAGGGTGCCCGCGGAGGTGCCCGCAGGGGCGAGGCGGATGAGCCCCAAGCACAGGGCGCTGAGTACGAAGGTGCCCGCATCGATCGCGTAAACGGTCCCGGCGCCGGTCAGCACGATCAGCAGCCCCGCCAGGGCCGGGCCGAGCAGTTGGGCGAGCGCGTCGGCGACTTTGAGCGTGGCGTTGGCGCGCTGCGGTTCCCGGGCGACCAGCGGGACCATCCCGTTGACCCCCGGCTGGAACATCGCGACGGCCGCACCGGCCAGTGCCGCCATGGTCACCAGCAGCCAGAACGGCGGGGTCCCGGCGAAGAACGCGGCAGCCAGGACACCCTGGGTGACCACCCGGACGAGGTCTGCGCCGACCATCATCCGGCGTGCGCCGATCCGGTCGGCGAACACCCCGCCGAACAGGACCAGGAGGACGAACGTCCCGGTCCAAGTGCCGAGGACGAAGCCGACTCCGGAGATCCCGTACAGCGGTCCGACCGCGAGCGCGGCGGCCACCGGCATCATCGCGTCGCCGACCAACGACACCGCGCGGGCGGTGAAGTACAGCATGAATCGCCGGTCCCACAAGGGGGGTCTGGCGGTCGAAGCCTCGCCCTGGACGGTCTGGGCCTGTGCTTGCGTCTGTGTCTGTGCGGTGGTCACAGGACGATGCTGGACTGGACCAATCGACCGCTCCAGTGTCCTGAACGACACGATGGGGTACTTTCGCGCCATGACCTCTCGTCCACTGCCGAAGTCCCCGGCTCTTCACCGGGTCGTGGCCGTGCTGCAGTCCCCGCAGTCGACCTTCCCCCTGGCCTGCGCGACCGAGGTGTTCGGCGACCACAGCCCGGCGATCCCCGCCCGCTACGCGTTCGAGGTCTGCGCCGAGCACCCCGGCCCGGTGCGCACCCAGGCCGGATACGACCTGCTGGTCACGACGGGCCTGGACGCGTTGGAGCGCGCGGACACCGTACTGTTCCCCGGCTGGCAGCAACCCGTCGGCACCGAAGTGTCGGCGACGCTGATCGCAGCGGTCCGCCGGGCCCACCGCCGGGGCGCGCGGGTCGTCGGCATCTGCTCGGGCGCCTTCATGCTCGCCGCAGCCGGTCTGCTGGACGATCGCAGGGCCGCGACGCACTGGGCCCAAGCCCCCGAGCTGGCCGCACGGTTCCCGCGGGTCCGGGTCGACCCCGCAGTGCTGTACGTGGACCACGGCGACGTCGCGACCAGCGCCGGATCGGCGGCAGGCGTGGACCTCTGCCTGCACCTGGTGCGCACCGACCAAGGAGCCGCGTACGCGATGCGGATCGCCCGCCAGATGGTGATGCCGCCGCACCGCGAGGGCTGCCAGTTGCAGTACGCCGAACTACCCACCTCCGGGCCGGTCGCCGACTCGCTGGCGCCGCTGCTGGAATGGCTGGGCGAGCGGCTGGACCAGCCGGTCAGCGTCGCCGAGATGGCGGTCCGCTCCCAGGTCTCGGCCCGCACGCTGACCCGGCGCTTCACCGACCAGTTGGGCATCAGTCCCGGGCGCTGGCTGCTGGACCGGCGCATCGCCGCCACCCGGGCCCTGTTGGAGGAGACCGACCTGCCCGTGGAAACCATCGCGCACCGGGTCGGCCTCTCCTCGGCCGTCAACCTGCGCCGGCGCTTCCACGAGGCCCTGCGCACCACACCCGCCGCCTACCGCCGCGCCTTCCGGGCGGACGAGGCCGGATCTGAGATCGAAACGGCGCCGCGGTGACAGGGCGGCACGCGGATCGGCCGCGGTCATCCCCCTTCAGGCGAGAACCGGTTGGGCCTCCGGGTACGGGCTGATCATGGTGTCGAAGTAGCCCTCCGGGGCCCCCTCCAGGAAGGTCGAAAGATTCTCCAGGAAGGCGCGCAGCGGAGGCGTCGCGTTGTGACGGTCCAGGTCTTCCTGGGAGCGCCACACCTCGTAGAGGAAGAAGCGGCCGTCCTCGTGTTCGTGGAGGTGGTACTGCAGATTCCCGGGTTCTTGGCGGGTGGGTTCCACGAAGGAGGAGAGGACGCTCCGGACCTCGTCCGCGCGCTCGGGCCGGGGCCGCAGGAAACCGTAGAGGGATATGGGGCGTTCTGAGTTCGTCATGACCCTCACGCTAAGATCTCACACCAATGTGAGGTTCAAGGGATAGTGAGGAGCGCCACATGAAGATCGGCGAACTCGCCGCCGCGACGGGCACCTCCGTCCGACTGTTGCGGTACTACGAGGAACAGGGCCTCCTGGAGTCCCACCGTCTCGACAGCGGGCACCGCCGCTACGACGACAGCGCGCCGACCGTGGTCCAGCGCATTCGCGCGCTCCTGGACGCCGGCCTTCCGACCCGGGTCATTCGCGATCTCCAGCCGTGCATTCGCCAAGACGGCACGGTCGCCGCGTGCAAGGTGGAGACCCTCCGGGAACACCTCCGCGGCTTGGACGACCGAATCTCCGCACTATCGGAGACCCGCACGTCCCTGGCCGAGCTCATCTCCGCCACCCGGACCCCCGAACCGACCCTCGCCTAGACAACCTGGTCAGGCCCGTCGTCTTGGAAGCGACGCTTTAGGCTGGCGCATCGTGAACGACGAAGCGAACGGCACAGCGATCCACGGAGAACCCGCGTACATCTCGCGCGACGACGCCCTCCGGCACGCCATGTCGGGCGACATCGTCCATCTGCGCGGGGTGGTGTCGCACCTCACCACCCGGTACGCGGCCGCCGCCCGGGGCACCCGGATCCACGGAAGCGACCTCTCCTACATCCGGCGCCTCCTCACCACGACCCCAGGCCGCGACAGCGTCGAACTGCTGCTCCGGCTGCTGAGCGAGCAGGAAGCGGCTGCCGGAGCAGCGGCCCTCGAACTGCCGCTCATGGCGACGATGCTCGCCCAGCACCAGCCGGCCGCACTCCTCGCGCAGGCAGTCTTCGCCGACGTCCCCGAGAACGATCGGCTCGGCGAGCTGAGGACCTGCCTGTTCCACGAGTTGTTGTTGCGCGGGGTGGACCTGGACGAGTTCCCGGCCCTGCGCCCCGGTTCGCGGCTGCACCCCCTGGCCTGGCTCCCCGACCGCCGCCGCGCCCTGGAGACCGAACCCGACTTCACGAGCCACTCCGCGAACGGCTCGGCCAGTGGCGTGAAGACCAGCCTGCCCGCCCACGGCCGTCTGGATCCGCCCACCCCCCGCCCGACTGCGGCATCACCGCTGCGGAACTCCGTGACGGTGGACGAGCACGACCTCATCGTCGCCGCCGCCCACGGGAACTGGGGCTACGCCGAGGCATGGGTCTTCCGGCCGGAGCACCCCATCGCTCCCGACCAGGTGCCGGCCCTGCTCCCCACCCTGCCGATGGACTGCGTCGCCGACCTCGGTCCCACCGGCCGTTACGAGATAGCCGCCCGCCCCGTGGGCGACATCTGGTCCCTGCTCTTCGCCACCGCGTCGATGGGAGGCTTCGGCGGCACCGGCCTGTACGGGGCATGGGGCCGACTGCGGGCATGGCGCTCCCTGGCGGGCCTGTGCGGCCTTCCGTTCCAGGCGAGCGCGGGGGAGGTGGAACGCCGTGCCGAGCAGCACGCCTGGTTCCACTTCCAGACCGACTCCGAGTTCTTCCACAACGAGATCGACAACGACTACGCCATCGCCGCCCTCTCCCCGGACGGCCGCCGCCTCGCCGTCCTGGCGGCCACGGACACCGACTAGTGCTGTGACCGGCCACAGCACTGGAAGAGGACCGGGCCCGCGAATCGTCAGGCCGCTGCGCGGCGCTGTGGATGCCAGAATCGGCGGCATGACCCTGTGCGACTACTTCTCCGCCGTCGACGACGAGGCTGCCGTCGCGGTCCTGCACTCTCCGGGGGGACCGGGCCGAGCGGAGTTCGACGTGTTCCCCCTCAGGAACATCGACCCGGTCGTCGCGATGGCCCAGCTCGAAGCCGTCATGACGGGCTGCAGCCATGAGGAGGCCGCCGAACGCCCACGGTCCGGGGAGCTGCTGTCATCGCCGCAGGACGGCCCTCCCTTCGTGGTCAGCTTGTCGGACACCTTGTCCGATGCCCTCGCCACGGCAGCGGATGACGACCTCGTCCGCTTCGCCGAGCCATGGTCGAGGACCGACGAACTCCAGCAGATGGGGATCGGCGTTGAGGTCACGGCGGATGTGCTGAGGGGCCTGGCCGGACTGGCTCGGCGCGCTCAGGCCTCCGGCCGGCGGCTGTACTGCTGGTGGGCGCTGTGACGTTCGCGCCGCCGGCCGCCCAGGGGCACGTTCCTCACCCTCTCCTCCGGAGCGACGCTCCTGCCGGCCGTGCCGGCCAACCCGCACCGCGGCAGGCCCGTCACGCCGGAGCCGAGGATGTCGTCGAAGGACGGGCCGAGAACGAAGTGCATCACCGGTTCGGAGTCCGCGAGCGGCTCCTTCTGATCGCGGCCGGCCGCCGAGCCTAACCCCTTGCGCCTCGGGCCTGGCGGTCCAGGAAGTCGATCAGCCGCGTCTCCGAACGTAGAACCCGTTCTCGCTGCTCAGTAGGCAGCGACGCGAGGAGGTCGACAAGGACTCGCTTCCGCGGGACCTGCACCATGTTGCCGGAGTAGATCCGGCAAGAGGAACACCAGGCGAGTCCGACGCACCTCTCGAACATCGAGGACTCCGGCGGATGGAAGCGATACTGGTACGAACGGACGGGCGTTCCGCAGACGGCGCAGACGCGTCGGTCGCCGTCGGGAACCGTGTCCCAGCTCCCGACCTTTCGCCAATGCTGTCGCCCGGCCGGTGCTCTTCAAGTCGTCATGCCGAGCATTCTCGCGCAGCACAGCCTCCGAGCACGACCGCGGCCGACCGGCGCGGTGCCGGATGGGTGACGGCTGCTTCAGGCGCTGTACGGCTCATGAGCTGGCATGAAGCACTGCACCTCGAGTACCTGGCCGAGCAGGAAGAGGATCTACCCGACCTCGACGAGGCAACCATGGCCGAACTCCAGCGCCAGCTGCGGGACCTCGACCTCATCGCGACCCACTCGGAGGATCTGCGACTCGCCGGCCTCGGGCTGCCCGTCGACACGTCGATCCGGCTCCGCGCGGAACTGCGGACCCCTCTTTCCCGCCGGGGCTGAGGGCCGGCAGGACTCGGTGCCGGTGGCCCCCACCATCAACTACGGACGTCGTTAGCGCACGTAGCCCGCACGGTCGAGTACTGACTCAAGCGTGAGTTCCGCGACGACACGGTGAACTCGGGCGGGTATCGGACGTGGGCGCTACGACCTCGGCGCCTCCTCGCCACAGGCGAGGAATACGCCCACCCTGCTCACCACAAGACAGGCACCACAGCACGCCGCGGCAGCGTCCGGTACTTCCGGGGCGAGCCATGTGTCGCGCCAGTTCACGGTGCCACCCCTCGGCATCGAGGTCCCCGAACTGGTGCGATACCTGAACGCGAAACCCGACATGACCCGGGGCTCACGGGCCGCCCCCGCAGCACGGTGAATCGCTGATCCAGCACTTTCAGGGGGCGGTGAGGAAGCCGTAGTAGTCGGCGCCCGCGACGAGAACCGAGGTGAAGGAGAGGGGGAGTCCGTCGGCGTCGCGGGGGACCTCCTGCGAGGTCTGGCGGGTGAATCCGAGGGAGATGCCGGGCACGATCAGGCTCTCGGTGTCCGGGGCCGTCACGGTCCAGCCGCGCCCGCGCACCTGCCGGAGGATCTCCTCGGCAGGCTCGGCGAACACGTCGTGGCCGTCGAACAGAACCCGGGGGAGCCGGGTGCGCGTGCTCTTCCCTTCGGCCGGCCGCCACAGTTCGATCGCGTGGAGGCGGCCGTCCTCATCGAAGAAGGCGGTGTAGCCCACTCCGTCGAAGGAACCCACCGCCCGCCGTGTGGGGCGTCCCGGGCGCGGTCCGATCGTCCGCGGCTCGCCCCAGGGAACCGCGGCGGCCATCGCCTCGTCGAAGGTCATGCCGAACCGCAGGGGATGCACACCGTTGGGCGGGTCGAGGATCAGGTCCATCGTGTTCTCTGGCTGGTCTGCTTGGGGACGTCGTAGTGTATCGAGCAGCCGCGTCCGGTCGGCATGTTGTCCCCTTTGAGGGACAGAGCTTGTCCGGTCCCGTCCGAAGCGGTGCCACGGGGTTCCGGCCCGGTGCTGCGAGGGAGCTCGACCCGCGGCGCCCCGGACCGCCCCCGTCGGCACACCTGGCGGAGGAACGGCGGAGCTCGCGGAGCGGAACACCGCGCTCCCCGTAACACCCGCGACGAAGAACCTGCTGAAGCGGATCGCCGAGCCGCCTCGTTCGACCGGAGTCACGCCCGACGACGAGCGCTCGCCGGCCCTACGCCACCTGAGGGATCAGAGTCCAACGGCCGGCGCCGGACCGGCGGGAGCCGCGGGCAGGGCGAGGCGGGACCCGAGGCGGCACCGCATCTCGCCTGCGGCGGCACGGACCTCTTCGGAGCGGGTCTCGTCCTCTAGGGCGCCGAGCAGCATCATGACCGCCCTCGCTTCGTCGCCCGTGAGGAGCTTGAGGCGGGTCTCGGTGACGGCGTCCAGGAGTACGCCGAGGAAGTCTTCGTCGTCCATGTCCATGCCGGGACAACGCCGTACCCCGGTCACCAGTCACCGGTCACCCGCGGCAGCACCCGCCTGCGCGACGCGGGCCGGTACCCCGCAGAGGACTCCTTGCCACCCACGACGGCTTGAGGCGTACGGGGCCGAGGTGGGCCGGAACCGTTCCGCCTTCGCAGGTCCGTGGCCGCAGAGGGTCAGCTCAGCACGAGCAGGACCGCCAGCGCGAAGAGCAGTGAGTCGATCCGGTCCAGCAGACCGCCCGAACCGGGCAGCCACCCCCCGGCGTCCTTCACCTTCGCGCCTCTCTTGATCATGGACTCAAGCAGGTCGCCGGCCGGACCGCCGACCGCGGCCGCAATCGCCATCGGCCAACTCAGCGCCGACAGGAGGCCGAGGACCCCTATGGCTGCCGCGGCCCCGGCCAGGGTTCCGCTCCACCGTTTGGCCGGTGACAGCGGCGACAGGCGCGGCCCGCCCAGCCTCTGGCCGGCGAAGTACGCCACGATGTCAGCGGCCGAAACCGCCACGAACAGGGCCAGGGCGCTCGCTCCGAGCGGTACCAGCGCGGCCAGGACACTGAGCCAGGCGAGGCCGAGGAGCCCGGAGGCGAGCCGACGCAGGCCGTGATCGGCGTCGCCGGCCAGGAGCGGCACTGAAGCCACCGCGAGGGCGCCGATCGCCAGCGCGCGAGGTTCCTGCCCGGGAGCCCACAGGGCGGTGAGCACCACGCCCGTCACCGCCGAGGCGAGCACCGCCCGGTCGGCCCGGGGCATCCGCATCAGGCTGCCGAACTCCATCGCCGCGATCATCCCGACGACGACGGCAAGGGCCGCGGCGCCCGGACGACCCAGCCAGAACGCAGCCGTGACCAGCGGCACTCCGACGGCCCAGATGCACCACCGGATCATCAACTCCCGGCGCCGGGACGCTGCCACCGCGACACCGGTCAGCGCCAGCGCCCCACCAAGGACGGGCGCCAGAGAGGCTACCGTGATCACAACGAGGGGCCGGTCGCGGAGACGCTCTCCAGCATCGGGACGGGTGAGGCCGAGCCCGGTCGCAGCACGCTCATGGCCTGCCGGAAAGCCGACACGATGCGCGCGTTCTCGACCGTGTCCCTGACCGCGATGCGCACCGTACGCCCCTGGTACTCGCAGGACATGGGCGACAGATCCCGCAGATAGACGTCGAGTCGGCGACACTCCTTCACCAGTTGCGCGGCGCTCGGGCCATCGGACGGCAGCGTCACGGTGAGCCAGTTGGCGACGGATTCCTCCACCGTCACGCTCTCATCCGTCCCGACAAGATCGGCGGCCAGTTGCCGCCGCAGGGCATGGGTGTGAAGCCAGCGGCTCCTGTAGTACGCCGGGTCGCGCAGGGCGGCCACTGCGGCCAGTTGCGCAGGCAGGCTCACCGCCCAGGGCGGCGTCCGCCGGCGCAACTCCATTGCGGTGACCGGCTCGGCAACCAGGTATGCGGCCCGCATGCCGGACAGCGCGTACATCTTGGACAGGGAACTGCACACCACCACCTTCGGATCCGTCGCGGCAAGGTCGACGAGCGACTCGCTCATCTCGACATAGCCCAGGTACGCCTCGTCGATCCACCAGCGGGTTCGCTCGGGCGCGGCGGCGATCAGGGAGCGCAGTTCGGCGGCAGGGGCATGGCGCCCGGTCGGGTTGTTCGGATTGACGACCACGACGAGGTCGTAGCCGCCGTGCTCGACAGCCGTGGACAACTGGTCCCAATCGATGCGCCAGCCGTCCTCGCGGCGCAACCGGAACCGGGTCACCTGGCATCCGATGACCTTCTCCGTGACGTGGGCGTACTCGCCGTAGCCCGGGTCCAGCAGAAGCACCCTGCTCTGCGGGGTGAGCCACTGACCGAAAGCCCTGAAGATCAGGTCGGACGAACCGGCTCCGGGTACGAGTGCATCCAACGGCAGTGCCCGTACCCGGGCGATCTCCGCCAGCAGACCGTCGGCGCCGGTCGGAGGCGAGGTCCTGGCGGCCCACTCGGGATCATCGGTGAGCACCGCTCGTACGCCGGGCGCCGGCGAGAACCAGGCATCCAACACATCCGCCGCGACGACCTGATGGCGGCGGTCGAGGTCCTGGAAGTCCGTTCCGATGGCAGCGAACGAGAGGCCTCCGTGCTCGCAACCGTCCGCGCGGGGTGCGAACGGAGCGTCCAGTCGCCAGTCCACTTGGGCTCGCAGTCGGTTCAACGTCGTGCGATGGCGGTCCATCGCACCCCTCGTCAGCTCGGTGACGTTGCCGGTCAGCACCTCGAACGTCAACGCCCCACTACGCACGGTGCGCCCGACCGGCTGCAATCCGGCGGCCAGATACATGTCGAGCAGCTCGGTGCGTCCCATCGCCACCACCCGACGGCCACCCCGGGAAGCGATCCAGCGCAGCGCCGCATACATGAGCAGCGCCGCCGCCGCGGAGGTCCGCCAACGGGGCTCGACGGTGAGAATGCGTATTTCGAAGAGATCTTCCTCGTCCAGCAGCGGCAGCTCTTCGCGGGACACGTACTTGTCCAGTGCGTACCGCTTCAACCAGGGCGGGGTCAGACTGATGAAGCCGATTCGGGCCTCTCCTCGTGCCGCGACCAGATAGACGTTGTCGCCGTCCAGACCGTCACGAAGCCGCCCGACCGAGTTCGGTTCATGCTGGCCGAGCTCTTGCGCGTAGACCCGGTGACGCAACTCGTGGATCCAGTCGAGATCCTCGGCAGTGGCGGCGCGCAGCTGCAATTCACGTTCCATCAGTTCCTCATCCTTCGAATTGAGTTGATCATGCGCAGCGTGTATCTGCCGTGTCAGAGCTGTCCGGCTCATTCGACCTGGGTACGGGTGCTCAGGCGCACCGGCTCGGGGTGTGCGACAGACCCGGGGAACAGCGGGCGCGCCGAACAGGGAGACCGTGCTGGAGGTCGTGGGCCCTCTCGCCTGCCCCGTCGAGGCCAAGACCGACGCGAAGTACGGCGTCTACGAGCGGATCGCCGGCTGCGGTGATCCGGTAATCGGATGCAAGGCGCCGTCTAAGCGAAGGAACGCAGTGGGCGCATCGAACTCTGCGGGCGAGCAATGGGGATGATGGGCATCGCGGCCATCCGTCAATGCCGGAGCCTCATTCGAAACCCTCGCAGTGTCAGCAAGGGTAGAAATCGTCACCCAAGTCACCGGGGGCCGGAGCGTCGAGGGGCACCTCTGATGATGCCGCTTCATGCTCTATCCTGCCCTGGAACTCGCTGTACTCGGCCGAGTGTACCTCACACACATTTGCCGTCACGGTCTCTCAGGAGAGCTTCCCCTTTTTGAATCACTGCTGTGGAGAACGTTTTACGGAAATGTCCTCATGTACAACGATGGGAGCCTTCAACGAGACGTTCTCATGGGCGTCGTTGAGGGGGGTGCTGTCGGATATGAACGGCGCTGTAGTGAATGGCTCCAGAGTTCGCCGGTACCTGGCAGAGGTCCATGAGGGGCGAAGGGGCCGCAGGACCGATTCCCGGACGATGTCGAGGCGCTCCGCGGCGATGAGACGAGACCGGCTGTGACGGCTGTGAGGCCCTCGGCATTTCTCCCCAGGGCGGCGTCGGCTGCATCGCAAGCGCATGGGATTCCTGATCCGGACGAGGCCCCTTCCGCCGTGTGGTGCGGCAGGTGCGGGGGTCGCGAGGCTAACGTCAATGTCATGACACCTGATTCCCTGCGCTCCGTCACCGTCGAGCGGACCGGTCCGGGCACGTTCACCGCGACCAACTCCCGTGGTGACACGATCACCTTCGCCACCGGATCCGGTGCGGGCTTCACCCCGGTCGAGCTCTTCCTCGCCGCGATCGGCGGCTGCTCGGCGGCGGATGTCGACGTCGCCACCAGCCGGCACGCCGAACCCGCCGAGTTCTCCGTCGCCGTCCACGGCCACAAGGCCGAGGACGCCGGCGGCAACCTCATGACGGACCTGGAAGCCGCCTTCACCGTCCGCTTCCCCGCGGGGGAGGCCGGCGACCGGGCCCGTGCGATCCTGCCTCGTGCGGTGAAGACCTCCCACGACAAGCTCTGCACGGTCAGCCGCACGGTGGAGGCCGGAACCCCGGTCGCCGTAAAGGTCGTCGACACGGACTGACCAGCCGAAACGAGGGACCGGGATCCGGCTGGGCAACGGCTCTCAGCCGGCTGTACGGGGCTGAGGCCGGCTCAGGACCAGCGCGTTGGAGCGGTCCAGGAGGAGTCGAGCGCCGGGGTGTCGTTGATGGGCGGCCAGGTGTTGGCGTATGCGGGTGTGGGCCTGGTCGACGGTCGCGGAGTGCAGGTGGGGGAGGGCGGCGAGGAACGCCGTCCAGTGTGCTCCGGCCTCGTCGAGGTGGCCGATGCCGGTGAGGGTTTCGGCGAGGTCGGCGTGGGTGAGGGCCGTGTTGCGGCGCTCGTCCGGGGGGCGGTGGCGCAGGGAGGCGGTCAAGGCGATGGCGGCCTGACGGTGCTCGCCGACGGCCCGCAGGACCTGTGCGCGCTGGTAGTCGAACGCGGCTCTCGGATAGGTGCCGCCGAGGCCGTTCCTGCCGGTCCGTCCGTTCCCACCGACCTGTCCGTCGTCGTGGAGGGCCTCGGCGGCGACAAGGACGCGGACCGCGGCTCTCGGCCTGGCGTCCAAAGCGAGGGTCAGGGCCTGCTGGGTGAGTAGAAACGATTCCTCGGCGTGTGCCGCCCTCCCCCTTGTGGTCTTGACGGCGGCGTCGGCGAGGGCCGCCGCGTAGCGGTGGCGGCCGATGCGGACCGCTTGGGCGCTCATCACGCGCAGGGTGATCGCGTACGTGGTGCGCTCGTCGGCCTCGGCGGCGAGGGCCAGGGCGGCCGTGAAGTAGTGCTGTGCCAGGGCGTGGTGACCCGCGTCGTCGCTCATCCGGGCCATGAGGTGCGCCAGCTCGGTCGCGGTACGGAGCCCTTGGCGGCGGTCTGCACCGGGGGCGATCCGGGTCAGGAGCGCGGCCATGTCGTCGGCGATGTAGGAGGCGACCGCGCCCCGGCCGTGCCGGCCGCCGAAGGCGTCGTACATGGTGTGGAACACCTTGGTCATCTGGGCGGACGCCAGGGCGGGACCCGCGACCGGTTGGCGGCCGGGGCGTGCGCGGGGTGGAGGGACGCGGTCGTGCCAGGGCGGCTGGGGTACGGGTCCGGGGCGGAAGACGCTTCGGGTGAGCTCGGCCCGCCCTTCCACGGTGAGGTCCTCGCGCGCGAGGAGGATCAGAGTGGCGAGGGGGCTCGCGCCGGGACTCAGCGCGCGGACGGCAGCCCCCAGGTGTGCGGGGTGGCGGGTGAGCCCGGTGTCCTCGGCGCTGACGCAGCGGCCGAGTCGCTCCGAGAGGGCCTGGGCCACGAGCTCGGGGACCGGTGCCGGCGGGCGGGAGCCGGCCAGCCAGTGCGAGACGGTCGAGCGCCCGTAGGCCACATCGAGGCCGGCGGGGTGCGCGAGGGCGCGGACCTGGCGGGCCAGTTCCGCTGCGCTGTACCCGGCCTCGTCCATCAGTGTCTTCAGCTGGTGATTGGCATGTCGTCGCACCGCGGGGCCCTCCCGATCCGGCAGGCGGCCGGCTGAGGAGGGCCGACCGCGAAAGTGCTCCCGGGTGCGGTTACCCCCGTAACGAGCAGAAAGGCTTCTCCTGGGAGTGACCAGCAGCAGAGGTGTTCGGAATCCCGGAAAGGCCGCTGAGGGCCGGGAGGCACCGGGGGGCCGGGGCCGGGGCCCGTACCCGGCCGCTCGGAGGTCGGGTACGGGGTGGATCCCCGCATCCCGGTCAACGACGCGGCGGCGGGCCTGGTTGGCGTCCGCGGCTCCCGCACATGCGTGCAGAACCGTTTCCCTGCGGCCTCGTTCAGGAGACCGGGCACACCCGCATGCTCGCTCCCGATGCCTCGACACGGACGGGTCGGCTCCCGCCCGTGGCCCGTGGCCCGTGGCCCGGGGCCCGTGATCCGTGACCCTCCACACCTGAGAAGCCGTTCACAAATGCGCAAACGTGCACGGTGCGAACCTCCGTGGGCGCGGACACCCCTTCCCCTCGACACCGGCGCAGATCTTGACTGGTCACAGCAGCCCCACCACACGTGGTTGCCGTCCCCGCGACAGACGCAGCACGTCTAGGTTCCCGGCTCCCTCCCCACCGCGCGGATCCCTGCCAGCACTGCCGCCACAGCGGCAGGACCGGAGCACGATGAACATCGACCAGCGGCGCACGGGCGTCGTCGTGTCCTACAACCGCGACCGCGGGTACGGCTTCATCCGCCCGTACGGCGACCAGAGCACCCTCTACGTCGAGCGGAGAGCGCTGGAAGGGTGGCTGCCCTTCCTTGCCGAGGGACAGCAGGTGTCCTTCCTCGTCGAGTTCACCCACGGCCGGTTCACCGCCGAGCGCGTCCTGCCCTGAGTACGCGGCGCCTGCCCACTGCCGGGCATCTCGCGGACGCGGCTCCTTGCGGCCCGGCCGGGGGAAGCCCGCTGCCGACCGTCTCGGCCCTCGAAGGCGCCGAGCCGCTCGACCTCGTCCTCTGCCGACCGAACTGCCCTGACACATCGGCGATTCCAGGTCCGGCCCGCGCCTCTCGGGAGGCTCCGTTGTCCATACCGCCACCCGTTCCCGGGGTCTGGCGCGATCCGTCCGTCCCCACCGCCCGTACGTGGACCGAGCCGATGGTCCGGGCCTGGGTGCAGCGCCTGCCCGCGGACAGCGATGTGCCACTCCTCATCCGCAGGATCTGTTCCACCCCCGGTACCGCGGTTCCCACGTCCAGTCTGATCGCACTGCTGCCGCACTGTCCGAGGTCACAGGTCCGGCGGCACATCGGTGCGTGTGTGCGGCGGGCGAACTCGGCTGCCCGGATCGTCGAGGAGCTGCGCATGCCCATAGCCCGCGCCCGCGACGGCACGTACACGGCCTCGGACGCCGTCGCCCGCATCGTCCTGGACGAGCTCGACCACCGACTCGACCACCCGCGTGACCACCCGCTCGACCACCGACTCGACCACCCGCGCGAGGACCGGCCGCCACCCCGGCTCCCCATCCTCGCCACCGATCACCGCCGCTCACCCCGGACAAAGGATGTCAACGTGGAGAACGCCCCGATCCCCGCACAGGACCCGAAGCCCGTTGCAGCACCAGGCCTCACCCTGCCCTCGGACCCGGCGGAGCAAGCCGTCCGCGAGTTCAGGTGCGAGCGCCGGACCCGGCTCTCCGACCTCGACCGGTTCGGACGGGTCCACAACCTGTTCCTCATCCAGTACATCGAGGACGCGCAAGTCGAGTTCGGCTACGCGGCCACCCCCGGAGCCGACGGGCTCCTCGACGTCGGCTGGGCCGCGGTCCGCCGTGACACCTCGTTCCTGCGCCCGCTGCCGATGATGGCCGAACCCGTCTCGATCATCACCGCCGTCGGCCGGCTGGGCCGCTCCACCATCACGCTCCGCTCGCGGGTCGAAAGCCAGGGCGTGGTGCACGCCCGGTCCGTCGACCAGTTCCTGGCCTGCGACGTCCAGGGCCGGCGCCGGCGCATCGACGACACGGAGCACTCCTGGTACCTGAAGTGGTCCGCCCCCGAGAACGCCGACTCCACCAAGCGCTCCTGATCCGGGTGATCCGGGCCGGTGGCACACCGGACGACGGAACAACGACCCACACCGCAAGCATCGAGGAGTTGATCCGGATGGACACCTACGACAAGAGCGTCCTGGGCCACGAGGTGCCGGGAGAACTGGAACGGCTTCGCCGGCTCGAAGCACTCGCCGACCCCCTGACGCGCAAGACCCTCGACAGGATCGGCATGACCTCGACGTGGCGCTGCCTCGACGTCGGCGCCGGCGCCGGATCGGTCGCCCGCCACCTCGCGCAGCGGGCGACGGCAGGCCATGTCACCGCCACCGACCTCGACACCCGGTTCCTGCCCCTTGACGTGCCGAACCTGCTGCCTCTGAAACACGACGCCTGCGTCGACGACTTCCCTGCCGAATCGTTCGACCTGATCCACGCCCGTCTCGTCCTGGACCACCTTCCGGACCGGGAGAGCACCCTGCGCCGCATGATCGGCTGGCTCGCCCCCGGAGGGTGGCTCTACCTCGGCGGACTCGACGTGAGCACGTCCCTCAACTCCCCGTACCGGCCGGTCCTGGACGGCGTGTCGAGGTTCGCCTCGACGATGACGGCGCAGATGGGAACGGACCTACGCTTCACGCGCCGTGCCACCAGCCTCATGCGCTCCATGGGGCTGCGCCACGTAGGCATCGACTGCGCGCCCATCATCCTGGGCGACCGCGGCGAAGGGGACCGCTTCTTCGGCATCATGCTCAAGCAGTTCCAGACGGCCCTGCCCGCATCAGACCAAGAGGCACATGCCGAACTGCGAACAGCCACCGAGTGGCTGGCCGCCCCGACGGGCGTCGAGATCGGAGGGCTCTTCACGGCGGCCTGGGGGCAACGCGGCTGAGTCCCGCAGACGCCGGCAGTGCTCAGCGTCGCTGGCCCTCCCGGCCTTCCCGGCCCTCCGGCCCTCCTGGCCCTCCTAACCGTCCTGGTCGTTCACGGTGGCGAGGGATGCGATCCGTTGCTCGTGGTCGGGGAAGCGCAGAGTGAGGGTGAGTCCCCCCTCCGGGCCGCCGGGTCGTGCGGTCAGGGTGGCGTGATGGGCCTGGGCGATGGAGGCCGCGATCGACAGTCCCAGGCCGTGGCCGGTGCTCGCGGTGCGGTCTCCGTCGAGGCGTCGGAAGGGCTCGAACAGGTCGGGGATGCGGTCAGCGGGGACTTGGCGGCCGGTGTTGGTCACCGTCACGGTCGAGGCGCCGAGCCGTACGAGGACGTGGCCGCCGGGGTGGTTGTACTGGACTGCGTTGCCGACCAGGTTCGCCAGCAGGTGCCGCAGCAGCACGGGGTCACCGGGAACCACCAGGGGCGTGCCGGCGCCGGCGTCGGTGTCGATGCGCAGGCCGGCCTCGGCTGCACGCGGAGCGAACTCGGCGATCACGAGCCGGGCGGTGACCGTGAGGTCCACGGGCTCGGTCTCCTCCAGTCCGCGGTCGCTGCGGGCGAGCAGCAGGAGCGCGTTGATGAGCTGTTCCGCTTCCCGGTTGGCGGTGAGCAGGTCCTCGCGGACGTCGGTGAGACCGTCGGGCAGGGGGTCGGCGAGGCCGACCTGGAGGGTGGTGCGCTGTACCGCGAGGGGCGTTTTGAGTTCGTGGGAGGCGTTCGCGATGAAGCGGCGCTGGCTCTCGAAGGACTTCTCCAGCCGGTCGAGCATGCCGTCGAAGGTGTCGGCGAGGCGGAGCAGCTCGTCGTCGGGGCCGGTGAGCGCGAGGCGCTGGTGCAGGTTCTGTTCGCTGATGCGGCGGGCGGCTTCGGTCACGGAGACGACGGGACGCAGGGCCCGTCCGGCCAGCCACCGGCCGAGGAGCCCGGCGAGGAGTGCCATGACGACGAGGCCGACGGCGGACCAGCGGACCATTTGGCCCAGCGCGGTGTCCTGGACGGCCCGCACGGTTTGGTCGATCTTCTGGAGCATGGCGACATCGCTCGGAGGCTCGGGCCTGCCGTCCGGCCGGGTGGGGTGCACGGACTCCACGGGCGCCACGGACTCCATGGGCGCCACGGACTCCCTGGGGGTCGCCTGACCGCTCGGCAAGTCGCCGTAGGTGACCGAGATTCCCTGGACCTGCTGAGCCGTTCCGTAGCGTGCGAGCAGCACGACGAAGGTGAGGAGGAGGATGCCGGCGAGGAGGAAGAGCCCGGAGAAGGCCATGGCCAGGCGCGCACGGAAGGGCAGCCTGCTCAGCAGGGCCCGGGGGTTCAGCGGTGCCGGGAGGTTCAGTCGCACAGCCGGTACCCCTCTCCCTTGTCGGTGAGGATCGGGCAGGAGTCGCCCAGTTTGCCGCGCAGGCGGCTGATGGTGGTGCGGACGGCGCTGGTGCGCGTGTCGAGGTGTTCGTCCCAGACGGTGCGGACGATGTCGTCGTGGGCCACTGGTGCTCCGCCGGCCCGCATCAGCAGGCGCAGGACCGCGGTCTCCTTCGGGGACAGTTCCAGCGGGATTCCGTCCACGGACACCTCGCGACGCGTCTCGTCGAGGGTGATGTTTCCGAAGCTCAGCACGGTGTGGTGGGGCTTGGGGGTACGCCGGCTCAGTGCCCTCACCCGGGCGACGAGTTCGGTGAAGTCGAAGGGCTTGGCCAGGTAGTCGTCGGCGCCGAGCTCGGTGAGGCCGTAGACCCTGTCCGTGAGCTCGCCCGCCGCCGTCAGCATCAGGATCCGGGGAGGGTCGCTGAGCTCGCGCAACCGTCTGCAGACCTCGTCGCCGCTCATGACCGGCAGGTCGCGGTCGAGGATCAGGACGTCGTAGGCGGTGAGCAGGCACATCCGCTCGGCCTCGTCGCCCGTGGCGGCGAGGTCGACGGCCATCGCCTCGCGGCGCAGACCGGTGGCGATGGTACGGGCGAGGACGCGGTGATCCTCGGCTACCAGGACTCTCATGACTACAGGAAACCAAGATCACGATTGCAGTCGGATAAAGACGCGGGAGCCGGGGGAGTGAGGGCCGGGGCCAAAGACCAGGCCAGACGTGCGAGGCGGTTCCTTATGCCGCTGTAACACGCTTATCCGTCAGCAAACAGCAGACTGCTTTCGTCTCGGGCATGAACTTCGTCAAGCGTGCCGCTACGAGCCTGGGTGCCAGAAGATCCAAGACCGCGGCCCTGCTCGCGATCTTCCTCGTCATCTGCACCCTGCTCCTCGGCGGCTTCCTGCTACAGGCCGCAGCAGCCCGCCAGGAAGCCGACGCGCAGCGCTCCATCGGTGTCGACGTGACCGTCAGGAAGGAGGGTCTTACCCAGACACTGGCCGACCGGCTCGGCCACGTGCGCCCGGTGCACCGCTACAACGTGGAGATCCGGGTCCGGGCCGACCCCCAAGGGTTTGCGCCGTTGACGCCGAACGCTCCGGAGCCGCGCGGTACCGAGGCCGAGGAGGAGGCGAAGGCGAAGGCGAAGGCGAACGGCGCGCTGGCCGTGAACGGCGTCCGCGACTCGGGCATGCTGCTGCCCTTCTCGTACGGCTCGACGAAGATCACGGCGGGTCGCGGCATCACGCCTGAGGACGCGGGCGGCGACGTCGCGCTGATCGAGCAGCGCCTGGCCGACGAGAACGACCTGAAGGTGGGCGACACCGTACGGGTGCGGTCGGCGGACGGCGCGCGCACGACGGCCGTGGTGGTCGTCGGCATCTTCCAGGACCCGGCACGGGATCCGACGACGTGGATGCCTCCGCATGAACTGCCCGGCAACACGCTGTACGTGCCGCCGGGCACCGTACAGAAGCTCGCTGCCGGGTCCGGCTCCGCGACCGTCAGCGAGGCGGTGTTCAAGATCGGCTCGCCGGACGGGACCCGGCAGCTGCACGCCGAAGCCCAGCGGCTCCTGGGCAACGGCAGCTTCGAGTTCCGCGTCAACGACAAGGCGTACAAGGACCAGGTGCTCCCCATCCAGCGGGTCGGCACCTTCGCGGGACTCATCGTCTGGGTGATCGCCCTGGCCGGAGCGCTGATCCTCGGCCTCATCGTGACACTGCAGATCCGCGAACGGCGCACGGAGTTCGGGGTGCTGCTCGCGATGGGCGAGAAGAAGTGGAAGCTCATCGGCCAGCACGCCGTCGAAGTGGCGGCCGTGGCCCTTCCCGCGGTCGCTCTCGCCGCCCTGGCCGGCTCGCTGGCCGGACAGCCCGCCGGGGAGGCGTTCCTCGGCCATCAGGACGACAGGCCGGTCTCGGCAGCCCGTGCCCCGGACATCGGGATCGCCCCGCCCGCGGTACGGGTCGAGCCGGCCGATGTCGGCAAGGTCGCCGGCATCGGGCTCGGGATCTCCCTGATCTCCACCGTCATCCCGGGCATCGGGATCCTGCGCCTGCACCCCCGCTCCATCCTCACCGACAGCGAATAGCGGCTTCACCTCCCCGTTTTGCCGCTTCACCTCCCCGAATAGCCACTTCACCTCCCCGAACAGCCGCGCCGCCTCCCCGAATGGCCGCGCCGACTCCCCGCACGGCAGTCACACCACACCGACCAGCCACCCACTCGCACGGACCGAGAAAGCAGCAGATCCCCTTGAACTTCGTCAAACGCGCAGGGCTCAGCCTGTGGGCCCGCAAGGGCCGCACCCTGATCACCCTCGCCACCTTCCTCGTCATCTCCGTGATGGTGCTGGCCGGCGTCCTGATCAACGGTGCGACCACCCGGGCCGAACAGGACGCCAAACGCTCCGTGGGCGCCGAGGTCAACCTCGACATGGACCTGAGCCAGATGGGCAAAACGGCGCAGCTCCAGGCACCGAGCATCGAGGCCTCGACCGTCGACAAGATCGGGTCCCTGCCCCAAGTGCAGAAGTACACCTACTCGGTGTGGGACCGCGCCCTCCTCACGGGCAAGAACAAGCTGGTCGACGGCGGCCCGAAGGACCCCATGGGCCCCGGCGGAACCGTCGCCACGGGAGTCCTCGACTCCTCGCTGCTGCCGGACTTCCGCAGCGGCAAGTCCGTCCTCCTTTCCGGTACGCACATCACGGCCGCCGACAAGGAGGAGAAGCAGCTCTTGATCGAGGAGCGGCTGGCCGAGCAGAACGGCCTCGAGGTCGGCGACAAGATCACCCTGACCGGCAACGACGAGAAGACGACAGCCGAGTTCACCGTGGGCGGCATCTACCGCGACCCCCGCCCCACCGCCGAGGCCGACGCCGAGTACGGCGTCAGCCCGGCCAACATGCTCTACGCAACGGTGGGCGGCCTCGGCGCGCTCGGCACCGAGGGCAACGGGCCGCGGAAGGTCGGCAAGGCAACGTTTCTCCTGCAGGACGCGGACGTCCAGGGCGCGTTCAAGAGCGAGGCGAAACGAATCGCGGGCCCGGCGCTGGCCGGCTTCAAGCTGGACGCCAACGACAAGGCCGTCCAGCAGATGACGGGCCCCCTCAAGAGCATCCGCTCCACAGCCACCGCGGCCATGTGGCTGATGGGCCTCGCGGGCGCCGCCGTACTGGCCCTGCTGGTCAACCTCGCCGTCAAGCAGCGCCGCACCGAGTACGGCGTCCTGCTGGCGATGGGGGAGCAGAAGACCAAGCTCATCGCCCAGCAGGCCTTGGAGATCGTGATCGTCGCCGTCATCGCCATCGGCGTGAGTTCCCTCTTCGCCCCGAAGCTGACCCAGAGCGCCGGCCAGGCACTGCTCGGCAAGGAAGCCTCCGCCGCCGAGCGGAAGCTCGACTCCTGGAAACCCCCGGCCCTCGGCAGCACCGGACTCGACCAGGGCATCGACCCGAACGACAGGCCCGTCGAGAACGCCGACCCCATCGACGAGATCACGGTGGTGCTCGACCCGGCAGACCTCGCAACGGTCGGTGGCGTCGGCCTCGGCATCGGCCTCCTCGCCACCGCAGTTCCGGCCGCGTCCGTACTGCGGCTGAGCCCCCGCACCATCCTCTCGAAGGGCAAGTGACCGCCATGACCGCAACCACCACCGCCACTCAGGCCCAGCCCGTCCTACGCCTCAACGGGGTCAGCCACACCTACTCGGGCCAGCGCCGCAGGACCACGGTCCTCAGGGACGTCGACTACGCCTTCGAACGCGGCACCTTCTACACGATCCTGGGTCCCTCGGGCAGCGGCAAGACCACCCTGCTCTCCCTGGCCAGCGGCCTGGACACCCCCACCCAGGGTGCGATCAGCTTCGACGGGCAGGACCTCGCCGAGGTCGGCCTCGGCCGCTACCGCAACAAGCACGCCGCCACGATCTTCCAGCAGTACAACCTCCTCACCTACATGACCGCCCTCCAGAACGTCACCACCGCGATGGAGATCACCGGCGCGAAACCCGCGACCGGAAGCCGCAAGGCCAAAGCCCTGCAACTCCTCGAAAACATCGGCCTCGACAAGGCGATGGCCACCCGCAACGTCCTGCAGCTCTCCGGCGGCCAGCAACAGCGCGTCGCCATCGCCCGCGCCCTCGCCTGCGACGTCGACATCCTCTTCGCCGACGAACCCACCGGGAACCTCGACGAAGACACCGCCCAGGGCATCATCGACACCTTCCGCGACCTCGCCCACGAGCAGAACAAGTGCGTGGTCGTCGTCACCCACTCCCAGCAACTGGCCGCGCAGTCCGACCGCATCCTCAACCTGCGCAAAGGCAAGCTCACGGAGCAGGTGAACGCCCGATGAGCGGGGCAGCCCCACCGTCCGTCGGCTCACCGTGAGTAGTGATGCCATACCCTTCGGTGACGGAAGTGGTTGCGGCAAGACGAAAGAGGCAGGTGGACCGGGATGCGCGAGACACGTCACGCGGCGCGGGTACTGGGGGCGTGCGCGGCGGCGCTGACGCTGGCGCTGGCGGCGCCGGGTACGGCGCAGGCGGCGGACGGGGTGCTGTTCATCGATCGGTCACCGGTGCATGACCCGTCCGGCTGCTACCCGTTGGGCGACTTCGTGCCCTCGGAGGTGGCGAACCTGACGAACGAGACCGCCTTCGTGTGGTCGGGCCCCCACTGCAACGGGCAGGTGACGGGAGCCGTCCTGCCGGGTGAACTCGTCCGTCCCGCCCCCGGCATGAGCCTGTTCATCCAGTAGCAGCACGTCGGGCGTCCGCCGGCTCGGGTGGGGGTCAGGTCACGGGCGGGTCAGGAACGCACGGAGGGCGGCGCCGGTCTCCTTCGGGTGGGTGAGGAGCCCTCCGTGCGCGGCGCCGGCGATGACCGTGAACTCGCCGCGCGGCAGGGCGTGGGCGGCGGCCTTGGACGCGTGCGGCGGGAAGTAGAGGTCGTGCTCGAAGCCCAGGACCAGCACGGGGACGGTGATGTCGGCGAGCGCGGCCATGCGGTGCGGGTCGCGCAGCCACGCTTCGGCTGCGGTGGCCTGGCCCACCTCCCCGTCGGACGAAGTCCAGAGGTCTTCCTGGGCTCCGAGGAGCTCCAGCCAGGCGCGGGTCTGCTCCTCGTCCTCGCGCAGGACCGCCGGCGGCAGGCTGGAGAGCAGGGTCTGCAGGCGGGTGAACGCGGCGGGCAGCCGACCGGTCGCGGCGATCAGCTCGGCCTCCGCGTCCAGCATCGCGTCGAGGACCCCGGTGACCGGTCCTGCGCCCGCCATCAGCACCGCGGAGGCCACGAGGTCGGGCCGGGTACGGGCCAGCAGCTCGACGGTGAAGCTCCCCAGCGAGTACCCCACCACCGCGGCGCCGGTCAGGCCGAGGGCGTCCATCAGCCCCGCCAAGTCCCCGGTTAGGTCCGCCATCGAGCACACCGCCGAAGGGGCGTCGGAAGGGGCGACACCGCGCGCGGCATAGGTGATCACCTCGAAGCCCGCCCGCACCAGGACTTCGCGGACCCCGCACAACTCCCATGCCACCGGCGGCATCCCCGTACCGCCCGCCAGCACCACCGGCCGGCCCCGCCCTGTTCGCTCGTACGCGATCCGCACCCCGTCCACGACCACCGACTCCACGCGCGCCCCCTGCTCCGTGCTGATGTGTCAGGGAAGGATGCCCACTCCGGAGACCACCTCACCCGCCTACGGGACTGCGGCCTGGTCGTCGCCGTTTCCGACGGCCACTGCACCCCGGCTCGATCTCGGTCGACCGAGGCGATAGCGGTCAGGGCCCCGGCCGCTGGTCGGCCCGGGACCCGGCCGGTGCCGCGAGGACGAGGGCGAGCACCGCGTCTCCCGCCTGCCACGCCATGGCGCGGCGACGTCCGCCGAGGACGGGCGGCCGCAGACCCAGGATGGCGATGCCCCGCGCAGCGGTCCCGAAGATCCCGGTCCGGTCGGCCTTGACCGCCGCTTCCTTCAGCGCCCAGGCGCCCGCCAGCGCGTCGGGCCGGTCCGTACCGACGAGGGAGAGCTCCCCGGGCGAGAGCACGTGGTCCGCGACCCGGCGTACCGCGTCGGCCGAGGCGGTCTCGCACAGGTCCACCCCGACCGGCTGCGGTGCGAGGGCCGCGGCGACGTGGTGGGCGGTGTGGCTGATGGAGACGTGCAGGGCGGGCACCGGGCTGCCGCCGACGAGGACGTGGGGGCTGCCGTCCTCGCGCGGGAGGATCTCCACGTCGGCCGCCGGGGCGTCGAGGAACTCGCCGACCAGGCGCTTGGCGAGCAGCCGCCCCGCCGCCCACTCGGCCTGCCGCCAGGCGGGCAGAGCCCGGGCCAGCTGCTGCTCTGCCGGTGAGAGTGACGCGAGGGACACCGCCGGGTGGAGGGCGGGGCGCCGGGTCACGAGGACCCCGGCCCCGCCCCATCGGTGGACCTGTCCCGGCTCGATCGGCGGAAAGACGGTGTGCACGGCGGCGGGGGTCACGCGACGGCGGGGGCGGGGGCGGGGGCGGCGGTGGCCGGGTCCGCGTCCGGCTGCCGCAGTGCGCCCTCCAGCGCGGTCACGGCCTGCCGGATCTGGTCGGGCGTGTGGTCACTGGTGATGAAGAAGCGCAGCCGGGCCATTTCCTCCGGTACGGCCGGGTAGAGGATGGGGTTGACGCTGATGCCCTGCTGGAAGAGGGCCTCCGCGAGCTTCAGGGTCTTCAGCGAGTCCCCGACGATGCACGGGACGACCGGCGTGTCGTGGCTGTCCCCGACGTCGATCCCCGCCTCGCGCGCCAGGCGCACGAACAGCGAGGCGTTGTACGCGAGACGCGTGACGCGCTGCGGCTCGGTGCGCAGGAGGCGCAGCGCGGTCAGGGAGGCGGCGGTGTCGGCCGGGGTCATGCCCGCGCTGTAGACGAAGCCCGGCACGGTGTAGCGCAGGTACTCGATGACCGGGCGGCTCCCGGCGACGTAGCCGCCGCAGCTGGCCAGGGCCTTGGACAATGTGCCCGACCACAGATCGACGGCCGAGCGCTCGGTGGGGTGGTACTCGCCGATGCCGCGCCCCGTCGCGCCGATCGTGCCGATGCTGTGGGCCTCGTCGATCATCAGCAGCGCGCCGTGGCGGCGCTTGACCTCGATGAGGGCGGGCAGGTCGGCGATGTCACCGTCCATGCTGTAGACGCCTTCGATGACGACGAGCACCCGCCGGTACTGGTGGCGGACCTGGCTGAGCAGGGCGTCGAGTGCGGCGGCGTCGTTGTGGGGGAACGGCCGCCGGGTCGCGCCGGAGAGCTTGCAGCCCTGCAGGATGCTGTCGTGGGCGAGGGAGTCGTGGACGACGAGGTCGCCGGGGCCGACGAGGTGCCCGATCACGGTGACGTTGGTGGCGTGCCCGTTGGCCAGGGTGAGCGCGGATTCGCATCCGAGCAGTCCGGCGAGTTCCGCTTCGAGTTCCAGGTGGAGCGGACGGCTGCCGGACAGCAGCCGGCTGGCGGACACCGAGGTGCCGTAGCGCTCGACCGCCTCCTTGGCGGCCGCCTTCACCGACGGGTCGGTCGCCAGGCCCAGGTAGTTGTAGCTGGAGAAGGAGACGAGTTCCCGGCCGTCGATGACCGTCGTGTCCGTCATACCGGCCTCGTGGACGAGGAAGTACGGGTTGGAGAGTCCCAGCCCGGCCAGCAGGGCGATCCGCTCGCCGTGGGCGGTGACCTCCGGGAAACGGTCGATCCGCGTGTGCTCCTCCGGCGCGGCCGGGGCCTCCGCCGGCTGGTCCGGGGGCGTCGGGACCACGTGCAGCCGGGGGGAGTCCGCTGCCGCGGGCGGGTCGGGAGCCACCACGACCGGCGTCGGGTCGGCGGAGATTGCCGGAGGCGTCCCGTCACCGTGTCCGGCGCGCTGCCCGGGGACGGGCGTCTCGGCCGTGGGCTCCGGGCAGACACCCGTGATCAGCGCGGTGAGCCGGGCGACGGTCGGCCGGTCGGCGGCCCGCTCGTCGAAGGTCCACTGCGGCCACTGCCGGGTGAGGGAGGTGAACAGGTCGGTCAGCATCAGCGAATCGAAACCGAGGTCGTCGATCAGCAGTTGGTCGTTGCTCAGCTGCTCCACCGGGAAGGCGCTGACCCGGGCGACCTGCGCGAGCACGGCTTCGGTGACCTCGCCGGTGACCTCGTCGGCCGCTGCGCGCGGGGCGGGCCGGCCGGCCGAGTCGGCGGCAGGGGTCGCGGACTCTTCGAGGGCCGCGGCAGCGGGTACGGCCGGGGCAGCGGGCACCGGCGCGGGGAGCGTCGCCGTGAGGCGGGCGAGCAGATCCGCCTGCTGCTGGACCAGCTGGAGCAGTTCGTCCATCGGCGTGTTCGCCGGGTCGTGCGTCGGGGCGTTCATCGAGGTCTCCTCGGGCTGTGCGAGTTCTACGGGCTCTACGGTCCGTACGGGCTCGGCGGACCGCACGCGCTGCGGCGCGGGCGAGGCGGCGGCCGGGTCCTGCTTCGTGGCACGCCTGGTCGCCACCCAGTAGGACTGGGTCGCGAGCCGGGCCACCGGCAGGTCCAGCAGCCGGCGGTCCTCCTCGGCGATCAGGGCGCGCGGGTCGACCGGGACGCCCAGGACCGCGAGCCGGGCGAGTGCCAGGACGAAGGTGCGCCCGCCGTCGGCCGTCCCCTCGACGGGGACGACGTGGACGTCGTCGTGGCCGGTGAGGTTGCGGCGGACCGAGGTGAGGAGCGAGTTGCCGCCCGTCACCTGGAGGAACACGCGGGCGCCCTGCTCGTAGGCGGTGCGGACGGCGTCGCCGAAGAGGACCGGCGCGGACGCGTGACGGGTCCACAGCTCGCGCAGCCGGTCGGGGTCGGTGCAGACCTCGGCGTTCACGGACGAGACGAACGGCAGGACGGGGCTGGTGATCGGGCGGGCGGTGAGGCCCGAACGGATGGTGTCCTCTACGGCGGCCAGGTGCGGCGAGTGGAAGGCGTTGGACACGTCGAGCGTCGCCGTCGCGACCCCGGCTTCCGCGCAGGCCTCGCGCAGGGCGGCGAGTCCTTCCGGAGTGCCGCTGACCACGATCTGACGCGGCTGGTTGAAGCAGGCGAGCCACACGCCGTCGATCCCGTTCGTGAGCCGGCGGCAGGTCTCCTCGTCGGCCTGCACGGCGAGCATCCCGCCCGGGAAGCGGGACTCCGCCTGCCGGAGGGTCGCACCCCGGTGGACCAGCAGCCGGACCGTGTCCACGTGCGTGAGCGCTCCGGCGGCCGCGGCCGCTGCGAACTCCCCGGCGCTGTGCCCGAGAGCGAGGTCGGGACGGATGCCGCAGTCGGCGAGGACGCGGGTGGCGGCGATCTGGACGGTACCGAGCAGGGGCTGGCACACCTCGGTGGCGGCGAGCCGCTTCCTGAGCTCGTCGGTGTCGCCGTGGGACCGGGCCTCATCGCCGTACAGCAGGTCGGAGAGGTCGAAGCCGACGTCCCCGCGGGCCACGGCGTCGAGGACGGCCACGGCCGACCGGAAGGCGGGGAACCGCTCGTGGAGGTCCCGCATCATGCCCGGCCGCTGGCTGCCCTGGCCGGGGAAGAGGAAGGCCACGCGGCGCTGCGCGGCCGGCAGCGGGTTGTCCGCGGCGAAGGCGCCCTCGCCGAGGTCGCCGCGCGCGCCGGCCAGGAGCTGCTCACGGGCGTGGTGCAGCCGCTCGACGAACGCGTCCGTGCCGGTGGCCACGATCGCGAGCCGGGCCGTCAGCGGCTCCCGGGAGCCGAGGGTGTGGGCCACAGCGGCCAGCGGGGCACGGTCCGCCGTGTCGAGTGCGTCGAGCACGTCGCCGATGTGCTGGTCCAGCAGTTCGGCGTTGCCGGCCGAGAGGAGGACGAGGTGGGCTCGGGCGTCGCGGGTGCTTCCGGCGTCTGCGGTGCCTCCGGCTTCTCCGGTGTCTTCCGTGTCTCCGCCGTCTTCGGCGCGGTCCGGGAAGTGACCGGGGGCCGGTTCGGGGCGCTCCTCCAGCACCACGTGGACGTTGGTGCCGCCGAAGCCGAACGAGCTGACGGCGGCACGTCGCGGAGCACCGGTGTCCGGAAAGGGCAGTGCGGTGGCCGCGAAGCGCAGGCCGGCGGCGGAGATGGCCAGGTCGGGGTGGGGGGTGGTGGCCGGCTGCGGCACGATCGTGCGGTGGTGGACGACCAGGGCCGTCTTGATCAGCCCCGCGATGCCCGCCGCGGCCAGGGAGTGCCCGATGAGGGCCTTGCCCGCGCCGAGGTAGCACAGGGCCGGGTCGTCGTCCGGGTACTCGGTGCGCAGGCGGCGCAGGGCCTCGGTCTCGGCCCGGTCCCCGGCGGCGGTGCCGGTGCCGTGTGCCTCCAGGAAGCCCACGGAGGAGGGCGCGACGCCCGCGTCCTCGTAGGCCCGGTGCATGGCGCGCAGCTGACCCTCGGAGGTGGGTACCAGCGGTCCGGGGGAGGCGCCGTCGTTGGCCGAGCCGATGCCCTTGATCACCGCGTAGACGCGGTCGCCTTCGGCCAGTGCGTCGGCCAGCGGCTTGACGACGACGACGCCGGCGCCTTCGCCGAGGACGAAGCCGTCGGCCTCCGCGTCGAAGGGGCGGCACACCCCGGCGGCGGACAGGGCGCGGAGCCGGGAGAAGCCGACCAGGCTGTCGGGGGTGAGGTTGAGGTACACGCCGCCGACGAGGGCGATCCGGCAGCTGCCGGATCGCACCTGGGCGATCGCCTGGTCCAGGGCGACCAGCGAACCGGAGCAGGCGGCGTCGACCGCGAAGCTGGGCCCGCCGAGGTCGAAGTGGCGGCTGACGGTCCCGGCCGCCATGTTGAGCAGGCTCCCCGGCAGGGTGAAGGCGTCGATGGTGCCGAGCTGCCGCGCCCGCTCCTTGGCGGTGGCGCCCCCGGCCTCGGCGCCGTCGTCCGCCGCGGCCTCTGCCTCTGCCTCTGCCTCTGCCAGGGTGATGGCCCGGAGGGGGGCCGTCATGAGGTCCTTGTAGTCGGACACCGATATTCCGAAGAACACCCCGGTGTTCTCGCGGTCGAAGTCACCGCGGCCCATCCCCGCGTCGGCGAGCGCCTCGCGCGTGACGTCGAGCATCAGCCGGTGCTGCGGGTCCATGGCCCTGGCGCGAGCCGGCGGTACGCCGTAGTGCGCCGCGTCGAAGCGGTCCAGGTCCTTCAAGAAGGCGACCTGGTCGGTGTACGAGGCGTTGGGGGCCGATCGGTTGCCCGGGTCGTGGAAGGTCCCGTGGTTCCAGCGTTCCCCCGGGACGGCGGAGAACTGACGCTCCGCACTCATCAGGAGCTTCCAGTAGGTGCGGATGTCGGGGGCGCCCGGAAAGCGGCAGCCGAGTCCGACGATGGCGATGTCAGTCATGGGTCTTCCTTGTCGTAGCGCCCTGGACGGACGGCGGCCGGGGCTGGGCGGGGCTGGAGGGTCGGGAGGGAAAGGGTCAGAAAGGTCAGAAAGGTCAGAAAGGTCAGGAGGGTCGGGACGGAGCGAGGCCTGGACCGGGCGGGAGCGCCCGGTGCTCATCGGCGCGCGTGGGCGTGCGTACGGACGACGGTGCGGCTCGGTGAGCAACGGCCCGGGGCGCACCGCCTCGCGGTGACCGGTGGAGGCCGGGGCGCCGGCTGCGGCGCTTTGGGCTTCAGCGCCTTGGGTGCCCACCAGTTCAGGCCGCCGGCCAGGCGCATGAGCGCCGGTACGAGGACGCCCCGTACGAGCGTGGCGTCGAGGAGGACGCCCAGACCGGCGCCGATGCCGAAGAACTGCAGGAGGGAGACCTGGGAGGTGCCGAAGCTCAGGAGGGTGAATGCGAGCAGGGCGCCGGCTGTGGTGACGATGCCTCCCGTCCGGGCGATGCCCGTGACGATCGAGTCGGTGTTGTTCGCCCCGGCGTCGTGCGCCTCCTTGATCCGGGCCAGGACGAACACCTCGTAGTCCACCGAGAGCCCGAAGAGGATGCAGAACAGCAGCACCGGCATGGTCGTGCTGAGCGGTCCGGGCGTGAAACCGAGCAGGCCGCTCAGATGGCCCGTCTGGAAGATCCACACCATCGCTCCCAGGACGGCCGTCAGGCTCAGGGCGTTCAGCGCGATGGCCTTGAGGGGCAGGAGCAGGCTGCGGGTGAAGCCGAAGAGCAGCAGGAACGTGGTGACGGTGATCAGGGCGAGCGCCGGCGGAATCCGGTCGCCCACCGTGTCCTTGGCGTCGACCAGTACCGCGCTCGGTCCGCCGACCAGGACCTCGGTGCCCGCCGGGGCGGGGATCTCGCGGACTTCGTGCACGAGCTGCTGGGCAGCCCGCGAGCGGGGGTCGACCCGCGGCACCACGGAGAGCTGGGCCAGACCGTCGTCCGCGGGCCCGGCGACCCGGGAAACCCGGGCGACGTGGGGGAGCGCGGACAGCCTGCGGACGTAGTCCTCACCCGCGGACCGGGGCGCCGTGCCCGTCACGGAGACGGTGAGCGCGTCGGCGCCCCTCATGTCGAACGCGTCGCGCACCAGGTCACCGGTCTGCCGGCTGGACGCGCTCGTCGGCAGCGCCCGGTCGTCCGGGGTGGCGAAACCGGCGTGCGCGAACGGCGCGGCCAGGACCACCAGCAGGCCGATCACCGGCAGCGCCGCGAGCAGCGGGCGGCGTACGACGATCCGCGCCAGCCCCTCCCAGAAGCGCGATCCGGAGCCCGTACGGGCCCTGCGGCGCCACGGCACGGGCCAGGCGTTCACGCGCTTGCCGAGCAGCGTGAGCAGAGCGGGCAGGACGGTCACGGCGCTCGCGGCGGCGATGGCCACCACGGCGATGCCCGCGTAGGCGAAGGAGCGCAGGAAGTACGGCGGGAACACCAGCAGCGTCGCGAGCGCGGCGCAGACCGTCGCGGCACTGAAGGCGATCGTGTGGCCGGCGGTGCGCACGGTCCGGATGGCGGCCGTCCGCGGCAGGTACCCGGCGGCGAGCTCCTCGCGGAACCGCGAGACGATCAGCAGCCCGTAGTCGATGCCCAGCCCCAGGCCGAGCGCCGTGGTGAGGTTCAGCGCGAACACCGACACGTCGGTGACGGAGCCGAGGACGCTCAGGACCAGCAGGGTCCCGGCGATGGCGAGGACCCCGATCAGCAGCGGCAGTGCGGCGGCCACGACGCTGCCGAACGCCAGGACCAGCAGGATCAGGGTGCCCGGCAGCACGACGGCCTCGGCACGCTTCAGGTCGGACTCCGCGATGTCCTGAAGCTCCGCGTCGGTGAGCGCCGACCCTCCCACGTGCACGGTCAGGGCCGCGTCGGAAGCGCCGCGGGCGGTCAGCTCCGCGCTCAGCCGCTCGACCCGCGCACCGAGCTGTTCGCCCTCCCCGTCCACGTGCGCGACCAGCATGGCCGCGTCGCCGACCCGGCTGCGCAGCTCCGCCGCGCCACCGGTCCAGTACGAGGCCACGCCGCTCACGTGCGGCTGGGCGGCGAGCCGACGGGTCAGTTCCTCGCCCTCGCTCCGGGCCGCCGGGCCGTCGACGGAACCGTCGCGGGCCTGTGCGACGACGATCAGGTTGGGGGATGCCCCCAGGTGCTCGGCGGCCATGCGGGCGGCGCGGCTGGACTGGGACCGGGGATCGTCGTACCCCTGCGTCTTCAGCCGGCCGGTGGCCTCCGCGCCGAACACGACGGACAGGGCGAGGAACACGAGGGCGGCGAAGAGGACGAGTCCGGGACGGCGGGTCACGAAGACACCTGCACGACGGGACATCGGGGTCTCCGATCCGGGTGGCGGTTCGTCCTGCTCTGGTGCAGGACGGCGGACCTCCACCGTGCCCCGGCCGGGGGGCGGGGCCGTAGCCCCGGCTACTCGTTACTTGACAGGAGCCCTCCGTGCGTCCTGGCTCGTCCCCCACCCTCCCTCGGGGCGCTCCGTGCCGGACGGCTTGAGCAGACCCGGCAGCTGATCCTCGCCATGCTGAGCTCCAAGGCGGCCCGACCGCTGCGGGAGCAGGGCCGCAGACACCGGTGCCAGTCGGTGGAGGCGGCGCTGGCCGAGCTCACGGCGCAGGCCGACCCGGTGGCCCGCCGCCGCGCGGTCGCCGTGCTGTACCTGCTGGTCAGCGCCCCGGACTGGCAGGCCATGCGGCTGCAGGCGGGGCTCTACGGGGCCGAGGCCGGCAAGGCTGCCGCCTGGGCGGTGCGGGTGCTCACGGACGAGCTGCGCCGAGACCCGGACGGCCCGCTACGGGACCCGGGCGGATGACCGGCGAGGAGGAGGGTGGGGGATTCGGCGCACTCGGCCGCCGCGCTCGCCCACCGTGAGCGGCTCGGGCTGCCCGGCCGCCCCAGAGTGGCAGTGGTGGTGCAGGAGCTGGTGGTACCCGAGCGCGCCGGGGTCCTGCCGCCTCCGTCTGCTCCGGCGCCGACCGATGACCGGGGCCGCGCCCCGCACTGACCCGCGCCGGCCGGTCACCGACACGCCCGCCTACCGCAGCCCCGGCAGGGCGTTTCCAGATGGCCTGTCACACGCCTGTGACGCGGACCGGACCATTCCACCCACACAAGATCACTAGTTTTCCTTCCGTAGCCGGCAGCCCGAACTCAACGGCCTCCACCGGAAGAGACCACGGCGGCTCTCCCCACCCACGGCAAAGCTCCAAGGAATCGTCATGCGTACCGCGCTCCGCGTCACCACCACCGCCCTTGCCCTCTTCGGCGCGGCGATCGTCGCCCCCGCCACGGCCTTCGCGGCCCCTGCCCCTGCCCCGGCCCAGCAGGATTCCCCCGCGCGCACCCTGGTGGTCGCCGAGAACTGCGTCAAGAGCCAGGTCATCCCGTCCCTGTTCGACGGCCTGACGGTCAAGCTGACCAACAGTGCCCACACCGGCGCCACGGCGCAGCTGCGCGACGAGAGCGGCAAGGTACTCGGCACGGTCGACCAGTCCAAGCCGCTGGACCTGGCCAACGGCCTGCGGATCGACGGCGTGCTGTCCACCGCGCCCGTCTTCAAGCAGCGCACCCAGGGCGGCGACGCGCCGTGGACCGCCACCGCGTTCCCGAAGCTGCCCAAGGACTGCAACACCGCCGGCAGCCTCTACTCCACGACGAAGTTCGGCAGCCTGACCGTCAAGACCTACAAGGCCGGCCCGCAGCTCTTCAGCTCGTACATCGTCGAGAACGGCAAGCGTGTCGGCTTCCTGCACCCGGCGCCCAACGCCTACCAGGACGTCCGCAAGGTCGGCGACCGCTACGTCCGCCTCACCGTCGACGGCGAGATCCACAGCTGGACCGGTGCCACCACCGTCTCCCCGAAGCTCGGCGTCTATTCGGTCGCGGGCGGCACGAAGGTCCGCCTGGTGAAGAAGGACGGGCTGTACGGCGTCCAGATGACCTCGCGCGGCACCTGGAGCAACTGGACCTACTTCGCCAAGGGCAAGCCCGTGATCCTCCAGTCCGACAACACCATCGTCGTGCTGAACGCGAACGGCACCCTCTCCAACTTCGTCTACGGCATCGCCCGTCAGACCGCACCGGTCTGGAACCGCGCCTGATCATCCGCCGACCGGCCGCCGCCCCCTGCCGCTCACCCACTGACCCGGCTCGGGCACCGTCCCACCCGCATCACCCGCATCACCCGCACCACCCCGAAGGGGGCCGCCTCGGCAGACACTCTGCCGAGGCGGCCCCCTTCCGTGCGTGGAGTCCCTTTCGCTCCTGATCGCTGCTGAGTTCAGGAGCCTTCGATCGGCCCGGCCCGGTCCCAGCCGGGCGCTCGCACGTCGATCGTGAGACCTCCCGCCCCGACCTCCTCACCGCAGGTCCGGCACGTCGACGTCAGATCCAGGTCGTGCTCGGTGTCGTGTTCCGAACCGGGCCCGCCGCGATGGCGGAAGGCGACCGGGGGAGTGTCGACCGCCCAGCGATCGCCCCAGGCCAGAAGCGCGCGCATCACCGGTGCGAGGTCACGGCCGGCCTCCGTGAGGTGGTACTCGAAGCGCAACGGGCGCTCGCTGTAGGCGTGGCGCTCGACCACGCCCGCCTCCTCCAGAGCGCGGAGTCTGGCGGCGAGGCGGTCGCGGGGAGCGCCGGTGTTGCGCACGATCTGGTCGAAGCGCTGGTTGCCGTAGAAGATCTCGCGGATCGCCAGGAGGGCCCAGCGTTCGCCGACGAGTTGCAGTGCGGCGGCCACGGAGCACGGCCGGCCGGGCACTTCGGGGTGCGGAACCGAGTTCTCGCCCTGCTTCGCGTTCGAGGTCACGTCCCCATCCTCTCTCTAGTGCGTTGTGTTTTCAAACTCACACGGCTAGCCTCCGGTCCATGACAGTTGGAAAATCAAACCCTCACAGGGCGACCCGAGCCGTGTTCGCGACGGTCGTGGCCGCGGTCTTCATGTCCAACCTCGACCTCTTCATCGTCAACGTGGCCCTCCCGGCGATCGGCCGCTCGTTCGGCGACAGCGACCTCGGCTCCCTGTCCTGGGTCCTCAACGGCTACGCGATCGTCTTCGCCGCGCTCCTCGTGCCCGCCGGCCGCATCGCCGACCGCTCCGGCCACAAGCCGGTCTTCCTGACGGGATTGGCGGTGTTCACCCTCGCCTCGGTCGGCTGCGCACTCGCCCCGAACGTCGAGACGCTGGTCGCGGCACGGCTCGTACAGGCCGCCGGCGCGGCGCTGCTGATGCCGACGTCGCTCGCACTGCTGCTCGACACGACGGCGCCCGAGAAGCGCGCCGGGGCGGTGCGGGCCTGGGCGTCGATCGGCGGGATCGCCGCCGGACTCGGACCGGTGGCCGGCGGGCTGCTGGCCGAGGCCGGATGGCGCTGGGTGTTCATCGTCAACGTGCCGGTGGGGGTCGCGGCCTTCGTCCTCGGAGCCAAGGTGCTGCCGTCGCCCGGACGCGCCGGGGCGCAGAAGAGCCCGCTGCCCGACCTGTTCGGTGCCGCCCTTCTCACCGGATCGATCGCAGCGCTCGCACTCGGCCTGGTCAAGGCTCCCGACTGGGGTTGGACGAGCGCCGGCACCCTCGGAGGCCTGGCTGCCGCGGTGCTGCTCGGCGTCTGGTTCGTCCTGCGCTCGGCCCGCCACCCCGTGCCGATCGTCGAGCTCCCGCTCCTCCGGGTTCCGGAATTCGCCTCTGCCGCGGCAGCCCTGACCCTGTTCACCGTCGCCTTCGCCGGAATGCTGCTCGGCGCGGTGTTGTGGTGCCAGGGCGTGTGGGGCTACTCGGCGCTGCGCACCGGGCTCGCCATCGCGCCGGGACCCTTGCTGGTACCGCCGGTCGCGCTGCGGATCGGTCCCGCCGTCGCCAGATTCGGTGCGGGCCGCGTCGCGATGGCGGGGACCGTCCTGTTCGCGGCCGGCATCCTGTGGTGGGCCGCGACGCTCGACACCGGCTCGGCCTACGCCGCCTCGCTCCTGCCGGGCATGCTGCTGACCGGCCTCGGCGTCGGCATGACGCTCCCGGTCCTGACCGGGGCCTCGGCGGCAGCACTGCCGCCGTCCCGCTTCGCCACGGGCTCGGCCATCACCTCGATGGGCCGCCAGGTCGGCGCGGTCCTCGGCGTCGCGATCCTGGTCGGCATCCTCGGCACACCGGCCCCCGCAGGCATCGTCGCCGCGTTCCAGCACGGTTGGTACGCGGTCGCCGCGGCGTCCCTGCTCGCCGCGTGCGCGACGGTCCCGCTCGTCCGCAAGCCGCGACCGGCCGCCGCCACGACGACCGGTCGCGCAGAGGCCGCGATGGTGGGCGACGCCTGAGGAGAGGGCCCCGTACGTGGACGGCGGACGGGACCCGCACGCGCCCGAAGGGCCGCTGACGGGCCACGGGACCAGTCGGCGCCAGAAAGTTACCGAAGGGTAGTCATGGGGTGAGTCGGGGAGGTAGCGTCTGCCTTCTTGAAGGGAGCACCATGCCTCGTACGCTGACGGTGTCAGACAGCATCGTCGTCAATGTCCGCCCCGCAGAGGTCTACCGGCGCGTATCCGATCCTGCGCGGATGGGTGACTGGAGCCCGGAGAACCTCGGCGCCACCGTGCGCGGGGGTACCCGGGAACCGAGCGTCGGGATGGTCTTCGACGGGCGGAACAAGCGCGGCGCCTTCCGCTGGACCACCCGGTGCACCGTGACGGCACTCGAGCCGGACAGGTTGTTCCGGTTCCGGGTGCATGCCATCGGTGTCAAGCGGCCGCGGCTGCCGGGTCCCATCGCCACATGGGAGTACCGCTTCGAGCCCGTCCCGGAGGGGACCCGGGTGACCGAGACGTGGACCGACGACCGCCGGTCGTGGCCGGACTTCGTGGCGAACACCTTCGACCGGGTGGCGACCGGCGGAAGCGTCTTCGCCGATTTCCAGCGCAGGAACATCGGTACGACCCTGCGCAACCTCAAGAAGGCTTTGGAAACGGGCTGACATACCGGTTCCGCACGCCTCGGTCAGCCGGACATGGGTGAGAACACCTACGGCGTGCGGGTCATGGGCTTCAAGGTTCAACACGATCGGTCAGCGGCCCCGCGCGCCAACCCGGGAGACCCTTGTCCAGCCACTCCTCGACGGTCCGCCGCCACGGGTCGGTGGAGTCGCTGTCGGCGACATCCGCCCACGTGTCCGCAGCCGACTCCGGATCGACGACCAGGCAGTCGAGGTAGGCGTCGAAGCTGTCGGCAACCTTGGTGAAGACATCGTTCGACAGGTGTCCAGGCCAGGAAATGCCATGCAAGAAGGCGTGGAGCTGACCGTGGGTAGCGGGATTCAGATCCAGGAACAGGGTGTCGCTGCCGCCGTTCCGGGCAATCGGCAGAAGGCCCGTGAGCGAGACCTCATCGGCGAGCCACCCCTGACGACTGCGGCGGTATTCGCCGAGCAACGTCCCCCAGCCGTACTCGCCATCGCCATCGCGGCCGAGTTGGTAGAGGTCGTCGAAGCTCTGCAACGGCTCGGGTTCACAGTCGGGCAGGCGGACCGAGTAGGTGAGGCTCTCCCCGCCCGCCAATTCCAGGAACGACCGGTATGACGCCGGCAGGGGCAGTCCGATCTCCTGCTCAAGACGTCTCAGCTCGGCTGCTTCGAACGGCCTGAACGGCCCCACGACCAAGCGGCCCCGATACCAGCGCGATATTTCCTCCGACACGGACCGATCATCGCACCTACGAAGGACCCGAGCGCCGGCTTCCACCTGCTCCGGAAGATGATGCTGCTACAGCAGCCCCGCAATGGTCGTTCGGATCCGCCGCTCCCGCCGATACGCCCCTGGCGGGGCGCCGAAGTGCCGTTTGAAAGCCTTCGCGAACGCGAATTCCGAGGTGTAGCCGGCGTTCTCGGCCACGGTGCTCAGCGAGTCGGCCGTCTCGCGCAGCATCCGCGCCGCGACGGCCATGCGCCACGTCGTCAGGTAGCTGAGCGGCGGCTCGCCGACCACCGTGGTGAACCGCCGGGCGAACGCGGCGCGCGACAGCCCGGCCCGGCTCCCCAGCGATTCGACGGTCCACGGATGCGCCGGGTCGTCGTGGATCGCTTTCAGCGCCGGGGCGATCAACGGGTCGTTCAGTGCCGAGGCCCAGCCCTGCGTCTGCTCCTTGGGCAACTCGGCGTACCAGGACCGCAGAATGTAGAGAAGCAGCAGATCGACCAGCGTCGTGACCACCGAGTCCGAACCCGGCTGAGGCTGGTGGATCTCGGCGCAGAGCTGGTCGACCGCCGAGCGCAGCGCAGGATGGCGGCCGGGGCTGGCCGGGAGGTGGATGACCTCCGGGAGCTCGTCGAGCAGCGGATGCGGCCGCTCGATGTCGAGGTGGTAGGCCCCGCACACCAGCACGCTGCGAGCGCCGTCGCCCTCGATGGTGAAGGACCCGATCGGCGAGGAGGTGTCGACGCGGTCCGGTTCGAAGGCGACCAGCTCGCTGGTGATCGCATCACAGATGGCGTGATCGGTGCCGCGCCGCAGGAACACGACGTCGCCGGGGCCCAGGGCGATCGGATCGCCGCCGACCGGCAGGAGAAAGCAGCGTCCTTCGACGACGACGTGGAATCCGGCTCCCGCGATGGGCTGGAAGCGCACGCCCCACGGCGCCTGCGCGTCGGTACGGACAACGGACGGACGCCCGGTGCGCAGGGCCGCAAGCGTGTCGCTGAGTATGTCCATGCGCTCACCCTACCGTGCTGATGTCGAGACGATCAGACAAAGAATCAAGACTTTAGGCCATCCACTGTCTTGCTCGGCAAACGTAGCGTCCTCTCCATGAACAACACAGCACACACCAACACGGCACACACCCAGCGTGTCGTCGTCATAGGCGGCACCTCCGGCATCGGCTTCGCCGTCGCCCAGGCCGCAGCGACCCAGGGTTCGAACGTGGTCGTCGCCTCCAGCGACCGGAGCCGGGTCGACCTGGCGGTGAAGAAGCTCGGTGGCCCGGCCGAAGGCGTCTTGCTGGACGTCGCCGATGAGGCCGCGCTCGCCGCCTTCTTCGACCGGATCGGCGAGTTCGACCACCTCGTCTACACGGCGGGGGAGTCCCTGCTGCTGAAGCCGCTCGCCGCCCTCGCGGCCGAGGAGTCCCGGGGGTTCTTCGAGCGCCGCTTCTGGGGTGCCCTGCTCGCCGCGAAGTACGCGACGCCGAAGCTCCGCCCCGGCGGCTCGATCACCTTCACCTCCGGCGCCTTCGCCACCCGGCCCGCCCCCGGAACCCTGCTCGGCGCAAGCGTCACGGCCGCCGTCGAGGGTCTGACGCGCGCCTTGGCCCTGGAACTCGCCCCACTGCGGGTCAACGCGGTCCGCCTCGGCGCGATCCGCACCGAGCTTTGGGACAGCACCGTGCCCGAGCCGGAGGCCTTCCTCCAAGCGCAGGGCAGCGGCCTTCCCGTACAGCGCGTGGGCACCCCCGAGGAGGCCGCGGCGGCCTACCTCTACCTCCTGAGCAACGGCTACGCGACCGGCACCGTGCTCACCCTCGACGGCGGAGCCGCACTGGCCTGACATCGCCTGCTGTCGGACCGGCACACCGGTCCGACGGCCTCGGCATGTCCTGCCGGAGGATGCGGCGCCAGCCTCGTTGCGTTCCAGAAGTCCCTGGTCACCGGCCCGCCCGCCCCGCCTGCGTGCGGGCCGAGGACAGCATGAGCCCCACGTTCATCGGCTACGAGCCCTGCACGCTGCACGGAGTGCAATGGATCCGCCTGCGAGATCCCCTGCGCTCCGGCGTGTGCTAGACAGGGAGTAATCAAAGGGGCATTTTGCAGCAGCTCAAGCTCGGAATCATGTCGCAGACCCGCAAAGAGAACGAACACCGTCTGCCGATTCACCCAGCTCACTTCGAACGCATCGATGCCGACCTTCAGTCCAACATCTATCTGCAGACCGGTTACGGCGATCACTTCGGTGTTTCGGACGGTCAGCTCGCTCCGTGGGTCGCCGGTTTCCGCTCACGCGAGGATCTGATCACAGAGTGTGACGTCATCCTGTTGGCCAAGCCGCTGCACGAAGATCTGGCGGACCTGCGGGACGGGCAGGTGCTGTGGGGGTGGCCGCACTGCGTGCAGGACGAGAAGGTCACGCAGGCCGCCATCGACCGCAGGCTCACGGTGATCGCCTTCGAGGCGATGAACCACTGGACCCGGGACGGGGGGTTCAGCCTGCACGTCTTCCACAAGAACAACGAATTGGCCGGCTACTCGTCGGTGCTGCATGCCATGCAGCTGACCGGGGCGACCGGTGACTACGGACGCCGGCGACGTGCGGTGGTGATCGGCTTCGGCGCCACCGCCCGCGGAGCGGTGACCGCGCTCAGTGCGCTGGGCGTTCACGATGTGGACGTGCTGACTGCCCGCGGCATCGCCGCCGTCAGCTCACCGATCCACTCGGCACGGATCGTGCACTTCGACCACGACGAGGCCGACGACACCCTCGACCCGCGGCGCAGCATCGTGCTCACCGAGGACGGCCCGGAGCCGCTGGCCGACTTCCTGGCCGGGCACGACATCATCGTCAACTGCGTGCTCCAGGACACCGCGGCGCCGCTGATGTTCCTGATAGAAGAGGACCTGCCGAAGCTCGCGCCCGGCACCCTCGTCATCGACGTCTCCTGCGACGAGGGCATGGGCTTCGCCTGGGCTCGGCCCACCACCTTCAACGCGCCGATGTTCACCGTCGGTGACCAGGTCCACTACTACGCCGTGGATCACAGCCCCTCCTACCTGTGGGACGCGGCCACCTGGGAGAACAGCGAGGCGCTGATGCCGTTCCTGCGGTCGGTCCTGGAAGGGCCGTCCGGCTGGGACGGCGACCACACCATTCGCCGAGCGATCGAGATCCGCGGCGGCACCGTCCAGAACCCGGCGGTCCTGGCCTTCCAGCATCGAGCCGCACAGTACCCGCACGCGCTGCTCTGACCCGATGCCACCTGGTCGACGGCTGACCCGTACAGGGTCCACCGTCGGCCAGAAGCCCCGAGCGGGCCTCAGTGACGGTATGCGGCTGTCGCGATCTCGATGAACGACCGGACCAACGGGTTGGTGTCGTCCGCGTTCCACGCCACCACCACGGGGCTTGGCGCCATGTCGATCAGCGGGATCACGGCCAGCTCTGCGGGCAGATCGTGCCCGAGCGGGGCCAGGCCGACCGTGCCGTTCCACAGCACGGCCTGCAGGCACTCCTGGACGACGCGCACCACGGGGCCCTCGCGCGGCTCGCCACCGTTCCAGTACGACTGCCAGAGCGGGTCGGTCCCCTGCGGGAACTGGAACCAGCGGCGTGCTCCCAGGTCGGCCAGCCACAGCTGTTCGCGGCGGGCCAGCGGGTCGTCGGCGCGCAGGACCACGCCCACAGGATCGGTACGCAGCTCACGCACCGCCAGCGCGGTCTCGTTGAACGGCGCCCGGGTCAGGGCGACATCGACCAGGCCGGCACGCAGTCCGCAGGTCGGGTCGGTCAGGTCGGTGTCCCGGATGCGGATGTCGACGCCGGGGTGGCTTCGACGGAAGGCGGCGGCCAGCCTGGCGGCTCCCGGGTCGGTGCTGTCGCCCAGAATCCCGATGGTGATGGTCGCGGCGCCGGCCGCTGCGCGTACCCGTGCGCGGACGCGGTCGGCCTGGTCGAGCAGGGCCCGCGCCTCATCGAGCAGCACCGCGCCCACCGGCGTGAGCGTGACGCCGGCAGGCGAGCGGGCGAACAGCAGGGCACCGATCTCGGTCTCCAGCTGCTTGATCGATCGGCTCAGTGGCGGCTGGCTCATGTGCAGTCGGGTGGCGGCTCGGCCGAAGTGGAGTTCCTCGGCGACCGCGACGAAGTAGCGCAGGGTACGTAGCTCCACGCTGCGACGATACCCAAGCGGTATCGGCTTCGCCGCATGGGTCTTGGACAGGTGCGGGTCCCCGGCGGTGCACTCGGGGCATGACCGAAGAAGCCGCTCGGCCACCGACCTCTCCTGAAGCCGCGCCATGACACCACCGGGCAGTCCTCCACCTGACCGGCGCGGCCGGAGCGCTCCCACCTTTCACCTTCCGGGCCACCCAGACCATGGCCCGGGCCTTCTCCAGGGGTTGCCCTGGTATTCGACGGGTCACCTGCAAGCCGGTGACCGTGGACGGGAATCATGAACATCGCGTACTGGATCGTCGCCGGACCGCTCGCCTTCTTCTACCTCTACGCAGGCGCGATGAAGCTGGTCCGTAGCCGAGATCAACTCCGACCGATGATGGCCTGGGTCGATCGCATGCCCCTGTCCGCCGTCAGGGCGCTGGGGTCAGTCGAAATGCTCGGCGCGGCCGGGCTGATCCTGCCGCCCCTGACCGGCATCGCACCCTGGCTGGCACTGGCCGCGGCCATAGGGTTCGTGCTCTTGCAGATCGGTGCGATCGCCGTCCACCTCACCGGCGAGGACCGTCGGGTCGCACTCAACGTCGGGCTCATCGCAACTGGGGCGGTCGCCACCTGGCTGGCCGGCACCTGGCTGTGATCGAGCACACCGAGGCGGTGAGCAGATCCGCTGTCCCGCGGCCGCGCCGGCGGAGTGCCGGTGCCGCCCCCGGTGTGGCTGCCCGAAGACGTTGCGGCGTTTCTACCTCAGGCCATTGCCGAATCTGATTCAGTCGTCCTCGGGCTGGCTGCTGGGAGGAGACCTGATCATGCTGAACGCTCTCGCCGACAACGTCTTGTGCGGATTCTGCCGGGCGACGCAGGAGGACGGCGAGGCCCGCACAGCGCGGATGGTGAACGGCCGTCTGGCCGTGACCTGGCACGCCGCCTCATGCCCGCACCTGGCCGCCGACCGGATCTTGGCCGAGCGGGAGTGAAGCCCGGTGGCGTCCGGGGTGGCCGCATCGCTTCAGCCCATCGTTCGTCTCTCCGGCAAGCTCGCGGCCTTCGAGGGCGCCTGCAGGCTGGTTAGGTCCACGCTCCGCGCATCATCCGGCCCTGACGGGCCAAAAGCGCCGCATGAGAAGAACTCGCGGTCCTTCGGTGCGCGGTGCATGGCCGTTGCTCCTCCTCCCTGCCCAGGCCGCCCTCATGGTGGGCCTGGGACGGCTGGTCACCGGGCCCGCGGCCCGGCGCCGGCCGCTGTCGGAGGAAGGATCGGCCGCCCGGGACCTGGTGGAGCGCCGCGGCGAAGTCGCCAACGCGGTATCGGAGTTCTTCTCGCTGCTCGCCGGCACGCAGGCGGTCATAGGCGTGGCCCTGGTCTGCATCGTCGGCCTGCTCACGCTTCCCCGCCTCCCGCTCCGGACCGAAGCGCTCTTCCTCGGAGCCTCGGTCGCCGTGCAGTCGGCGATCTTCCTGCTGGTGACGTCCTTCGTCGACCGCCCCCGTCCCGACGTACCCCAGCTGGACGTGGCGCCGCCGACGTCGAGCTTCCCCTCCGGACACGTCGGAGCGGCCCTCGCCCTCTACGGGGGCCTCGCCGTCATCGCCGTGCTGCGCATGCGCGGCCCCTGGCGCTACGCCGTGGCCGGGTCCCTGCTCCTGATGGCGCCGGCCGTCGCGCTGGTGAGGCTCTACCGGGGCATGCACTACCCCAGCGATGTCGTCGGTGGCCTGCTCAACGGCACGGCGACCCTGCTGATCGTCGGGTTCGCGCTGTTGTACGGGCGCGAGTCCACTCCGGAGCAGGCCCGCGCACCGCGGCCCGGCCCGGTGCCCGACCCCCGCACCGGCGGTCCTGTCATCGTGGTGCGCCACCCGCACGGCTGCCCTGACGCACTCGCCGACCGGCTGGGCGCAGTGCTGCGCGGCCACGGCCACCGGGACGTGCACTGGATCCTGACCTCCGCCGAACGAGCCTGCGGCACCCTGGCCGAGGAGCTCCCGGCCGTCCGGCCCCGCCTCGTGGTGGTCTGCGGGGGCGACGGCACCCTGCGCGCCTGCGCCGACGTTCTGGCCGGCACCGGGATCCCGCTGGTCCTGGTGCCCTGCGGCACCGGGAACCTCCTCGCCCGGAACCTCGGTCTCCCGATGGACCCGGTCGCCGCCCTCGACGGGTCCCTGACGGGCGACAGCTTCGGGATCGACGTCGGCCGGGTCTGGGGCGACGGCCTCGCGCCGACGCGGTTCACCGTCATGGCCGGCGCCGGGTTCGACGCCGCCATGGTCCGGGACGCCTCCCCGCGGCTCAAGTCGAGGATGGGCTGGGCCGCGTACGTCCTGTCGGCCGTGCGGCACCTGAACGATCCCGGTGTCCGGCTGACGGTGCGCATCGACGGCGGCCGCCCCCGACGGCGCCGCGCCCGCATGGTCGTCATCGGAAACGTGGGCACGCTCCAAGGCGGCCTGCCGCTCCTGCCGACGGCGCGGCCGGACAGCGGGCGCCTGGACGTGGTGCTGTTCGACCCCCAGGGCGCAGCCGGATGGTTCACCGCAGCCGGCCACCTCGTGTCGCACCTCCTGGGCCGCGGCGTGACGGCACCCACCGGAGCGGGGGCCGCCAGAGCGGCCGGGGGCGGGACGGTGGCCGGGGGCGGGACGGTGGCCGGGCGCAGCGAAGCCGGGGGAGCGCTGGAGTACTTCACCGCGACCCGGATCGACGTCCGCTGCGCCGCTCCACAACCGCGCGAACTCGACGGCGATGCCGTGCGCGACGGCGTCCGCCTCACCGCGGAGGTCGAACCGGGCGCCCTGCGGGTGTACCTGCCCCGCGCGCCCTGGGCTGCCGCCGCCGCGGAAGAGGCCGGTGCACCTGCCGAACGGGCCGCGCCCCTTCCGGCGGCTCCCGGCCCGGTGCCCTGAGGCGCGGCCGACCGCGTACGGGTTCCCGGCCCGTCGGCCGACCGCCGCTCGGCGGGCCCGCTCGGGCCCCGCCGGTCCGGGCCGGCTCCGCAGGTCGGAAGCGGGCCCGGGACGGCTCCGCAGGTTTCGTAGGCTCCACGAGAAGGCAGGAACGCGATGGGCACGGCGCGACGGGTACCGCAGCAGCACGACGTGAGCGGTGAGGAACTGTCCGCCGACGAGGCGTGGACGGCGCTGCGCCGCTACGGCGGCTGGAGCCTCGCACGCGACTCCTTCGTACGGTTCCGCTACGCGGACGGCTTCAGCCACGCCCGCGCGCTCGCCCTGCAAACAGTCCTGTCCATCGTCCCGCTGGCCATCGCCGCCGTGGGGCTGTCCGGCGTCCTGCACACCGAGGACGCGGGCCGCGTGGTCGAGCTCACCATCCGAGGTCTCGCCAGCGGCCCCGGTCAGGCGGTCGTGGACGAGGCGCTCAGCGAGAGCAGACGCCATGCCGGCGACGGCGGCCAGGCGGCGCTGTGGCTGGGCCTGCTGTTCTCGCTCGTCAACGTCACCACGAGCCTCTGCCAGGTCGAGCGGGGCGCCAACCGCATATACGGCAACGAGCGGGACCGGCCCTTCCTCAAGAAGTACACCCGCGGCCTGGTGATGTCGGCGCTCGCGGGTCTTCCGCTCGGACTCAGCTTCATCCTCACCGTGACCGGCACCCACCTCACCCACGCGCTGGGCGAGGTCTACCAGCTCTCTCCCGCTACGGTGCGGGCCTGGGATTTGCTGCGCTGGCCCCTCGGCGTCCTGCTCGCCGTCCTCGCCACCAGCGCGATCTTTCGGCTCTCCCCGCGCCGCCGTCAGCCCGGCTACACCTGGCTGGCCTTCGGGGCCGTCGTCCACCTGCTGCTGTGGAACCTGGCGACCTGGGCCCTGAGCCTGTACATCGGCGAAAGCAGTTCGTTCACCAGCGTCTACGGGCCCCTCAGCACGATCGTGTCGTTGCTGCTCTGGTCCTACCTCACCTCGATGGCGCTCTTCCTCGGCCTCTCCTTCGCAGCTCAACTGGAAGCGGTGAGGGCGGGGGTGCGGGAGCCGGTCACGGCCGACCCCGGTGTCTGACGCCCCGGCCCGGCCCCGGCACCAGCCCCAGCCCCCTTCACCGCTCCGGTTCCCACCTCCATCCGGCCCCCACCTCCATCCCTTCCCCGTCTTGATCCCGTTCGTCGGCGGCCGGAGGACCGCCACCGGCACACGAGAGGAACCCGCCACCATGGCACGGCGCACAGACAGTTCTCGACGACGACCGCTACGGAGCCTGCTGACGCGGCATGCCGGGCCGGACGCCACCTTCGGCGCGAGACTCGTGCTCGCCGCGGCCGCGACCGCCCTCACCTCCGTGCCCTTCGTACTCGCCCTGGTCCTGGTGGAGTCCCGGTGGCCTCCGCTGCACCGGCTGGACCGCGCGACGGCCGAGCGCCTGCACACCGCCGCGCTCGCCCACCCGAACGGCGTCCGCCTCCTGCGCGTCCTCTCGGACTTCGTGTGGGATCCGGTGACCATGCGCCTCCTGGTGGCCGCGCTCGTGGCCTGGCTCGTGGGCCGGCGGGCCTGGCGGCTGGCGGCCTGGGCCTCCGTCACGGCGGTCGCCGGCGGCCTGATCGGGCTCCTGGCCAAGACCGCAGTCGAACGGGCGCGCCCGCACCTCCCGGATCCCGTCGCCCACGCGCCCGGCTTCTCCTTCCCCTCCGGACACACGATGACGGCCACCACCACGTGCGCCGTCCTGCTCCTGGTCCTGCTGCCCGTGGTACCGCCCAGGTGGCGCCCGCTGCCCTGGGCGCTCGCGCTGGTCACCGTGGTGGGCGTCGGCTACACGCGCGTCGCCCTGGGGGTCCACTGGGTCAGTGACGTCGTCGGCGGCTGGCTCCTGGGGCTCGCCGTGGTCACCGCAACGACACTGGCCTTCGAAGCCTGGCGGACGGACACCGGACGACGTCGCACGACGGTGACCGAGGGCCTGGAACCGGAGCTCACGGATCCCGACCCCGAGGCGCCCCCGACCGTTCCGGAAGGAGCAGCAGCTCCCGGCGGAGCGGCCGGCTCGCGCGGTCACGGCCCCCGTAGGCCAGCCAACGGATCTGATCAGCCACGTTGAGGCGGACCTGCCCTTCCGGGTGCACGTCCGGCACGGCACCACGAGGCGCACGCCGGCGCCGGGGGGTGTGAGCTGGGCCCGGGGCTTGCTGCCGCCGTCGGCGAGGGCTCTGTACAGGCGTACCGCGACGCCCGCCGCGCTCTAGGGCAAGCAGAAGGGCCCGGATCCTTGTGGATCCGGGCCCTTCTGTTCAGTAGCGGGGACAGGATTTGAACCTGCGACCTCTGGATTATGAGCCCAGCGAGCTACCGAACTGCTCCACCCCGCGTCGGTAAACCTCACTCTACGCCACCGCAGGACCGCCCTTCACCATCTTTTCCCCTGCTCAGGGGCAGGAGCGTCGTCGGCCGAGGTCGAACCGTGCTCGGCGCCGTCCCAGACCAGGCTTCTGCCCGACGCACGGCCACGAACACGCGCAGGTCATCCAGAGCCAAAGCACCCAAGCCACAGCTGGGGTGCGCGGAGCAATTCCCAGGATTGACCGGGGTGCCGGAGTGCCAGAAGGTTGCAGGGCCCGGGCGGCAAGCCGTCCGGCGCCTTCGTGCGGATCCGGCCGGGCGAAGGCGCTGTGCGGGTGCCGACCAAGCCGTTGTCGAAGGGACCCGGACACCGTGCCTGATCTTCCTGCCACGACTCATCGGGCGGTCACCCTGCTGCGTGAGCTCGGTGCCGAAAGCATTGCCCACCCCGGCGGAACCCTCCTTACCCACCTCCAGCGCGTACAGGCGCGGCTGGCGACATGGAAGGCCCGTCCGGCCCTCCAACTCGCGGGCCTGTGTCACGCGTTCTACGGCACCGACGGTTTCCCCACAGTGCTGCTGCCACTGGACCGGCGCAATGACCTTGCAGCGGTGATCGGCGCCGAGGCCGAGGCCATCGTGTACCTGTACGCCTCATGCGACCGGAAGGCCACGTACCCGGCTCTCGACCGGGCCGACGCGGCCTTCCGCGACAGGTTCGACGGCCACTCCTCCTTTCCAGGGGCGCAGTTGTGCCGGGACTTCACCGAACTGTCGGCGGCCAACGAACTCGATCTCGCCATCATCGATTCCGCGTTCCGCGAGAAGTGGGGGCATGAGCTGCTCGCCCTGTTCGCCAGACTCCAGGACTTGCTGAGTGCTGCCGCCTGGTCCGAGTGCCGCACAGTACTTGCCACTTCCGCCTCTCAGCTCACGGACAACCGTCCGCTATAGGCCTGTTGGTAAAGTGGATCAAGGAATCCTGCTTGGGGGCGACGTGGCTACAACCGGCACCAGCAGATCGGAGAGAGTGGCGGACCGTATCCCACGTGGTCGAACGGGACGACCCACTGGTGTTCGCCTGGGCCGTCACGGATGGGGGCTTGGAGCAGGCCCACTCCTGGCACCTCCGGGGAGGGGAGTAGAGGAATCGGCTGCGCCGACCCGTCGGACCCGCGCGACCCTTCACGCCCCAAGTGCCGTGTGACACAAGTCAGTTATGTCGCACACCTATGCGATCATGAACGGCAGTTTCCGGCCGCTCGCCGGATTCTCCCTTATGGATTGCAGAGGATTATGAAGCCCAACGCGTTCGTCCGTGCCCGGCACGGCCTGCTTGTTCTTGCCGCCTCCCTCGGCCTCGTCCTCGGCCTCTCGGCCGCTCCGGCCCAGGCTGTGCCGAACATCTACTACCTGGGCGTCGTGGAGATCCGCGCGCAGCACTCCGGCCAGTGTCTCGAGGTGGCGGACTGGAGCACGGCGAACGGCGCGGCCGTCCGCCAGTGGCCCTGTACCGGTGGCGCCAACCAGAAGTGGGAGCGCTGGTCCCTGGCGGACGCCGAGTCGTACTTCTACGTGAACGTCAACAGCGGCAAGTGCATGGAGATCGGCGGCTGGAAGACCAACAACGGTGCGACCGCCAACCAGTGGGACTGCCACTGGGGCCTCAACCAGACCTTCTACGGCCAGTCCAGCTTCGTCACGAACCCCTCGTACGTCTACAACAAGTGCCTGGAGATAGCCGACTGGAGCACGCAGGCGGGCGCCCCCGCGCGGCTGTGGACGTGCACCGGCGGCGCCAACCAGCGCTTCAGCATCAGGGCCTGAGCCCCCGGGCGGGCGCCGGGCACCTGCCCGACGCCCGCCCATTCGCACGGATGGACAGCCTGCCGCGTTCCCCGCGGTGTTCAGAGGGATGGCTGAAGCGGAGTCCGACCCTGCCCGATGGGAGTTCCTGCGGGTTCCCAGGGATAGAGCGGGACGTTTTCGCAGCAGTTCGAATGCAGCGCCGATCCCGGTGGGGAACGCGTCCAGTCGAGGCCGTGATTCCGATCGTGACCTTCACGATGGACAACTGGCAGGACGAGTATCGCCGTGTGCGTCAGAGCCGCGGTGGTACCCGTGCCGTGCTCAGCGGCCGAAGGTGTCGATTCCCTCCACGAGCCAGTGTCCGTCGCGGTTCACCAAGTCGAGGGCGAGCATCGCGCCCGCGTACACGCCTTGGTTCTGGGGGCTCTGCTTCTCGGTCCCCGCCGTGCTCACGCTGCTCTGGTCGGCGTAGACCAGGACCCGTGCCCGGTCGCCGTCGATCCGCTCGACGGCGCTGTCCGTGACGGCGGTGGTGATCACCGTCTTCTGCTTCTCGGCCTGGGCGAGGACCTCGCCGAAGAGCGCCCGGTGCTGGGTGACGGCCTTGCCCGTGAGCAGGGTCTTCGACGCGCTCTCGAAGGCCGCGGGCTTCGCGTGGTCGTAGGAGAAGAGGGAAGCGACGGCCTTGGCGGTCTGTCCCTTGATCTCGCTGGTACGGGCGAGGTCGGTGAGCGCGGTGTTGGCGCGCACTGGATCGTTCCGCAGTGCCGAGGCCCGGCTGTGGGCGAATCCGGCGAAGGCGCCGAGGAGGACGGTGAGCGTGCAGAGGATCAGGAGGGGAGTGAGGTATTTCCCATCGACCTTGACCCTGCCGGACACCCCGGCCTCTTCGCCCGATTCCGGCGGGTCCTGCCGCTTCGTGCCGGCCGTCTTTCGCTTGGCTGCCGTCTTCCCCATCGGTGTCCGGGATGGCCCGGGCTCGGGCAGGAGGCCCACGGGTGTGTGGGACGCGTCGCCGAGGACCTCCTCCGAACTGGTGCCGTCGGTCGCGTGCGCTGCGGGGACCGACGGGTTGCCGACGGCCTGACGGCGGCGCTGGCGGTTGATGAGGTGGCGGGTCGTCGACATCGTGCGTGTCCTCTCGGGTGCGGGCGTCTTTCGCGGTACGGCGGCCGGTCAGCCGGAGGACGCCGTACCGCCGACGGGTGCCTGACCCAGCGCGCTGAGCTTCCACTGGCTCCCGGAACGGGTCAGTTCACCGAGCATGCGGCTGTCCTTGTCGCTGCTCTTGTCGTCGGCCGTCTTCACTGTGATGCGCAGGGCGACCAGCACCCTGGCCCGCCCTGCGCGGTCGTCCAGCTCGGTGACGGCGCCGGACAGCACCCGGGCCGTCGTCACGGTCTTCGCCGCCTTGACCTGAGTCGTGAACTCCGTGCGCCCTTGCACGAGTTGGTCGTGCAGGTCGCCGGTCGTGGACGACTCCCACAGGTCGAGGCCCTGGTCCACCTTGGCGTGGTCGAGGGTGTTGAGGTTCTGCACGGCCTGTTCCGCCGCCGCGAGCGCCTGGTCGCGCTGGACGGCGTACGCGGCGGACTCGTCATGGCTCGCCCCGTACCAGTCCTGGGCCGCCCACGCGGCGAAGCCGCCTGTGAGGAGGGTGAGCCCGAGGGCGGCGGCCAGGACCGGCCGGGTGCCGGTGCGGGCGCGGACCGTGCGTGTCATGGGGTGCTCTTCTCTCCCGCGCATCTCTCAGCGGGCCTTGATGTCGACGATCTGCCACCGGTCACCGTGGAACTGCGCGGTGACGGTGAGCTGGGCCGCCGACGAGGTGGTGGCACCCTCGTCCCGCCGCGAGGTCTGGTCGAGGAGGACCAGTAGCCGAGCGGTGTTCCCGTCCAGCTCGATCACCCCGGTACGGACGGCCTGCGTGCTGAGGGTGATCTTCTGCGTCTCCAGGTTCGCGCGGAGCTGGGCGAACAGGTCGCCGTACTGCCTGGCGGCCCGCCCCGCGAGGACCAACCGGGCCGATCGCTCGGTGGCGTCGGCGCCGGTGGGCGTGTAGGAGAAGATCCTGGCCAGGCCGTCACTGACCTCGCCGCTCACCCGCTCGGTGGCCGCGGTGTCGGTGAGGGCGCGGTTCTGGGCGGAGGGGGTGGAGCGCAGGTGGTGCGCGCCGTAGAAGAAGGCGCTTCCGCCCAGGAGCAGGACGGCGACGGCTGCCGCGAAGGCCGCCGTGCGCCACCTGCCGCCGAAGCGAGAGGGGGAGGGGGAGGGGGAGCCGGAGTCGCGGAGATCCGCGCCGTCGTGGTCGTCGGAGTCACTGCCGGCCCCGCCCTCGGCGGGCGTGCTCGTCCCGGCCGCGCCGATGGGTCCGGTCGCCTCCGCCTCCGCCTCGGTGTCGGCCGGTTCCGCTCCATCGTGTTCGGCCGCGACGCCAGTTGACCCCGCCATCGCGTCTTCTGCGACCGCTGCCTCCGGCCCCTCCGCCATCTCCGGCCCCCGGGCCTCCGCGCGCCTGTCCGTCGTCTTCCGCAGCAACCGTGTCACCTCGCCTCGCTCCCCCCGGTAGCGGTCCCGGAACCGGCGGCGTCCGCGCTCGCCGCCGGAACGGCGCTGAGCGCCTTGACCTTCCACGTGGCGTCGCCCGTACGCTCCAGGACGGCTTCGAGCCGCTTGCGGTCGCTCGTCGCCTTCGAGCCCCCCTGGGGCGTGACGTCGACGCGCACCGTCGCGATGAGCTTCGCCGTACCCGCCCGGGTGTCCAGCGCGGTGACGGCCACCTCGGTGACGTCGGCGCGAGCCGAGGCGCCCACCGCCGGCCGGGTGGCGCCCAGTTCGGTGTGCAGCGGCCCGGTGGAAGCGTCGCGCCACGCCTTGATCCCGGCCTCCGCGTGTTCACGCGTGGACGCGTCCAGGGTGTTGAGCACCGCGATGCGATCGCGGCCCTGGGCGAGGACGGTGTCCCGCTCCCGGCTGAAGGCGAGACCGTCGTCGGTACGGGCCTGCGCGTACGTCCAGGCTCCGGTCCCGCAGAAGGCGAGCGCCACAGCCAGTCCGGCGCCGGCGAGGACGCGTGCCCGTCTCACCGGCCGCCCCCGGCGCCGAGGCCGAGCAGCCCGGCCATGTCGGTGGGCCCGCCGTCCTGGCCCGGCAGGGCGAGGGCACCCGGCAGGGCGAGCGCGCCGGGCAGTGCGAGGGGCCCGGGCGCGGCGGCGGAGCCGGCGCTGCCCGAGGGGAGCGAACCCGGCTGGGCCGGGGTGGGAACGGGGCCGCCCTTCGGGGCGTTCGCTGAGCCGCGCACGTTGGTCCCGGACGAGGCCGCACTGGTGCAGGAGGCCCCGGTGTTGAGGGCGGGTGCGGTGCCGAGGTCGAGGCCGTTGCGGTAGCGCGTACCGCCGTAGCCGGAAGTGCAGGGCAGGGGCTTGAAGAAGGTGACGGCCATGCCGAGGTTCATCCGTCCTCCGTCGACGGTGGTGGCGCCCGCGGAGACGGCCGCGGGGAACTTCACGAGGAGCTCCTCCATGCCGCGCTGGCGGGTGACGGCGACTTCCGAGGTGGTGAGCAGGTTGGCGAGGACCACTCCGAGACTGGGGTCCAGGTCGCGCAGGAGGCCGCTGATCTGGGTGCCCGCGCCCGGGGTGACGGCGAGCAGACGCCGTACGTCGCCGTCGGATCCCTTCAGGGTGACGGCGAGGTCGCGTGCGCCGGTGGCGAAGTCGCGGATGGCCTGGCCCTCCTCGGCCTGGGTGCGCAGGACGACCTCACCGTCGGATATGAGGCGGGTGGTCGCGGGCAGGGAGCGGTCGGCGGCCTGCACGAACGCGCTGCCGCCGTCGATCAGGGCCTGGAGGTCGTCACCGTGCCCCTCGAAGGCCTTGCCCAGTTCGTCGACGACCGTGCGCAGCGAGTCGAGCGGGACGGACCGGGTGAGGTCGTTCATGCTGGTCAAGAGGTCGGTGACGGGCGCGGGCACCTCGGTGTCGGCCTGGTCGATGCGGGCCCCGTCCGCGAGGTAGGGGCCTTGGTCGCTGTCGGGCCGCAGATCGATGTACTGCTCGCCGACGGCGGAGAGTCCGGCGACGACGGCCTTCGCGTCGGCGGGGACGCGGGCGGCCGACTTCTTGATGCGCAGCCGGGCCACGACCCCGTCGGCGGTGAGGTCGATGGCGCCGACGCGTCCCACGGAGACGCCCCGGTAGGTGACGTCGGAGTGGGGGAACAGGCCGCCGGTGCGGGCGAGGTGGACGTTGACGGTGTAGTGGTCGGCGACGCCGACGTAGCGGCCGAGGTCGGCGTAGTGGATGCCGAGGAAGCCTAGGGCGAGGACGGCGATGACGAGGAACGCGAGGTTCTTCAGCCGTACGGCGAGGGTGATCACCGGGTCTTCCCTCCGTCCTTCGCTCCGGTGGTGCTCGGTGAGCTCAGTGCGCTCGGGGAGGATGCCCGCCCGGCCGGGCCGACGCTCTGGACGGGCGGCAGCGGCAGCGGGGACGGAGGCTTGGTGGAACTGCTGCCGGACGCGCCCCCGCGGGCGGCGCCGCCCGGATCGGGCGCGGCGGTGGGCGTCGGGCTGGGCGTGGTCTGCGGGACGAGCGGCGGGATGACCTGGGTGCCCGGTTCGGCGGCGATGGAGAGGTAGGTGTTGAGGTAGTCGCCCTTGATGCCCCGCATCACCTCGTCGGTGAAGGGGTACGTCAGCAGCGCCTGGAGCGAGTCGGGCAGGTCGGCGCCGGCGTCGGCGAGTGCCTTCAGGGTCGGCGCGAGTGCCTTGAGGTCGGCGACCATGTCGTCCTTGCCGGCGTTGATGGTGGAGACGGCGACACCGGACAGCGTGTCCAGGGCGCGCAGCATGGTCAGGAGCGAACCCCGTTGGTTCTCCAAGGTCTTGAGGCCCGGAGAGAGATTGGTGAGGACCGTTCCCACGTCCTTCTTCCGCTCGGCGAGGGTCGCGGAGAGCCGGTTGACCCCGTCGAGCGCCTGCGTGATGTCGTCCCGGTGCGCGTCGAGGTTGGTCACGAGGGTGTTGACCCGCTCCAGCATCGAGCGGACCTCGGGCTCGCGTCCGCCGAGCGCGGAGTTCAGCTCCTTGGTGATGGTCTTCAGCTGGTTGACCCCGCCGCCGTTGAGCAGCAGGGACAGGGCGCCGAAGACCTCCTCGACCTCGGTGTTGCGGCTGGTGCGGGCGAGCGGGATCGTGCTGCCGTCGGTGAGGCGCGCACCGCCCGCGTCCTTGGCGGGTGCGGTGAGCTCGATGAACTTCTCGCCGAGCAGGCTCGATTGCTGCAGGCGGGCGCTCGCATCGGAAGGCAGGCGGATGTCGCCGTTGATCTTCATGGTGACGCGCGCCGTCCAGTCGCCGGTTCCCAGCCGGATCTCGGTGACGCGGCCGACGGCGACATCGTTGACCTTGACCGCGGATTGCGGGACGAGGCTGAGGACGTCGGCCAGTTCGGCGGTGACCGTGTACGGGTGGGAGCCGAGGTCGGCGCCCCCGGGCAGCGGCAGGTCCTCGATCCCGTCGAAGCGGGGCAGGTCCGTGGGGAGCAGGGTCACGGTGAGGACCACGGCCACGCCCAGGGCGACGACCCCGCCGATCCCGGCCCCGGCGGCCTTGCCGGTGAAGGGTACTCGGCGCTTCGTGATGGGTCCGCTGAGCTTCACCGGTCCCCCTTCCCACTGGTGGCCGAGGAGCCACCGGCCACGGGCAGCGGGAGCAGCGGTCCGCCCATGCTGATCTCGTTCAGGTTGGCCCGTCCGTCGAGGGTGCGGGTGTCCTTGTTGTACGCACCCACCACGTTGCCCGCCGCGAGCGGGGCCACGTCGAGTGCCTCGGCGAGGGAGGCCCGCTGATCTACGAGGGACTGGGTGAGCGGGACGAGCCGGTCGACGTTCTGCTTCAGTTCGCCCCGGTTGTTCTGGATGAAGGTCTTCACCTGGGCGAGGGCCTTGCCGAGTTCGGTGAGGGCGCCGGCGAGGTCGTCCTTGTTGTCGGCGAAGAAGGTCACCACGTCGTCGAGGCGCTCTTGGGCGGTGCGCACGTCGCCGTCCTTGTTCTTGAGCATGGTGGTGAACGTCTGGAGCTGGCTGAGGGTGGCGAACAGGTCGTCGCTGCTTCCGTCGAGGGTCTTGGCCGCCTTGCCGAACTCCTGGATGGACGTACCGATCGCGTCGCCGTTGTCCTTGAGGTTCTTGGCGCCGGTGTCGAGCAGGCCGGACAGGGCGCCGGTCGAGTTGGCGCCGTCGGGGCCGAGGGCCTTGCCGAGTTCGGTGATCGAGGCGTACAGCTGGTCGATCTCGACAGGGGTGCGGTTGCGGGACGCCGCGAGCTGGGCGCCGTCGGTGAGGGCGGGGCCCGAACTGTACGCCGGGGTGAGTTGGACGTACCGGTCCGCGACGATGCTGGGGGCGACGATGACGGCACGGGCGTCGCCTGCGACGCGTACGCCCTCGTCGACGCGGAGACGGACGCGTACCCGGGTGCCTTCCGGCTGCACGGACTCGACCTCGCCGACGCGCACCCCGAGGATCCTCAGGTCGGATCCGGCGTAGACGCCGACGGCGCGGTCGAAGTAGGCGGTGACACGGGTGCCGTCGGATTCCAGGACGCGTACGGCGACGAGTCCGCAGGCCGCGAGCACCACGATGGCGAGCCCGAGGACGAGGGGCCTTCTGGGTGTGCTCATCATTCCCCGCTCCCCTTCGCCGACGCCTTCTGCTGCGGCGGCCGGCATCCGGTCTTGGGCTGCGACGCCTCCGGCAGGTAGTTCCGGGGTACGACTCCGCACAGGTAGCTGTCGAACCAGTGGCCGCTGCCGAGGGTGTTGCCGACGAGCCGGTAGTACGGGCCGACGAGCGCGAGGGTCTTGTCGAGCTGGCTGCTGTTCTTCTCCAGGACCTTGGTGACGCGGCTGAGGGCCTTGAGCGTGGGACCGAGCTGGCGGTCGTTGTCGTCGACGATGCCGCTGAGCTGCGTTCCCAGGGCACGACTGCCCGTGAGCAGCGCGTGGATGGCATCGCGCCGGTTCTTCAACTCGCCGAGCAGCGAGCCGCCGTCCTCCAGAAGGGTCTCGAAGCTGGACTTCTTGCCCTCCAGCGTCTTGGTGAACGTACGGCTCCCTCCTAGGAGTTGGGACAGCTGGGCGTCACGGCTGGAGACGGACTTGGACAGCTCGGACAGGCCGGTGGCGGCGCTGCGCACATTCGGCGGCGAGTCCTTGAAGGTGTCGGAGATCGTCTCGAAGCTCTCGGCGAGCTTCTTCGTGTCGATGGCGTCGACCGTGCCGCTCAGGTCCTGGAACGCCTGAGTCACGTCGTACGGGGACGTGGTGCGCGCCAGCGGGATGCGACTGCCGGGGTCCTGGCGGCCGGAGCCCAGCGGGTCGAGGGCCAGGTACTTGTCGCCGAGCAGGGTCTTGATGGCGATGGCGGCGGTGGAACGGTCGCCGACCCAGGCGTCCCCGACCTCGAACGTCACCTTCACCTTGGGCCCGTCGAGGGCGACCCCGGTGACCTTGCCGACCTTGACCCCGGCGATGCGCACCTCGTCGCCGGTGCCGAGGCCGGCGGCCTCGGTGAAGTCGGCGCTGTAGGCGGTGCCCCCGCCGGCGAACGGCAGGCGGTCCACGTTGTAGGCGAGGACGGCGATCAGGGCGAGCGCGACGAGTCCGACGACGGCTACGGCGACGGGGTTGCGGTCCTTGACGGGGGCGAACCCTCGCGGGCGGCTCATCCTCGGCACCTCGATTCGGTGACGGCGATGCCGGTCGGCGGCTTGGAGCCGTCGGAGGTGCTCACACCGCTCACGCGGGCCTCACAGAGGTAGAGGTTGAACCACGATCCGTACGAGGACAGCCGGGCCAGGGCGGTCATCTTGGCCGGACTCCTGTTGAGGAAGTCCTCGATCTGCGGAGCGTGGTCGCCGAGGGTGTTCGAGAGGCGGCCCAGTTCGCCGATGCTCTGCTTCAGGGGGGCGCGCCCGTCCTGGAGGAGTCCCGCGGTCGTGGTGGTCAGGTCGCCCATCGCCTGGACGGCCTGGCCGAGGGGTTTGCGGTCGTCGTTGAAGCCCGTGACGAGCTTCTGGAGGGTGACGACGAGGTCCCCGAAGGCGGCCTCGCGGGTGTTGAGCGTGTCCAGAACGGTGTTCAGGTTGGTGACGACCTGGCCGATCACCTGGTCCTTGGCGGCGACGGTCTGCGTGAGCGAACCGATGTGCCGGATCAGACTGTCGACCGTGCCGCCCTCGCCTTGGAGGACCTGGACGAGCGAGCCGGCGAGGTCGTTGACGTCACTCGGCGACAGGCCCTCGAAGAGCGGCTTGAACCCGTTGAAGAGCAGCGTCATGTCGAGCGCGGGCTTCGTGCGGTCCAGCGGGATGGTGGAGCCGGGCTGCAGGACGCCGGCCACGTCACCACTGCCCCGGTCGAGGGCGACGTAGCGCTGCCCGACCATATTGAGGTACTTCACCGAGGCGGTCACCGAGCCGGGGAGCGTGCGGTCGTCGCGGATGCTGAAGCTGACCTGGGCGGTGCGCCGGTCGACGACCCGGACGTCGGTGACCTCCCCGACCTTCACGCCCGATATCCGTACGCTGTCCCCGTCGATGAGCCCGGTGGCGTCGGTGAACAGCGCCTTGTACGAGCGCGTGCCGGAGCTCACGCCGGTGTCGGCGATGCTGAGCGCGAGCACGGTCGTGGCGAGGGCGGTCACCAGGACGAAGATCAAGGACTTGACCAGCGGGCCGGTCAGGGGGCGCCGTCGGGTGTGGGCGAGGTCGTTCGTCATTTGAGGATCACCTCCGTGCCGCGGTACGCGGGTCCGGCCAGCAGACTGCTCCAGTCGGGCAGGTCGCCGGGCTGCTTCTTGGCCGCGGGGGCGAGGAGCTCGTTCAGGAACTCGTTCTCCTGCGGGGAGTTGGCGGGCCCGAGGTTCTGCTCGGCCGCCGCCGCGGCCCGCGCGGCGGGGGCCGCCGGGACACCGAGGTAGGGCACGGGGTAGCAGTGCGGACCGCCGCCCGAGGTGTACGAGGGGGTGTCGCGGCCGGGTACGTACGCCCCGCGTGAGGGCACGGTGACGACGTTGACGTGCAGGCCCGGCTGGTCGGTGCCCTTGCCGAGCGCCTTGTCCATGGCGGGCACGAACTCGGCCAGGGTGCGCAGGGTGCAGGGGAAGGACGAGGAGTACTCGGCGAGCAGCTCCAGGGTCGGCCTGCCGGTGGCGCTGAGCCGGATGATGTTGTCCTTGTTCTGGCGCAGGAAGGTGGTGACGTCCTGGGCGGTACGGGTGGTGGCCCCGAAGGTGGCGGCGAGCTCGCTCTCCTTCTCGGCGAGCGTGCCGCTGGTGGTGGTGAAATCGGTGAGCGCCGTGACGATGTCCGGTGCCACGTCCGCGTACAGGTTGCTGACCTTCACGAGTTCGTGCAGGTCCCGGTTGAGCGTGGGCAGTTCGGGGTTGAACTTCTCCAGGTGGGAGTCCAGTTGGGCGAGCGTGGCGCCGAGCTTGTCGCCGCGTCCTTCGAGGGCCTGGGAAACGGCGGACAGGGTGGCGGAGAGCTTCTGCGGCTGGACGGCGGTGAGCATCGGCAGGACGTTGTCCAGGACCTGCTGGAGTTCCACGGCGTTGCTGGAGCGGTCCTCGGGGATGACGGCCCCGGCGCCGATGGGCTTCGGAGAAGGCGTCTGCGGCGGGACGAGCGCCACGAACCGTTCGCCGAACAGGGTCGTCGGCAGCATCTGGGCGCGCACGTCGGAGGGGATGTCGGCGAGGGCGGCCGGGTTCATCGCGAGGGTGAGCCGGGCTCCCGAGTCGGTGGCGTCGATGGAACGGACCTCGCCGATGACGACACCGCGCAGTTTGACCTCGGCGCCCGGATGCATCTCGTTTCCGACGCTGCTCGTCTCGATGGTGATCGGGGTGCTGGCGGTGAACTGCTTGTCGTAGACGGCGATCGCCAGCCAGACCAGGAGTGCGGGGACCAGCAGGAAGACGACTCCGGCGAGCCGGCGACGCAGGGTTTCACCACGTGGGCTGCTCATCTCACCCCGCCACCTTCACGGTCGTGGTCGCGCCCCACAGGGCCAGCGACAGGAAGAAGTCGGTGACGCTGATGATCACGATGGCATTGCGCACGGACCGGCCCACCGCGACGCCCACCCCGGCCGGACCGCCGGAGGCACGGAAGCCGTAGTAGCAGTGGGCGAGGATCACCATGACGCTGAAGATCAGCACCTTGAGGACCGACAGCAGGACGTCGGTGGGGGAGAGGAACAGGTTGAAGTAGTGGTCGTACGTCCCCTGGGACTGCCCGTTGAACAGGACGGTCACGTAGCGGGAGGCGACGTAGGAGGAGAGGAGGCCGATCGCGTAGAGCGGGATGATCGCGACGACGCCCGCGATGATGCGGGTGGAGACCAGGTACGGGATCGAGCGGATGCCCATGCCTTCGAGGGCGTCGACCTCCTCGTTGATCCGCATCGCGCCGAGCTGGGCGGTGAAGCCGGCGCCGACGGTCGCGGAGAGGGCGAGGCCGGCGACCAGGGGGGCGATCTCGCGGGTGTTGAAGTACGCGGAGATGAACCCGGTGAACGCGGCGGTGCCGATCTGGTCGAGGGCCGCGTACCCCTGGAGGCCGACGACGGTGCCGGTGAACAGGGTCATCGCGATCATCACACCGATGGTGCCGCCGATCACACCGAGGCCGCCGGAGCCGAAGGCCACCTCGGCGAGCAGCCGTTGGACCTCTTTGAGGTAGCGGCGCAGTGTGCGGGGGATCCAGGCCAGCGCCTTGACGTAGAACAGGAACTGGTCGCCGGACCGGTCGAGCCAGACGAACGGGGAGGCCATCGGCCTCAGCCTCCCTTCGGCGGGACGATTTGCAGGTAGACGGCCGTCAGCACCATGTTCACGAAGAACAGCAGCATGAACGTGATGACGACGGACTGGTTGACGGCGTCGCCGACCCCCTTGGGGCCGCCGCGCGGGTTGAGGCCGCGGTAGGCGGCGACGATGCCCGCGATGAACCCGAAGATCAGGGCCTTGAACTCGCTGATGTACAGGTCGGGCAGCTGGGCGAGCGCGGAGAAGCTGGACAGGTAGGCGCCCGGGGTGCCGCCCTGGAGGATGACGTTGAAGAAGTAGCCGCCGAGCGTGCCCACGACGGACACCAGGCCGTTGAGGAGCACGGCCACGCCCATCGTCGCCAGCACCCGCGGCACGACCAGGCGCTGGACGGGGGAGACGCCCATGACCTCCATCGCGTCGAGCTCCTCGCGGATCTTGCGGGAGCCGAGGTCGGCGCAGATGGCGGAGCCGCCGGCGCCGGCGATCAGCAGGGCGACGATGAGCGGGCTCGCCTGCTGGATGACGGCGAGGACGCTGGCGCCTCCGGTGAACGACTGCGCGCCCAACTGCTGGGTGAGCGAACCGACCTGGAGGGCGATCACCGCGCCGAACGGGATGGAGACGAGTGCGGCGGGCAGGATCGTGATGCTGGCGATGAACCAGAACTGCTCGACGAACTCCCGGAACTGGAAAGGTCGTCGGAAGATGGACCGGCCCACCTCCGCCGCGAGGGCGAAGAGCCGGCCGGTCTGCCGTAGGGCGCCCGTCATCACGTGCCGCTCCCGGTGGCCGGAAGGCGCAGGGTCGGCGCCTGCGCCCCGCGCGCGTACGTGTCCTCGATGGCGGCGCGCGCGGCGGGCGGCAGCGTGTCGAGCATGGCGAGTACGCGCTCGCGGCGCCGGAGGACCGCCTGGCGCTGCGGCAGTCCGGGCGAGGGCTCCAATTGCGGGACGATGACCCGGGGCGCGGCAGGTGCGACGGTGGGCACGGCGGCCTCGGCGGCGAGCGTGGCCTCGTCCTTCTCCTCGGACATCCCGATGGGGCCTTCGCGCCGTCCCGCGAGGAACTGCGCCACGACCGGCTCGTCGCTGGTGAGGAGCACTTCGCGGGGGCCGAAGGTGACGAGCCCCCGCCGGAAGAGCATCCCCATGTTGTCGGGGACGGTCGCGGCGATGTCGAGGTTGTGGGTGACGATGAGCATCGTCGCGTCGATCTGTGCGTTCAGGTCGATCAGCAACTGCGAGAGGTTGGCGGTGCGGACGGGGTCGAGACCGGAGTCCGGCTCGTCGCACAGCACGATCTGCGGGTCGAGCACGAGCGCGCGGGCCAGTCCCGCCCGCTTGCGCATACCGCCGCTGATCTCGCCGGGGAGCTTGCCCTCGGAGCCGAGGAGTCCGACGACGTCGATGCGCTCCATGACGATCCGGCGGATCTCCGACTCCTTCTTCCGCGTGTGCTCGCGCAGCGGGAAGGCGATGTTGTCGAAGAGGGACATGGAGCCGAAGAGAGCGCCGTCCTGGAACATGAGGCCGAAGAGTTTGCGGGCCTCGTAGATATCGCGCTCGGGGCTGTTCACCATGTCGACTCCGGCTACGAGGACGCGTCCCCGTTCCGGCTTCAGCAGGCCGATGAGTGACTTGAGGAACACCGTCTTCCCCGTGCCGGAAGGGCCGAGCATGACGCTCACTTCCCCCGCGGGCAACGTCAAGGTCACGTCCTGCCAGATGTTCTGCTTACCGAAGGACATGGTCAGACCCTCAACAGCAATTTCGATTCCCATACCACCTCCAGCAGGCGTGTGCCGCGAGTGCGTCTCGGGCCGCACGTTAAGTCGTTCGCGATCACCGGGACAATAGGTGTGACACCGATTCGGCCCGGCGCCCCGGAATTTGTCACCGCGTGAACAAAGCCGGGTACGCCATTTGTGTCCGGAGAGACACAGTGGGGCCCCGCAGGTCCGTGGGCCGGATCCGCGGGGCCCCACCGGGAGAGGGCCGGCCCCGCCAGGGGGCGTGGCCGGATCCGTCCGTCGGGACTCCTGCCTTCGGTGGCCGCCAACCAGGGGGTGAGCGTCGCACCCGGAACGCTACGTCCGGGTAACATCCGACGGCAATACGCGGGTTCCGGGTTTTTGGCGAGACTGCCCGGACTTTCGTACTGGTTGTCACGCGGATTACATATGCATGCGCTTATTTGTCATGGGGGAGAGCGTTTCCCCTCCGTGTCGCGATGCATACGCGCGGCCGGGCGGAAAAGTGTGGCAGCGGCGTGCGCGATCGATCGAAATTGTCGACATTGCGCACCGGGGGGCTAATGCGGCGCCGATGACCGCTCACTCGGTGAACAGTTAATACCGGCTCTTCAAAGAATCTTGAACTACGCCATTGTTCAGCCAAGTTTCCCGCAAGTAACGTCAGCGTCGCGGCCGAGGAACACCGAGCCGCGGGCCGTCTGTGTCTCCCCTATTGCACAGCTGCGGCCCACACCTCTGCCGGTCAATCCCCAAGGAGAGTCCCAGAGTCATGAAGAAGACCATCAGAAACTTCGCCGTAGTCACCGGTGCCGCCACCGCCGCGTTCCTCCTGGCGGCCGGCCCGGCAGTGGCCGTGCCGTCCACCGTGTGGACCGTCAACCCGACCCCGGCGGCCTTCACGGCGACCAACAGCGGGAACATCGTCCTCAGCGTCAACGGCATCGCCATGACGTGTACGAAGTCGGGCGCCTCCGGCTCGATGGCCAGCGCCACCGGCAACCCGGCCACCGTCGCCTCGATCAGCGCCATCAACTTCGGTGCCACCGGCTTCCCCTGCACCAGTGTCCTGGGCAACGTGACCACTGTCGCGACCACCCCGTGGACCGTGGTGGCCCAGGACTACACCGCGGCGACCGGCGTCACCAAGGGCTACATCGGCAACGTCGACGCCAAGGTCACCGTCGGTGCCTGCGTCTTCCGCGTGACGGGCAAGGCGTCCGGCACCTACACCAACTCGACGGGCAAGCTCGCGGTCTCCAGCGTCAGCGGCGAGCTCAACGTCGTCTCGTCGACCAACTGCGGCAGCGCCGTACCGGTGGGCGCCAAGCCGATCTTCACCGGTGCCTACCTGGTCAAGAAGACCGGCACCGCGATCATCCCGACCATCGTCGGATCCAACCCGTAAGGCGTGCGGGAGTGTCGCCGACACTCCCCGGGTCCGTGCGCCCGACCGGTGACCCCGGCCGGGCGTTCGCCGACCCTCTACGCCGCCCGTCTACGTCGACCTGACACGACGACCTGACACGCCCCGGCCCCACCGGTCGGCCACGCGGGTCGTCGGTGTCGCGGAGCATCCCCGAGCGGAGCAAGCGATGAGAGCCCACCGTCCCGCCCTGCGGACACCCCGCGTACGCGCGCGCGGTGCGGCGATCGCCGCCTTCGTGGCGCTCGCCCCCTTGATCCCATCGGCGGCTGCCGCCGTGGGCTCGCAGGAGATCGCCGCGAAACTGCCCTACGACTGCGCCCTGCCCTCGGGGCCGCAGCGCGTCGCGGTGCGGCTCGCGGCCACGTTCCCCGACCGGGTCACGGCCGGTGAGGCGATCAGTCCGACCGGGGTCACCACGACGGTCGAGCTCCCGGCCGAGGCCGTCGCCGACCTGACGGCCCTCAAGGCCACCACGGTGGTGCCCGAGACCAGGCTCACCCTCGACATCGCCCAGCGTGGGGCGAAGACCCAGGCCCTGTGGCGTGGCACCGGCCCCGCCCGGCCCGTCGCCGTTCCCGCCGAGGGCCCACTGACCCTCAGTACCACCGGCAACGCCCCGGTCGTGACGGCGGTCGTCAACGGCGACCTCACCCTCACGGCCGCGGACCTGGGCGTCGACCTCGCCCTCGGTTCGGCCGACGGCACGCCCCTGACCCCCGCGTCCCTCTCCCTCACCTGCACCCTCGCCAAGGACGCGGACGGCCACGGCCTGCTGGCCACCGTGCCGGTGGGTCCGGCCACCTCCACCCCCACCCCGGCCCCGAGCGGTTCGCGCTCCCCGTCCGGCTCCGCGGCCCCAGGGCCCGGGCGGCCGGCGTCCCCCGTGCCCCCGAAGGTCTCCGGTTCCCCGAAGGAGCCGACGGCGCCCCGGACTCCCACGGAACGGGCGAAGGGGCGGCCGGGCACGGCGCCGAAGGTCGGCGACGCCGCCGGCTCGTCGGCGGCCAGGCCGCCGGCGCCACCCTGCGTCAAGAAGGACCCGACCAGCAAATCGCTCAACGCTTACATCACGGGCTACGCCAACGTCCGCAAACTGAGCGGCGCCTCCCTGATCCCGGTGTCGTGCGTGCAGATCGAACAGGGCGACCCGGAGCTCTCCATTCCGCCGGACGGGAGCCCGTGGCACCTGCTCCAGAAGTCGGAGGCCTACCTCGACCACCAGGGCCGCAAAGAGACCCCGCCGTTCAAGGGCACCTTCCTGACCTTCGGTTTCACCCCGACGACGGCGACCATGATCCTGGAACAGGCCGGGCCCATGGTCGTGGCCTCGGACATCCTGCTCGTCTTCCCGGACAACCTCGCGGAGACGTACATCCGGGCCCCCCTCGTCCTGCGCGTACTGGACGTCGAGGTCAACGGCACGCGCCTGGACGTCGGCCCGTCGTGCCGCACGCAAACCCCGCTCAGCTCTCCCGAGCCCGATCCGGCCACGTACCCGGGCCCTCACCTGGTGATGCTCGGGAAGGGGCAGCTCATCAACAGCACGGACGCCACCGGTTACCTCCTGACCTCCGGCGGGCCGCTGACCGGCGAGGTGACCATCCCCGCCTTCACGGGCTGCGGCGCGGGTGGCGAGGATCTGGACCGGTTGCTGACCGCGTCCATCTCCGGCCCCGGCAACTACATCAAGCAGATCCAGGGCCAGACCTGTGCGGTGGCGGGCGAGCTGCCGACCGACGGCCAGTGCACCGAGGACCGCCAGCCGTACGTGGTCCCCAAACCGGAGCGCTGATCCGTACCACCGCCCGGAGGCGCCGCGCAGCCCGGCACTCCAGCACCCCCGAACCCCCGCACCACCACCCTGAACGTCCCCCGTCATCGAAAGGCACCGACATGCCCCTCGTCTCCGCCCGCACCCGGCTCGTCACCGTTTCGGCGCTGACCGCCTTCGGCGCGTTCGCCTCCCTCGGCACGGCGACCGCCGCCACGCCGGCCCTCAACGGCTCGTGGGGTCCCTTCACCCGCTGCCCGGTCGACTCGCCGGTGATGCTCGGGGCGGACGGTCTGGACAAGGCGCCGCAGTGCATCGTCTCGTACTCCACCAGCGGATCCATCAAGCTCGGCAACACGACGGTCGTCACCGCCAACAGCAACCTCCAGATGGGCGTCGTGCAGAACTCCGACGGCACCAGCACTGTCGTGGGGCCGGCGTCCGGGGCGATCATCGCCGACTCCGCGACGGTGCCCGGCGGCCTCCTCGGGCTGATGTGTCCGAGCAACATCCCGGGCATCACCGCCATCTGCAAGCAGCTCACGGACGCCAAACTCAACAAGATCACCGCAACCCTGGAGTCAGTGGGCACCCCCTCGAACTTCGACCAGATAGCGGGCGTCGTCACCGACCAGACGATCGTGAACATCCCCGTCCGCATCCACCTGGAGAACCCGTTCCTGGGCAGCCACTGCTACATCGGCACCAAGGACAACCCGATCGTCCTGCAGCCGAAGAACCGCAACTACCCGGAGTTCGGTGTGGAACGGTTCAACGGTGACGGCAGCCCGAACGAGGAGGGCGACATGAGCCGCCTCAACCTCCTCGGCTCCACCCAGTACGACACGACCTTCGCCGTCCCCGGCGCCAGCGGCTGCGGCCTGGGTCTGTTCGGGCTGATCGACGCCGCGGTCAACCTCAAGACCGGTCTGCCGTCGGCGGCGGGCAAGAACAGCCTGACCCTGAACAACACCCAGACCTACCTGGGCGGTCTCTACGCCCCGGGGACGGTGGCTCCCGACGCGGGCGCGCACCTCGCCCGGAACTGGCACTCCGCCGTCAAGTAACGGTCACCGAGCGCCGATTCCCGGCCTAACTCGCCCACCCCGACCCTCTCTCCTGCGCAGCTCGTGCTCAAGTGGTGTACAGCTCAAATAATTTGACTTAGCGTCAGCACCGCACAAAGGTATGCACCTTACGGCTGCGCCCGAGCCCTCCAGCCAGACAGGGCACTGCCACGCCACGCCCCACCGGGCGCGCAGGAGAGCAAGGGATCGGTCATGCCCTCAATCGCACAATCACCGGATCTCGGTGAACCGCTCGATCCGCTCCCCAGGGAGTTCGCCGCCTTGATGAGGCCCGAGGTTCCGGGTCTCATCAAGGAGATCCGCGTCGAGGTGGAGCGCGCCTATCCGGTGTACGCCCGTCTCCTCAACGGCCCCAACGCGGACGCCATCCGCCAGGGCGTGGAGCAGGCGCTGGCCACGTTCGTGGACCGAGTCGCGGACCCCGGCACGAGCTCGGTCCTGCGCGACGAGCTCCTGCGCAAGTTCGGCCGGGTGGAGGCGTACGAGGGCCGCGACCTCGACACCCTCCAAGGGGCCTACCGGCTCGGCGCGCGCATCGCGCTGCGCCGGGCCAAGACCCTCGGTCGCCGGTACAACCTGTCGCCCTCACTGATCCTCGCCTTCGCCGACGCGCTCTTCGCGTACGTCGACGAGCTGGAGGCGATCGCGCGCGAGGGATACGCGGAGGTCCAGGCCCGTGCGGCCTCCGAGGTATCGGCGTTACGCAGACAACTGCTCCACCTCATCCTCGTAGGGTCGCCCCTGCCGCAGGCGACGATCGCCGAGCTGTGCGAGCAGGCGTCCTGGGAACTCCCGGCGCAGTGCACGCTGGTGGCCTTACGTGCCCCGGCGCCCGACCACATACGGACATGTCTCGACCGGGACGTCCTCGCCGATCTGGGCATGCCCCAGCCACACATGCTGATCCCCGGGCCCCTCACCCCCGAGCGACTGGCGATGCTCGAATCCGCCCTGTCGGGCGCCCCGGCCGTGATAGGCCTGACCGTGCCACCCGCGCAGGCCGCCGACTCCATCCGGTGGGCCAGGAGGGTACTGCAGCTCATCGACGACGGGATCGTGCCCGACCAACCGCTCGTGCACTGCGAAGACCACCTGACAACACTGTGGCTCCTGTCCGACCCGGTGCTCGTCACCCACATCGCGGCCCGCGAACTGGCCCCGCTCAGCGGCCTCACCGGCTCCAGGCGCGGGCGCCTGGTCGAGACCCTGCGCGTCCACATCTCCACGCGGGGTCCCGCCGATCAGGTCGCCGAGTTACTCGGAGTCCACGCGCAGACGGTCCGCTACCGCCTGCGCAACCTGGACGCACACCTGGGTGACCGCATCACCGACCCGGAACACCGCTTCACGCTGGAGGCGGCCCTGCGCTCACTCCACCTCCAGGGCAACGACTACGCGGAATGACCCGAACGACCGCCCCCGCGCGCCCCGCAACCCGGATGCGGCCGGCAGGCCCCCCGCTGCCCGGCCAGGCCCGGGGCGGCGGTCATCGCTTCCACCCAAGCTCCGTGTAGGAACGGCCGGCCATGATTCCCTCGATGGCCGCGCGGGTGTAGGGGACGAGCCGTTCCGGCAGATCGGTCGGCTCCCACCACTGCCAGGCGAGGCACTTGTCGGGTTCGAGGAGCTCGGGAACGCCCTCCCAACGACGGGCCCGGAAGACCATCTGCATCAGCGGCTGCCCACCGGGGGTGTCGACGACGTGCACGACGTGTACCAGCTCCACGTCCTGCGGGTCGATGACGAGCCCCGCTTCCTCGCGGGCCTCGCGCACCAGGCAGGTGACCGCGGACTCCCGCTCGCACTTCCCCGCGAGGAAGTGCCAGGTGTTCCCCGCGTACGCGACGCCCGGGTGGCGCAGTCCGAGGAGCACACGTCCGTCCTCGTCCTCCAGGTGGAGATGGACGCCGATGCCGTTCAGTACGGTCCTGCGGCCTCCGTCCCAGGCCGGCGCGGCTTCGTTCGGCCGGGCCTCTGGCGGGTGTTCGGCCGCGTGGCGCCGGATGTTCAGCACGTGGGGGTTGCGGTCGATGACGACCGTGCTGCGGGTGACGTGGCCCGGCAGCGCCGTCCGGCTGGTCGCGTCGTCGGGCTGGTCCAGCGCGGACAGGAGTCCGGCCAGGGTCTTCCGCTCGTCCGGGTGGTGGGTGAGATACGCCTCGACGGTCTTGCGGACGTGGGCGTGGCTGGGCGGCACGGCGGGCTTCTCGCCTTCGGTGGGGGTGCTGTACTCGGAACCGGGTTCCGGCGTCATCTGTCCGCCGTGTGTCACAGCGCCGCCTCCTCGTGGTCGGCCGGCGGCGTGTTGCGCGGGCCGGGTACCGATTCCGAGGCCGATCCGATCCCGTACTGAGCGGCCTGGGCGGTGAACATCCCCCGGTAGGTGCCTTCCTGGGCCATCAGCTCCGCGTGGGTGCCTTCCTCGACGACGCGTCCCCCGGCGAGGACGTAGATGTGGTCGGCATTCATGGTGGCGGCGAGCCGGTGGGTGACGAGGACGACCGCATGCCCCTTCTCCGCCAGCGACCAGAGGCCCTTGAAGGCGGCGATTTCCGCGTGCGGATCGAGGGCGGAGGTGGGCTCGTCGACCAAGAGGAAGGGTGCACCCCGGTACAGGGTCCGAGCCGTACCCAGCTTCTGCCAGCCCCCGCCCGACAGCTGGACCCCGCGTTCGTAGCCCTTGAAGACGATCGAGTCCCAGCTGTTCGGGAGGCTCTCGATCAAGTCGAGCACGCCCGCGTCCCGGGCGGCCCCGCGGACGGCGCCCATGTCACGGGGGCGGTCGCCGGCGCCGATGGCCACGTTCGCGGCGGCGGTCATCTCCCAGCGCGGGAAGTCCTGCGCCAGCACTCCGACCGCCCCGAACACCTGCCCGCGGTCCGCTTCGCGGAGCTCGACCCGCTCACCCGAATCGCCCTCCCACCACACGCTGCCGTCACCGGGCAGGAGCAGTCCCGCGATCACCTTCGTCAGGGTGGTCTTGCCCGAACCGTTGGCCCCGACCAGGGCCGTCACCGCGCCCCGCCGGATCTCCACGCTGACGCTCCTCAGGGCCGGCGTGTCGGCTCCCGGGTAGGTGAAGGTCACGTCCTCGGTGCGCACCGACCGCAGGGGAGAGGGGAGGGCGTCGCCGGTCAGGGGGATGGCGTGCTCACCCGCGATCGTGATGGCGTCCTCGGTGTCGGTGAGGAACAGCAGCTCCTCGTAGAGGCGATTGACCTGCTGCACCAGGGATGACAGACGTGCGGTCGAGGTCCTGATGGCGACCACCGCGGTCCCCCCGACGGCCAGTGGCAGCCCGCCGACGGCCAGCAGCCACCACAGCATTCCGTAGCAGCCCAGGGACGCCACCCCGGCGAAGCCGCCCGCGACCAGGTCCGTGCCGGCTTGGGCGCGAGCCAGACGCCGCTGCTCGGCTTCGGTCTGCCGGGACATCTCCTCGTAGCCGGCCAGCAGTTTCGTCCCGGCGGCGTGGACACGGATCTCTCCGGCGGCGTGCGGGCGGGTCAGGTAGGCCAGCAGAGAGGAGATCGCCCGGCGGTGGTCCACCCAGTGCAGCCGGGAGAGGTACTCGCGGCGAGCGGAGCGAACCGCCCCCCACCCCTTGGGCAGCGCGATGGCCAGGAGCATCGGCAGCAAGGCCCAGTGCAACGACACCAGGACCACGGCGGCCGCAGCCATGCCGATGACCACGTTCCCCACGCCGACCGACAGCCGCAGCATGTTCCGTGCGGAGTCCGTGCCGAACCGTCCCGCCTCCAGCATCCGCTGCACTTCCGGCCGCTCGGTCGCTTCCACCTCGACACCGGTGACGGCCGCGTAGTACCGGGCGGACACCGCCCGCTCCACCTGAGGCTCCAGCCGGCCCGACATGGCCGTCGACCACGCCGCCAGCAGCGCCGTGACCACCGCGGTGACCCCGAGCACCACCAGCGACGGCAACGCCTCGCGGAGCTTGCCGGCGGTCGGCCCGGCCGCGAACAGCTCCGTGAGCACGCTGTTGACGGCCACCAGCCCCCAACCGGCCGCCACACCCTGCCCCAACTGCGCCGCCACGACCCCGGCCAGGGCACGCGGGTCGGTCTGCCAGCCGGTGCGCAGGACCATCGCCACCATGCGCGGCAGGGCGGCGGCCATGTGCCCGAACCCGAGCCGGGTCAAGGGGCCTTCGTGCCGGACGAAGGACTGGTCGTATCGCAGCCGCCCACCGTAGAGCTCACGTTCCGCATCCGAGATGGTGTCCTCGGCCTCGGCCTGCACGCTCTCTGCCGCATCGGTGGGATCAGCTGCCTCGGTGGCCTCGCTCATGCCGTCCACCCCGTAGCTGTCAGTGCCGAGTGACAGGCGCAGACTTCGGCCAGTTCGATTTTGAGAGGGTGATGACTGGGAGTGGGCTCAGCATTCACGATGTCCTCCATATGGGCGGCTGGTTGGTACTAGTGCTCTAAGAACGCCCCGCTTCCATGGTCGTAACGGCCTCGAACGCGTGAATATCTCGAACGCCAATACGGATACCTGGCCTTGAGTGGGAGCGGCCTGCCTGGTGCCGTTTGAACTCACGCGTTCGAGTGGTTGCGGAGGAGCGGCACCCGATCGGGGGCTTGCGTGGCCTGCTTGTAAGGCTCCGGGCGGACCGTCAATTCCATTACACGCTTCTGAAGTTGGAAGCTCCGATCATCCTCGACCTCACGCAGAGCCTGTGCTCCAGAGCACGCGGCCTGTCCTATCGTGAAACCCATCGTCCTGCCGATGCCCGGCAGGGAACTCGCACGGGGGAAATCATGCGTGGATCCGTTCGCACCGTCGCACGAACCGTCGGCGTAACTGGAGTGGTGGTGGCGTCCGTCATGGCGGGGACCAACGCCCAGGCGGCCAGTGGTGGAGGCTGCGGCACCTACTACGCCGGGACCGGCGGGCAGTACGTCAAGATCAAGGCCTGTATCAGCTCGCCCCGGTGGGGAGTGGGGCGCCCGGACGCGTACATCAGCCTGGCTGCGGGGCACCCGGCGTGCAATATCGCGATTCGGACAGTCCGGACGGGCAATTCGCAAGTCGTATCGAACAAGGTGTACCCCTGTCCCTCAGGGGCCATCAACGACAGGCACTTCACGGCTCCCGACTTCAGCGACACCACGGCCGAGACGGGTGAGTCGTATGCCAACTACACCCAGATCAACTGGACCTCTTCCGGAACGTGGACGATGCCGTACCGCAGCCCGTGGCTGAAGCTCCCGTAGACCTGCGCACAACCCATATCCATGGGGGAGGGGCGTGGTACCGGACCGCGCTGGATGACAGGACAGGCCATAGCGAGGCTGCCACCGGTAGGTGGTGCCGTCCACGGTGATGAGCCGCGATCCCCTGGGATCCCGACATCATCGGCCGCCTTGGGATTCGCGTAGCGCAAACACGGGAAACCACTTGGCCGGACGCTTGAAGTCGCGCCGTCACTCCCGGATGCACCACCCGCAACGAGATCGCGGCCCATCCGGGCCTCAAGCGCGCCGGATCGCAAGGTACTGCGGCTCGTTGTTCCTTATCCGCTGGCGCTCCTGAAGCGATGTGGGCAGGGTGGCGGCATGACAGACAGTTCCGGCCCTGTTCCTGCGGACGTAGACGACCGCCAGGCGATGGAGCACATCCTCGGTCGCGCCCTGAGCGAGACATGGCCGCCGGGTGCACTGGCGCCGGGCAGCCGCGTCACGGTGGTTCGCGACCAGGGCTGGGACGGTCCTTGGCAGGTCGAGTTTGCTGGAACGATCGATGCCATGGGCGCACCCGAGCCGAGTACACGTGCCCAGGCGCTGAAGGGCGAGCTGCTGTACTGGGTCACATTTGACGCACCGCAGTACGACTGCGACGGGGCCGGTCCCTACCGCAAGGCCCAGATCCAGGGTCGGTACCTACGGGCTGAGCAAGAGCCCGAAGCCTAGGGCGAAGGTGACCAGCTCTTGGTGGGGCAGCCGTCGCGCCGGTCCAGGAAGGCCACGAAAGTGTGGCGGGGCGGCTGGGCCTCCGGGCTCTTGCGTGCGGGCCGAACGGCCCGATCCGGGAGCGTGGCGCATGAGTTGGGTGCCGTAGGGTCCGGCCTGCTTCGGGGCCGGCCTACGAACAGCCGAATTGTGCGCGGCACCCTGTAGGCGAGGCGATGTCGGCAAGTCGATCGCCCAGGCTCGGCATCCGCCCCGGCTCAGGGACCGCCCGCAGACGTACAGCAGCAGGAGGAGGAAGAGCGATATGCGGCCCCCAGTGGCAGTACGACGGCAATGAAGTCCCAGTTCTCGCCGTACGCCTCCCAGAACGAGCCCCGTCTCCACGGGGATCAATGCCGTGGCCAACGACCAGCCGACCGCGAAGACCAGAAGGTATCCGACCACGCAGAGAGGGAAACCCTTCCTCGTACTCGGCTCCTCGGTCGGTCAGACACAGCCCCGCTCCGTTCGTCCATCGGCGGTTGATCTTCCGACGGCACTCGGAAACGGAGTCCAGACCGTCCAAGGAGTCCTGGGTGATGACTCTCGGCGCCTGATGGCGGCGGCACGGGATCGCCTCCTCCCGTCTCGGGTAGCCGTCGGCCCTTCGTAATTCATGCTCACGGAGGACTCGGTACCCGCGACGGGCGGATTCGTATGCGCTCCAAGAACCGGACCGACAGGCCTGCCAAGCCCACGATCACCTTGGGTGCGTATCGAAAGTATTTCCTAAGGGTTGTCCCGTAACTGCGGCCGGGGTGGGGTGTCGGCCACCTGGGCCCGCCTCAACGTCAGAGGAAGATGAGCTCGACGCTCTTGTCTACGCAGAGACGCAGGACGACCATCAGCTGTTGAGCGTCTTGGATGTGCTGCTGGAGGAGTGGTTCGTCGGGCTCCTCCAGCCATTCGCCGATGATCGTTCGGAGGCGAGGCAGCATCGCAGCGCACGCGGCAGTAGAGAGATCGTCACCGCCGACATCCGGGTGATCGAGGAGCGGCTCCAGGGTGGAGGAGATGTCACTCCACGGCCGATCGCCGCCAAAGCCCCACATCTCCGGGAGGCTGAACCCCTCTGCCCGTGCGAGCCGTTCCCGGAAGGCGTTGAAGCTGATGCAGGACCATTGGACGTCCGGGCTGCTGACGTCTCCGTCTCCTGGGAACAGAGTCAAGCCCACGTGGTCCTCCTCGCTTGCGAGTGGACAGGATCGGCCAGAGCAGGCGTCATCGGCAACTGAAATGATCGCCACGTGGCTGGTGTGATCACGGCGTCGGAGTCGTCCTGGATAGCCCCGTTCTCCGGGCTGAGCCCGCGCGCCTTCGGGAAGCTGGTGACGCTTCTGCGGCGTCAGGGTGCGGACGCGGTCCGCAAGGGCCGGCCCTGGGGCCTTCCGCTCGAGAACCGGGCACTGCTGGTCTCGGCCTACTGGCGCACGAACCTGACCATGCGCCAGCTCGCCCCGTTGTTCGGGGTATCCAAGTCGGCGGCAGACCGGATCATCGACCACCTCGGGCCAGTGCTCGCCCTCCACCCCCGCAAGCGGTTCGCCAAGGACACCGTGCTCATCGTGGACGGCACCCTGATCCCCACCCGCGACCACACCATCGCCGAGCAGTCGAAGAACTACCGGTACTCCACCAACCACCAGGTCGTCATCGATGCCGACACCCGCATGGTCGTCGTGGTCGGCCGGCCACTCGCCGGCAACCGCAACGACTGCAAGGCATGGGAGGAATCCGGCGCCCAAGCCGCCGTCGGCAAGACCATGACGATCGCCGACGGCGGATACCCGGGCACCGGACTTGTCATACCCCACCGCCGACGGAAGGGCGAAGACCTGGCCGAGTGGAAGCAGGCGCACAACCAGTCCCCCAAGCAGGTTCGCGCCCGTGTCGAGCACGTCTTCGCCCGCATGAAGACCTGGAAGATCCTCCGCGACTGTCGCCTCAAAGGCGACGGCGTCCACCACGCTATGCTCGGCATCGCCCGGATGCACAACCTCGCCCTCGCCGGATAGGCAGACGGCTCGCACCACTGCCCACCACGTCCGAGGCGACTCGGAGATCAGTTGCGGGACAAGCCTTAGGAGATCGTCAGGCTGCCCGGCTACGGTGCGGGCATGGTGAATTTCGTGCTGGTTGCAGGTGCACGGCTCGGGGCGTGGGCGTGGGCCGAGGTGGTGCCGTATCTGCGCGCGGCCGGCCACGGCGTCTATCCGTTGACCCTGTCCGGTCTTGCTGACAAGCAGGGTGTACCGGCGGGGCAAGGAACTCACGTTCAGGACATCGTTGCCGAGGTGGAACGCCAGGGTCTGCGTGACGTAGTCCTGGTGGGTCACAGCTATTCGGGCATCCCGGTAGGTCAGGCCGCGGAGCGGATCGGTGACCGACTGGCCCGCGTTGTATTCGTCGACTCAAGCGTTCCAACTGACGGCGAGTCGTTTGTCTCCGCCTGGCCGGACGGCGGGGCGGCAGTGGAGGCGTCGATCGCCGAGAGCGGAGGGTTTTGGCCGCTCGCGCCAGCTGCTCATTACGAAGGCGAGGGTCTCACCGATGAGCAGATCGCGCGCCTCGTGCGTGGCTCGACGCCTCACCCAGGTGCCACGCTGACCGAGCCCGCTGTGCTGTCGGGGCCGCTCGGTGAACTTCCGGCGACATACGTCCTGTGCGTGGTGCCAGGGGCCGATCCTGACGACGCCGAGCCCGACGAAGATGTGGCTGAGCTGCTGAACAGCAAGCGCTGGCGGCTGGTCAAGATGGACACCGGCCATTGGCCGATGTTCTCCCAGCCGCGCGAGCTGGCGCAGATTCTCCTCAATGCTGCCGTGGAGTGAGAGCACCTCCATGCCTGCGGGCTGGATATGGACGCGCTTGATGTGTGCTGCTCACAGCCATGCGCCGATGGCCGCTATGAGGACGGTCGCCTCATAGCGGACCGTTAGCTCGTCGTATCGCGTGGCGACGGTGCGGTACCTCTTGAGGCGGTTGATCCCACACTCGACCGCGTGGCGCTCACGGTAGCCGTCCGGGTCGAACTTCGGCGGCCGGCCGCCGCGAGAGCCGCGCTGTTTGCGGTGGCGCGCCTGGTCGACCTTGTCCGGGATGGCGCAGCGGATCCCTCGGCGACGCAGGTCAGCGCGCTTCTTGCTGGAAGCCGCGTGCTGATGGGCGCGGTGTCACACGTTCCACGGCTCCAGGACACTCCACGTGCCCTCGACCGCCTCGAAGACCAACTCCGAGCCTTCGAAGACTTCCTGCCCACTCCCCGGCCGAAGGCTGCCGAACCGCTCAGCGCACAGATCTACCTGCATCAGCCCGTCGAACCGGGTGAACTGCGGGGGATCGTAGAGCACCCCCGCAGGGGAGCCCCGGCTCTCGTCGATCCGGAATCGCTTTACGTCGACCAGGTCCAGGCACACCGGCTCCCACCGCAGGGCCTCGTCCACCACCCGTGCATCGATCACAATTCTGACTGCTCGGCCCCGCGGGTTCCGTCCGAACTCCTGGTCAAGGATCACCCGGCGGACACAGGAATCACCGAACTCGTAGCGTGCCAGCAGTGCTGCGATCCCGTCATCGGTCAGTGCGTACGGCCCAAGCCTTCGAGACGGTACCGGTGCTCTGAGATCCACTCTGCTCCCTCGTCGAGGTGCCCATAGTAGGAGGAACGCCCATCCGAGACGACGCGGCAGGTCACGACCACTCAGCGCATCGCCACAGCGCTGCACCCGACGAGGTCCGGGATGAGCCCCTGCCGTCGTGGCGGGTGCACGGCCGGTACGGTCCGCCGGCTCGGCGACGCGCCCGTGGCCGGCAGCCTCGTAGTCATCGAGCTGACCCGTGCGTCGCTTCAAGTGTCTGAGCGGTCGATGCCCGGTCGTGACGCTCGCCGAGCAGATCGAGGTCGAGGGCTGAGTACGGCGTATGCCAGGCAGACGCCGGGGCCGCGGTCGATGCGTGCCTCGATTGCTCTGTGCAAGGGCGACTCTCACCGCGGGTGCATCCAGGCCGTGTTCGGGGCGACCCAAGCTAAGGCGGAGGCAACCGCGAAGGACCGAGTCGCGCCGGAGCTGGCGTCAACGGATACTCACAGCGGCCCGACCGCCCCCATCTGAAAGCATGGTGACATGACAATCGCACCACCGCATCAGCTTCCTGATGAGGCTGCCTTGGAGTTCCTGAGCTCGGCATTCGAGCCGGAGTGGCGGGAGCCGGCTCTCGGCTACACGGCGGTCTCGGCCTGGGAAGCCGAGAATGGGGCCGTACTTCCGGAGCCGTACCGGAGTCTGGTCGCGGAGATCGCCAACGGGTCCGCGGTCGGGCCGCCGGAGGACGGCGGCCTGCTGCCCCTGGGCTGGCTCACACCGGGCTGGCCTTACCAAGTTCAACGGAATCCCGCCGCGCCGTTCCCGCTCCAGGAGACCTGGGCCTGGGAGGGCGAGCCCCTTGCCGCGGACCACGACAAGCGCGTCGCTGACGTCTACGGCCACGGCTCCATCGTGCTGGGCACCGACGATGAGCTCTCCTACTGGGTACTCGTCGTCACCGGTCCCCAGCGGGGCAACATCTGGCTGCTCGGCGACGCGGGCGCCCACCAATATCCGGGGCCGGAAGCCTTCGGCTTCCTGGAGTGGGTTCAGCGCTGGCAAGCTGGCGACGGTTGGTGGGGCTGACCGATCGCGGGGAGCCCGACGCGTTGAGAGCGCCTCGGGCTCGAACGCTTGGTGGAGAAGCTGCCGCTACCGAAGGGGAACGATGTGTTTCCCTTCCTGATGGCCGGTTGGCTGGGGCGCGCTCGTTTCAACACCGCTCGCCGCGTCACCTGGCCCGTGAAGCAGACCCTGACGAGGTCCCGCACATCGGCCCCCCCATCAGGCGCCCGACCGTAAGGTCGAGGCGTAGGCCGACTCGGCGGCGCTTGCTGCGTCGCACCCTGCCAGCTGACGCAAAATCAGATGTGATCCACTGCCATCGGATTCGAGATGGGCAGGTGACGCACTGACATGAAGGCGAAAGATCGCACCTTCTGCTAAACGGGTCGGGGGAAGGTCAGGAGTTCAGTTCCGGAGAGTTTGAGGATCTCGATGAGAGCGGGTGTTCCGTCCTCGTCGAGGTCGGGGGCGATGAGCGACACGGGCCGGGCATCGCGAAGCACCCACGCCATGACCGGTTTGGCGTCGGCAGGGTCGGTGAGAGTGACCAGGGCGTCCACGACGGGTCCCTGTAGTTGGCCTGAGGTGAACAGCCAGTCCAGGAGTTCCTCAGATCCTGCGAAGGCGCCACGAGCGAAGGTGACCTCGACACGGTTGTCTCCACGGCGGTGCGCGGCGCAGGGCAGTGCGCAGGCAGAACTGATCCCTGTCACGGCCGTGAACTCCATGACGTCGTCACCGATGGCGACGGAGAAGTTGGAGAACGGAATCGGAGGACCTCCTCGCAATGGACTGCTGGTACTTGGGCTGTCTCATTCGGTGCCGGGTGGATTCCTTGACGCGAGCACAGCGAGCTGGTGCAACCGCCGGCAGTACTGGGCTCCTTCAAGGTCCATGATCTCAGGCATGACTTGCTCCAGGCCCTCGATGCAGTTCTGCAGGAGGAGGCTGTTCTTCGGGTCGAGAGTGCCGCCGCTGTCGAGCCAACGAAGAACGCAGCCGGCGATGTCCAACTCAAGGAGCCACACATGTGCGCCCCCGAACGCGGCATGTCGCAAGCTGTCGGGGAAGGGCTCTCGACGGAATTCCTGCCAAAGGCGATCGGCGGTCTGCACCTGCTCAGTCGATTCGCTCATTTGAGCCATTCTGCAGTAGCCGTGGAGCTGGCTTGGTGTTCGTCTTCAAACGGCGGTGGCCGATGAGGGCTGCAGCGATGCTCATCGGTGCCGGCCGAGCCGGTTCGACTCGCTTGCGAGTGATGCGGTGACCAGACGTGGAGGTTCGCCCCTGAGCTTCCGGCGGACCGTTCTCGGTCGATGCGATCGCCGAACTCGTCGCCGAGGTAGGCCCGTTATGGCACGCACGGCACCAGGCGAGGCTGGAAGCCAGACCACGCCAGCGGGCCGTTGGCGCAGGTGTGAAGCACCGGCTGGTCTTCATCGACCGGCTTTTGGCCACGCTCGTTCACCTCCGCCGCGGTGTCACTCACGATGTGCTGGTCTGCTGGTTCGGTGTCGACCGCTCCACGATCACCCGGGCGATCGGCGAGGCGCGGCCCTTGCTCGCGACACGTGGCTGCACCGTCGCGGCCGTCGTCCGGCTCCGCAGCCTCGCCGAGGTCATCGACCACCTCGGCGGGAGCGGTCAGACCGGGATCATCGACGGCACCGAGATCCGGGTCCGTAGGCCAGCCGCCGGCCGCAAGGACCGGGAGAAGTTCATTTCCGGCAAGAACAAGCAGAACGCGGTCAAAGTCATGGTCCTCGCCGACGCCGGCTACCAGGGGCTGGGCGCCCAGACGGGCGGCCGCGTCGTGACACCGTCACACCGCAAGTTCAAGAAGAACCCGCCGGAGTGGTATGAGGAGATCTACGAACGCCAGCGCAAGGCACATTCCTCACGCCGGATCAGGGTCGAGCACGGCATCGCACATCTCAAGAACTGGCGGTCCCTCGCCTGGCACCTGGGTCGCCGCGAGCACATGAGCGACACCATCCAAGCCGTGGCCGGACTGCCTTCACACCAGCAGACCGCCACCCGTGGGGCCGGGCAGCCACAGTGACCAACTGGACAACCTGCACCTTGCACGAGTTCGTTAGGAGTCTGAGCGCAGTCCCAGAGCACTGTGCTGAATCAGACCAGCCGGGGCATCAGCAGAGCGCGACTTCCGGCGGGTCAACTCCACCAGCTTCGATCGGAGATCAGGCGCTGGTTCGCCAAGCACGATGGCGGTGATCACCAACTCAAGCATGAGGCAGTCGTAGGCATCGTCCGTGCCTCCATAGCGCTCGGCATCACGCTCTACCTCGGCTTTGGCGATCCGCCATCCACCGCCATCAACCGGCGCGAAGGTCGCCGCGAACACTCCGTAACCGGTCCAGCTTCGATGCAGGAAGACAACCTCACCCTCTGTGAAGACGTCCCACTTCTCGTCCATGTCCCCTGCCCCGAAGCCGCGCTGGATTCGCTCCCAGTCTTCTTCTGACCAGATTCGCCGGGGCAGCTCCGGCATCGGCCGAGGATCCGATATCGGCTGGACACGACACATGGACCGAGTTACGCGTTCGTCAGCAGACATGGAGGGATCTTACGGACGAGGCCGAGCACGACAGCACACTCCACTCCTCGTCGGCCTCACTATGAAACGACCTGCTAGCCGCAGTGCTTGGTGTCTGACAGGTCGTAGTGGATTTGTTCTGAGATCTCCTGGAGCTTGAGCGGCTTGGTGGTCTGGGGCCTGGTGCGGTCGCGTACCGACCAGGTTCCGGAGGGGTCCTGGGCGTCGGTGAAGTGGAGCTGTGAGGGGGAGTCCTTCGCGGAGAGCGCCACGACCTCCCCGTTGGGAAGGGTCCTGCTCGGCGGAGACAAGGACCACTGCGTGCAGCCGCTCAGGCTTCCGACGTCGATGTAGCTTCCGTCGTCGAAGGCCACGACGACGTCGGTGATATACGACAAGGAGGTGTTCAGGATGCGCAGGCTTCCCTCCCCGTCCTTCACCTGCCAGTAGAAGGCGATCTGCTCGGCCTGCGCCCTCCGGGCGTTCTGCTCGGCTTGGTGGTTCGCTCTGAGCGCCTCGTCGTTAGCCCGAACGGCCTGACCGGTGGCACCACGCGCCACGTTGTTGGCGTCGTTGGCCTGGAAGTAGCCCAGCAGCGAGATGACGAGCGCTGCAGTGGCCACCATGGCGGTGATCCAATCCGTCGCCTTCCCCCAGCGAGTGTCGACCATGGACCCATCCTCGCCCGTGATGGCGCGGAGCTCGCCCAAGGGTGGGCCGTACAGGTGACGCGGGCCGCCTCTTTCAGTTCCAGCACGTGAAGTCGACCAGTGCTTATCGACATCACTGGCCCGCGCTGTGCCGCCATGGCGCACACGGCCCCCTGCCTGCGGCCGGCCGTACGGTCCCACTGCGCCCGGCCGCCGCCCCCAGGTGGGGGAGCGCCCTGCCCTGGAGGCGGCGGCCGGGCGCAGTGGGAGCGCCGACTCCGCGGCGGGGGTGGTCCGGCACGGGGTGACGTACACGGGCGGCGGGGAGGAGCGCGTGTGCACGCGGCACGACTGCCGTTGCCTTCCCCTCGCCCGGTGCGTTGTCGCGGCGCGCGGTGAGCTCGTGCCTGGGCCACAGCCGGGCGCCGTAGACGGCGGTGCCGGCTGATAGGTAGGCGTCGGCCTGGGCCAGTCTGTAGATCAGGAAGCGGCTTTCGGGGGGAGGCCCGGTGCGTGGCGGAGGAAGGCGGGAGCGTCACGGCGGCGTCAGGTGGCCACGGGGACACCGAACGGGCGGGCGATGTCGGCCTCGTTGATGACCGGCTGATTGCGGGGCATCGCGCCGTCTCCTCGGCGGCTTCTGCTGTGCCGCAGGGCCGTGGCCTGTAGGTTGGGTTACAGGCTGGTTGGTTTTCCGGGCCTGAACGTTGCATGAAGCCGGCGGTGTGCCGGGTTGCTCCCAGAGCGACCCTCCGCCGGCTTCGGCATTTCCCGGGGGCATCCGCGACCTGTACGGCGTACCCGGGGGCGGTTGTCGCGGTACTTCCGGATCGCGGTGCGCAGCAGGGAGTGCCGGGTGAAGAAGTCACGGTTCCAAGCGAGGTGCTGCGCCTGCGCGTTCGCGTCCAGACCGGCGAGCGCGACTGCGAAAATCGCTGTCCGATCAGCGGAGCACGGTGATAGGTATCCGGTGTGGAAAAGAATCTTGAGTTCCCTGACCTGTTGCGACTGATCGATGAACGGTCGACCGCCTTCCGCGCCGTGGTCGCCGCCGCGCCCGGTCTCGACGCGCAGGTGCCGACCTGCCCCGGGTGGACGCTGTTCGATCTGGTGAAGCACCTGGGCGGGGGAGACCGTTTCTGGGCCGCCATCGTCGACGCGGGGGCTGCCGACGGTCCCCCGGCCGAGGCCGTCGCCGCGCGCGCCGCGCTGGAAGTGCCGCAGGAGCGTGAGGCCCTGTTGGCCTGGCTGGACGCGTCGACGCAGCTTCTGCTGGGCGCCCTGCGCGCGGCGGGACCGGAGAGCGGTTGCTGGACGTGGTGGCCCGCGTCGCAGTCACCGCAGACCGCCGGCGGCACCGCCCGGCACCGGGTCCAGGAGACCGCGGTGCACACCTACGACGCCCAGGTCGCCGGGGGTGCCCCGCAGCCGCTGCCGGTCGAGCTGGCACTCGACGGTGTGGAGGAGTTCCTGTTCACCGTCTGCGCAACACCGAGTGCCTGGCCGCACAAGCCCACGGCCTTCGACTTCCACGCCACCGAGGGCCGCTCCTGGCGCCTCGCCGTCGACGGGGACGGCGCACGCATCACCCGCATCCCCGCGCCCACCGCCGCGACCGGCGAAGACGCGGACGCAGCCGGCGCCTCCGTCCACGGCACGGCCAGTGAGCTGGTCCTCTACCTGTACGACCGGATCAAGGCCGACTCCTTGCACGTTGACGGAGACGCAGGTCTGCTCGACCTGCTCCGCGCCTGGGAGCCGGAGGAGAAGTAGGACGGAGCGGGGGCGGTTGGCCGCGCCTTGAGCCGGTAGGACCCGGTAGGACACGGCTCCTCGCCAGGTTCGTCCGTCGCGGCACCGGGCTCAAACCCGCGAGGCGGCCGCTCGGGGCGTCACCAAGCCGACCGTCTACCTGGATGGCAGTTCGGCTTGGCCGCCTCCGCCGGTTCGGGCCGCGCCGGCTGCACACCGGGAGCCGGCGGACCCTCGGAGGCGGCGCGGCCGACGACGGCGCCCCGCAGCTCGTCGACACGACGGCGAGCGGCGAGCGGTGAGCTCACGCCGTTCCAGCAGTCCCACGACCGACGGCATCCCCTCGACCTCCACCAAAGCAACGACACGACACGACCCGTCACGTCACCACTGCCACGAGACCGCCGACCCTATGCCTGAACAGCGAGAGAACGCAGTCCTCAAGCCCGGAAAGACCACAACCTCTCAGTGCGGCCCTGGCCTGGCTGGACCCTCTGTGGGCGGGAGGCCGTCCTCGCCCACTGACGCCCTTACGGCGACGAATTCCTACCCAAGAGGCTGGATCGGAAGAGCCGTTGGAGCCTGTGACCAGCGTTTCGTTGATCGCTCCCATGACATACGCTGCCGAAGGGCGACGCGATCCGCGCGATGAGCCGAGAGAGCGATGGCACAGGAGTCGATGACACACCGACGAGATGCTGGTCCGGCGGGGGCCGCTGCGGGCGGGATGGCGAGGCCCTGGGCCGGCAACACCTGGGACTCGGCGCTGTCGTCCGAGGAGTTCGCCGCCATCAAGGGTGTCGGGTTCGAGCCGGTCGGGCAGGTGCTCGGCACGGCCGTCTTCAACATCGGGTACACCGGCGTCTGGGGCTGCCCGGGCGCGTGGTCGGTCGCAGGCGGCGCGAAAGTGCCGTCCTCGATGTGGGCGTCGTCCCTGTCGCAGTTGGTGAGGACCATGTACTCGGCGCGCCGGCTGGCGCTGGCCCGCGCGGTGGCCGAGTGCCGCGCGCTCGGCGGCGACGGGATCGTCGGGGTGGACCTGCGGGTCGGCGAATTCCCGGCGGGGGGTCTGGAGTTCACCGTGCTGGGCACCGCCGTCCGCGCCCGCTCGCGCATCCGGCCGCGCCTGCCGTTCACCTCGCACCTGTCGGGCCAGGCCTTCGCAGCGCTCGTACACGCCGGATGGGTTCCCACCGGACTCGCCTTCGGCATCGCCCTCGAGACCCGGCACGACGACTGGCGCACCTCCCGCCTGGCCTCCTGGGCCGCCGGGAACCAGGAGGTCGACGGCTATACCCAGCTGATCAACCACGTCCGCCAAGATGCCCGGAAACAGCTGGCCCTCGATGCGGCGAAGCACGGTGGCGACGGGCTGGTGGTGGACGAGATGGAGTTGAGGGTGCGTGAGAGCGAGTGCCCTGTGTACGGGAACTCGCGCGACCTCATCGCGGAGGCGGTCTTCGTCGGCACATCCATCGCCCGGTTCGGCCGCTCCGAGCGGCCCGCCGGGCCCAAGCCACTGACCATCATGAGACTGGAGCGAGAGCGCTGACATGACCGAGCGAACGGGGCAAGAACGGGCCGGGCAGGCCGCGCAGCCGGCTGCGGAGGGCGTGTCCGAGGACGCGATGCGGCGGCTTGCGCAGCTTCAGCCGGGGGAGAAGGGGGCGTTCTTCACCTCGGACCTGACGGTGAACGAGTTCCTGCTGGTGCGCGAGGTCGGCTTCCGCCCGCTCGGCCTCGTCTTCGGCTCCTCGGTCTACCACGTCGGGATCCAGGTCGGCCGGTGGTCGAAGAACCAGGAGCTGACCAAGCTGTCCGAGGCCATGTACCACGCGCGCGAGCTGGCGATGAGCCGGATGGAGGCCGAGGCGAGTGCTCTGGGGGCGGACGGGATCGTGGGGGTGCGGCTGGACATCGAGTTCAAGGAGTTCGGCTCGGACATCGCGGAGTTCCTCGCGATCGGCACGGCGGTGAAGGCGGACGGTGCGGACCCCGGACCGGGCGGGACCTGGCTCAACAACAAGGGCAAGCCGTTCACGTCGAACCTGTCAGGCCAGGACTTCTGGACACTGGTCCGGGCCGGGTACGCGCCGCTGGACATGGTCATGGGGTCGTGCGTCTACCACGTGGCGCACCAGCGCTTCGCCCAGGTGCTGAGCACCTCGGGCCGCAACGTGGAGATCGAGCCGTTCACCCAGGCACTCTACGATGCACGCGAGCTGGCGATGAGCCGCATGCAGGCGGAGGGGAAGGCCCTGGAGGCCGAGGGGATCGTGGCAGTTCAGCTGAAGCAGCACTCGCATACCTGGGGATCGCACACCACGGAGTTCTTCGCGATCGGGACAGCGGTGCGCCCGCTTCGCGACGACCACATCATCGACCGACCCACCATGGTGCTGAGCCTCGATGCCTGAGATGGAAGTGGAACTGCTGGCCGCGGTACTGCGCCGGGACAGCGCGGACCTGAACCTCTACGTCAAAGTGCTGTCGGCGAACCTGGCGGACTCGCTGCCGCCCGGCACTGTGCGGGTCAAGCGCAGGCGTTCCGTCGCGGAACGGGTGGCCGGGCGCGAGGGTTCGGTCGTCGAACTGGACGTGGCGCTCGGGGAGCAGCGGCTCGCGCTGCGGATGGACCGGGGCCGGGTGGCCGGGGAGATCTGCCACGAGGTACGGGGCATCGTGCTCTCGCGGCGCGCAGTGGGCCTGGACGAGTGGATCGATGCCCTGGCCCGGTCACTGGCGGACGCTGCGGCCTCGAATGCCCGTGCCCGCGAAGCCGTCGAGCGGTTCCTGACCTGACCGGATATCGGCAGGACGACCCGGCGACGGGCCACCGCATCGGAGTCGAGCACGCAACGGCCATGTCCGACCGCCTCCTGGCCGAGGGCGCCCCGGGCCTGCACTACATCACCCTCAACAAATCCACCGCGACCCTGGAGATCCACCAGAACCTCAGCAGCACGCAGAACCTCAGCAGCACGCAGACTCTCAGCAGCATGCAGAACCTCGGCATCACGCGGCTGTAACCCCCACCCGTCCCCCTTCGATAGGGGACGAGTGACCACCACCAATCCGAGCACGACCGAAACCCTGACCCGGTTCTACGCCGCCGAAACGGCCTACATCGCCGCGGGCGGCCCGGGCCGGGCCGGCTTCGAGGAGATCGTCGCCTGCCTCCACCCGCAGGTGGTGCTGCGCCCTGCCCCCGGGTTGCCGTACGCGGGTGACTGGCGCGGCCCCGACGGCATCGAACGGTTCATGGCGGTCATGGGGGAGGCCTGGCAGTCGGTCGAGTTCCTGGACCAGCACCGGATCATCGACGGCCCCGATGTCGTCGTCACCAGCCGTGTCCGGTTCGTGGCCCGCGCGTCCGGCAGCGTCCTGGAGACCAGGATCGTCCAGCTGATGTCCGTACGGGACGGAAGGATCACCGAGATCCGCCCCTTCCACTGGGACCCGGCGGCGGTGACCACCGCACTGCGGGCCTCCTGAGACCCGGCTCCCAGAACTCGACGTCGGAAAGCAGCCAGCGCTCCGGCAGCCCGGCGTCGAGCATGGGAAGCACCATGAACCTTTCCACACCGAGTACCCGCACGCGCACGACCGCCCCCGGCGTACTCGACCGGGACGAGCTGTTCCAGCAGCTGAACACCGACGGCGTGGCCCTCACCCCGCCCCTCCTCGACCGCGAGCAGTGCCGGGAGATCGCCGCCCTGTTCGACGAGCCGCGGCTGTTCCGCTCCACCGTGGTGATGCAGCGCTACCAGTTCGGACGCGGCTCCTACAAATACTTCGCCGACCCCGCCGTGATCCCGCTGGTGGGCCGACTGCGCGAGGAGCTGTATCCCCTCGTCGCCTGGATGGCCAACCAGTGGGCCCCGCAGCTGAAGGAGCGCAGCTACCCCGCCACCCTCGACGAGCTGCTCGCCGAGTGCGCGGCCGGCGGCCAAACGCGGCCCACCCCGCTCCTCCTGCGCTACGACAAGGGCGACTACGCCTGCCTCCACCAGGACGTCTACGGAGACATCGTCTTCCCCCTCCAAATCGCCATCATGCTCAACGAGCCGGGCGAGGACTTCACCGGAGGCGAGAACGTCTTCGTCGAGCAGCGCCCCCGCTCCCAGTCCCGGGCGCTGGTCGTCAAACCGTCCCTCGGCCAGGGAATGATCTTCCCGGTCCGGCACCGACCCGTCCGCGGGGTCCACGGCTTCCGCCGCCACCCCATGAAGCACGGAACCAACGCCGTCGACCGGGGCCGTCGCACGGTACTGGGCCTGATCTTCCACAACGCCCGCTGACGAAAAGGAAAGCCCGATGAAACTCTTCACGAGGACCAAAAGCCCCCTGGGCACCCTCCTCCTGGTCGCCGAGCGATCCACCCGCACCCCGCACGCCCTCACCATGGTGACCCTGGCCATGCCGGACAGCCGCAACACCACCGTGCCCCACGCCGATTGGCGGCACGACCCCGAAGCCTTCACCGAGGTGAACAACCAGCTGGCGGAGTACTTCGAGGGCCGTCGCACCCGCTTCGAGGTGGAGTACGCCGCAGGCGGCACCGAATTCCAGGAGCGCGTCTGGGACGCCATCGACACGATCCCGTACGGCACGACCACCACCTACGGCGCCCTCGCGGAGCGCCTTGACGTCCCCCGTGGCCAGGTACGCGCCCTGGGCGCGGCGATCGGAGCCAACCCCCTCCTGCTGCTACGCCCCTGCCACCGCGTGATCGGAGCGGACGGCACCCTGCGCGGCTACGCCGGCGGCATCGACCGCAAAGTCTCCCTGCTCACCCACGAGGGCGCCCTCCAGCCGATGCTCACGACCTGAACGAAAGAGCCCGATGAAGCCGCAGAACTCTCCTCACCCCCTCGGCACGGCGGACTGGACGGCCCTCGCCCAAGAACTCGACGCGTACGGGTGCGCGCTGACACCGCAACTCCTCAGCCCCGCCCAGTGCCGCGACCTCGCCTCCCTCTACCAGGACACGGAACGCTTCCGCACCACCATCGACATGGCCCGCTACCGCTTCGGATCCGGCGAGTACCGCTACTTCACGCACGAGCTCCCCGAACCCGTGGCAGCCCTGCGGGCCGCGCTCTACCCCCACCTCCTCACCATCGCCCGCGACTGGGCCGCACGCCTGGGCCGCCCCGCACCCTGGCCGGACTCGCTCGACGAGTGGATCGCGATGTGCCACGCGGCCGGACAGGACCGCTCGGCGCAGATCCTGCTGCGCTACGAGGAAGGCGACTGGAACGCCCTGCACCGCGACCTCTTCGGCGACATGGTCTTCCCGATGCAGGTCGTCATCGGCCTCGACGCCTACGGCACCGACTACACGGGCGGCGAGTTCCTGCTCGTGGAACAGCGCCCACGCGCCCAGTCCCGGGGCACCACGACCCCGCTGCCCCAAGGCCACGGCCTGATCTTCACCACCAAGGAGCGCCCGGTGCGCACCAAGCGGGGCTGGGCCGCAGGCGCCGTACGCCACGGCGTGAGCACGGTCCGCAGCGGCCGCCGCCACGCCCTGGGCCTGGTCTTCCACGACGCGGCCTGACCGGGTGTACCTGCTGACCGGGCCCGACGGCCGCCCGTACCCGTCCCCGACCCCGGGCCGGCTGGGCGGCCACCGCGGCGCACGCCTCTACGGACGCCTGGACTGCCCCTCGGCACTGCGGGCCATCGCCCGCGGCGGCTACATCCCGCACCGCGTCTTCTTCGCCGACGAACCCACCGCCCGGGTCGCGGGCTACCGCCCGTGCGCCCGCTGCCTCCCGCAGAAGTACTCCGACTGGAAAACCACCCAGAGAACCGGAGCCCAAGAATGAAGAGATCACCCCTTCTCGGTCCGGCCGAGGCAGCCGCCTACGCCGCGCTCCCACCCCCCGCCCCGCACACCGAGGCCGAACTGGCCTCCCTAGTCGCCCTCGTGACCCGATCCGGGGCCGAGACGGTGGTCATCGGTCACAGCCGCGACACCGCTTCGGCCGCCGCCGCGTCGGCCTTCGCCACGGCCTGGCGCTCCCGCGGCGGCGAAGTCCTGGACACGGTCACCTGGCCCGAACACGCCGCCTCCTGGCTACGCCCGGCCCTCCGCCTGACGACGCCCGCCCCCGACGCCTGGGTGATCGCCGCAGCCCCCCTCGGCTGGGCCCAGATGACCCGCCGCCTACTCCACAGCACCCCCTGGACCCCATCGCGCACCTTCACGTTCGCCTCACCGGTCACCCTCGCCGACGCCCCCACGGCCTTCGAGGTGCCGACGCCGAATGGCATCACGCGGCAGAGCTGGTAGTGAGATGGCGACGCCGCGGGGAGGGGCCAAGCCGCGCCGCAGGCTCGTTCGACCTCGGTTGTGCGCGAGGAGGACTTGTATGCCTATGAATTGTCGGGGCAGTCAGCCTCGGTCCATGTCGCGACGAGATCACGGCAGACGACGGTGAGTGAGCCGTTCCAGAACACGATCTCGTGACCACAGCCATGCTGGTGGGTCAGGACCTTCGTTCCTGCTCGTGGCTCTGTGGCCAACGAACCGTCGCACGACCTCCATGCTGTCGGCCTGGAGATTCACGACGGCTGGTTGATCCAGTCACCGGGGAGGGAATCGCGTACCGAGTCCAGCGCGGGAGCAGTGCGGCCCAGGGCCCAAAGCCACTCATCGGCCTCCTCTCGCAGCAGTGCATCAGACGAGGCGAACCACCGGATCACGCATCCCTCGACAGCCCACGTCGGGTAGTCGGGCAAGGCCAGACGCTGGAACCCGGGCGGTGCCTCGATGGTCTCTGACTCTTCGAGGGGGCGGTTGTCCGCACGCGTCGCATTGTGAGCGAAGAGGGACTCGGAGAGCAGCATCTCGATACATGCGGTGGAAAAGCGGTTGAGAAAGGGCTTCCAGGGGTCTGCGTCGCTGTCCTTGCGCCGGAAGACCACGGGCGGATCGTCGTCTTCCAGGTGCTCCTGGCGGATGGCCCACTCCGCGACCGCTTGGTTCTCCAACCGGAACACCAGAGCGCCGTCGTCAACATAGAGATGTTTCAAGGAAAGAAAGGAATCCTGGACACTGGTCAGGTCTGCCCGTCGCCCGAACAGTCCATATGCCTCCCACAAAGCTGTCGGCAGCGGCGATCCCAGGCGCCACTCCGCCTCGGTGAGCTCCTCGAACCCGCAGCCATCGCCGGCGCGGATTGGCTCGCGCCAATGCGCAACGAATCCCTCGATGAATCTCCAGGCATCCGCCCGATCCGAAACGGCCGCCAGCTCAGCAGCAACATCAAACCCCTCCGTCATACGCCGGAGAGTAGTCCCCCCGCCAATGCTCTGACGGACGCACCCATCAAGAACAGGCCCTCGCAAGCGCATAGTCGCAGGCAGCCCCTCCGCTGGCGGTGGGAGGCCCTGAGACAGAACTGTCACCAGTGATCCGCAAGCGAGCTTTTCGATCCCTGAGTTGGGTCGTTCGGCAGAGCAGTTTGCTGACCCGCAGTCCCATGGCTCTTCGCGTGGCTGGGATGATCGTGCGGTGAGTGATGCGAGGAGTCTGGCGGCGGAGGCCGTTGAGTCACACGTCCGGGCGTTCTTCGAAGGGCACTCCGTCGAGGCCATCGAGTTCGGCCTCGGGCCGCAACGGGGAGAGCCCATAGCCGACCTGCGCGTTCTCGTTGTGGCGCCAGGCCCCCGAAGCGACAGCTGGGCCTATGTGACCATCGGGTGCTCGGCCGAGATGGTGAAGGACGGGCACGGGCGTGAGTTCGTCATGACCGCCCCCGCCCGTGACCAACGGTTCGTTGAACTCACGGCGATGGTCGCTTCCTACCACTGCGGAGGCCATCAGCTCGACTTGGAACACAGCATGCCGATCGGCGAACCGTGGGTGCCGGGTTCGGCCTGCGACCACCTGCTGATCAGCCTGCCCTATCTCCACGGGCCCGATCTTGAGCACTGTTCGCTGCCTCAGGGACACGTCAGGATCCTGTGGACCCTTCCGGTGACGGCCGCCGAGATCGAGTTCCGCAGGAGCCGAGGTCACGAGGCGTTGGAGCGACGTCTCGATGACGCAGGGGTCATTCCCACCGACCCCTTCAGGTCATCCGTCGCTTGAGGCGCCGACGGGTCGTCACCCTTGGTGGCGGCCTGGCCCAGATGCGGGGCTTCATGCAACCACGAATCCACGGATGCCGAGTGGCAAGAGCCCCCGGCAGCACCTCCACACCCGCAAACTCGAGCTGGGTGACTGCGCCCGCCCCTACGGAACCCCCTGCCAGCATGAACATTCGTGCTTGCGCTGTCCCATGCTCCAGGTCGGTCTCACCAAGGCCAAGGGGGAGACTCGCGGCCCTCGACCGCAGCCTGGAGCGGACACGCGGCAACAGCAGCCAGTGCAGCCCGACCGCCCTGGGCATGCCGGTATGCACCGGACCACGGTCAGATTCGACCTGACCTGCGGGGCGTATTCCGTTGTTCCAGCAGCACTCGCCCCGCAGGGATCTACTCTGAACGGGTGGCGGGTTTTCCAGGTTTCGATGTGTTGTTGGCGCGGTTGGCAGAGCACCGAGGGTTGCGCGTCGATGAGCTGGCCCATGTGTCGGCTGTCCCGGAGACTGAAATGCGGGCGGTGTTCGACGGTGCAGCGCCGGGCCCGCCGTTGCTGCGACGGCTCGCCCCCGCACTTCAGCTGCACGCCGAGGATCTGTTTGTCATCGCTTCGGCGGCTCTGCCATTGGAGATGGTGCCGCTCGACCCGCGTGCCGGAACAGGGGTGGCCCGCCTTGCTGGGCACGCCGCGCAGTTGCCACGGGCGGACCGGGACCGGTTGCGCTGGCTCGCGGCGTCACTGCCACAAGAGGACCGCACACGGTCGGTCCCGGAAACACGCGCGTATCTGCAGTACCCGCCAGGTGCCGGCGGCCTGCTCATGCGTCTGCTCGCCAACCGGAACCTGGGGTGGGCCGCCGGAGCAAGAGCGTTTCTGTCCCTGACCGGCCGATACTGGTCTGCGGCCACGTACGGGCAGGTCGGCCACGGCCGTAAAGAACTTACCCCTGACCTCTTGGTTGACTACGCGACCGTGCTCGGCATCCGAGCAGACGACCTCGCCGCACTGACTGGCATCGTCGTGCCCGACGGAACCCCTCCACCAACCGGGGCCACGGCCGATGTGACCGGCCTCATCTGGGATGTCCGACGCCTGACCAACGATCAGGTATGGCAGCTAGGGGACACCGCTCAGGGGATGCGGCGTCTTTCCGCGCCTTGATCGGACTCCTCTCCGTCGGCGCCGACGCTCTTCGTGGCCCCTCGTTGGACAACATGCGGCGAAAAAAGATGAGTTGTCTTACGGTGCCGACGACTGTGGCCGCGCTTCGAATCCCGGTCTCACCTGCGCCCAGTGCGGATCCACCCAGCCGGCCGCCGGCCAGGGCTCCGTACATTTGGCCAACCAGGTGGCGGGCCTCAATGTCCAACTCCGCATGAGGCGTGCGGTGCGTGCGGCTCCGCTCCTGAGCGTGAAGTGGCGGTCCGGCCTCCGTGTTGGTGCCTGAGTGCTCTTGACAGTCGGGGCGCCCACACGCACCCTTTCACTAGTTGCTTAGTGAAAGGGGGATAGTTCGCGTGATCGAGTACCGCATCGACCGGCGCAGTGGTGTGGCCACCTATCTCCAGATCGTGCAACAGACCAAACAGGCTCTCCGCCTGGGCTTGTTGGAGCCGGGGGACCAGCTACCCACTGCCCGTGAAGTGGTCGAGGCCCTCGCCGTCAATCCCAACACCGTGCTCAAGGCGTACCGGGAGCTCGAACGCGAGGGGCTGGTGGAGGGCCGCAGAGGGCTTGGAACCTTCGTCCGCCGGACGCTGGGCGAGGGCGGGGCGGCCGACGGGGCGCTGCGCACCGAGCTCGCCCAGTGGCTGGCACGGGCCCGGCGGGCGGGCCTGGAGCAGGACGACATCACCGCACTGTTCACCTCCGTACTGAGCGGATCCGACAGTGAATCGAACCAGGGGGACGAGGAATGACGGCAGCCATCGAAGCGCAAGGCCTCGGACGGAGGTTCCGCCGCGGTAGCTGGGCCCTGAGGGACTGCTCTTTCCGGCTTCCCGCCGGTCGCATTTGCGCCCTGATCGGCCCCAACGGGGCGGGCAAGTCCACCCTGTTGGCCTTGGCCGCGGGCGTACTGAAGCCCACCGAGGGCACCCTGACGACGCCGGCCCGCGAGGCCATTGCCTATGTCGCCCAGGACAAACCGCTCTACCCGCATCTGACGGTCGCCGAGACCCTGCGCATGGGCGCCGACCTCAATCCCGGCCGCTGGGACCCGGCCGCCGCAGGCAAGATGGTGGAGGCCGGCGACCTCGATCCGGGCGGACGCGTCCGCGCCCTGTCCGGGGGCCAGCGCTCCCGGCTCGCCCTGGCCTTGGCCCTCGGAAAGCGGCCCACGCTGCTGCTCCTGGACGAAGCGCTGTCCGACGTGGACCCGTTCGCCCGCCGCGAACTGATGGGGGTGCTGCTGGCGACGGCCGCCGAACACGGCACCACCGTCCTGATGTCCTCGCACATCCTCTCCGAGCTGGAGGACGCCTGCGACCACCTGCTCCTGATCGACGGCGGACGCGTCCGGCTCGGCGGATCAGTCGATGATCTCCTGCAAGCCCACACCCTGGTAACCGGCCCGATCCGCGACCTGGCTCCGCACACCGTGATCGCCACGCGCTCCACCGGGCGCCAACTCAGCGCCCTGATCCGTCCGGAAGGAACCGTGAACACCGGCAGCGACGGCTGGCAGGCCATCGAACCCACCCTGGAAGAACTGGTGCTCGCCCACCTCGGCGCCCCGGATGTTCCGGTCCTGCTCACCCCGGCCGTGGAGGTAGCGGCATGACCCTCCCTGTCCTGCGCGGCCCCGTTCGGGTCACCGTCGGTCTGCACCGCCATGTTTTGTGGATCTCACTCGCCTTGGTGCTGTTCGCCGCTATCGCCCTGCCCGCCGGTCGTTGGTACGTACAGTCATTGACCGAGGACCTCGCTGCGACCGGTTGCAAGGTGGAAAACACGGTGTCGGGTTGCGGCATCCAAGTCCGCGGCTTCCTCTCCCGCAGCCTGTATTTCCAGAAGATGTTCCACTTCGTTGCGTTCGCCGTGAGCGCGCTGCCCCTGCTCCTCGGCGCGTTCGTCGCGGGTCCGCTGATCGGGCGCGAGTTTGAATCCGGCACCTACCGACTCCAGTGGACCCAGTCGGTCAGTCCGGCCCGCTGGCTGGCTGCCAAGCTGGCGGTACCTGCCGCCGCCGTACTCCTTGTCCTGCCCGCGTTCGTGCTGCTGGCGTCCTGGATCCGGCGGGGAACGCTGGACACTTGGTACCCAACCCAGTGGTACGACCTCCCCGTGTACGGGGTGATCGGGCCGGTGGGGGTGGGCTACGCCCTCCTCGGCATCGCTGTCGGCGCCCTGGCCGGCCTGCTGATCGGACGCACGGTACCTGCCATGGCCGCGGCCGTGACTGCGACCGGGATCATCTGGGCGGTTGTCAGCCTGTTCCGCTCCCGGCTCTGGCCCGCCCTTGACGGGACCCCACGTGGCTGGGACAACTGGCGCTTTTCCGATTCGGTCGACCGCATCGGGTTTCGATACCACCCCGAGTCCCACTTCTGGCCGCTGCAACTTGTCGAGAGCGCGATCCTGCTGACCCTCGCCGCCGCCGTGATCAGCGCGGCCTTCGCCCTCCTGCGCCGCCGACACCGCTGACCGGCCCCAACTGCCTGCGGGTCGAAAGACAGCGAATGGATTCCTTCCGCGCCGAGCCGTCCTTGCTTGCCGCACATCGCCCTACGTGACCTCGGTGCCGGGCAAGGAGGGCGACAACATCACGGGCACCCGCGTCGTGCAGGTCAGCCGGGCGGCCGGCGCCGACCAGGCGATGTGGAGGCACCGCAGCCGGCCCCGAAGCGTGGGGAGGCGCTCTACGTGGCGTGTGCGTCCGGGCCGAGCCACCGCGACGGCCATCCGAACTCGACACGATGGGCGTCGAGGTCGGGCGCGCTGGGCACTCCGCGCTGATTCAGGCGAGGGCCAGGGGTAGGGGTAGGCCGTTCGCCGGACTGAGTACTGGCCGGCCGCCGAGCGGTTGGGCCAGCACGGCGGTGACATGGCAGCACGCTCCCTCCATCGTCGAGTCTCCGCGACTGGCGCGCTGCACGCGAGCATTCGCCTGCACGGCTGACGCGCCGGGCCCCGCATGAGACTGGCGACCTCGGCGACGGTGAGGAAGGCGACGTCGGACAGCGGACGCTCGCCGGCGGAAGGCCCTGGGGACGCAGCACGATCGTACGGACAGCAGGATCCGTACGGCGTGCCCGCCAGCCGCACCATCAGCCCGCCCGCACCGTGTGCTGCGGCGGTGATCAGCACGTCAATGCCCTCGAACAGCACGTCCTGCCAGGAGATCCCGTCGTGCTCCATGCCCTGGGCATCGACCCGGACGGTACGGAATAGCCCGCACTCTCCAGACCTGCTGGAGCATCACATGTAGCGATTCCGGAAGCTGCCAGAGCCCAGTTGTCACCGGCACAGCCAATATCGCCTGTCGGTGATGAACGCAATGAGGCCCCCGCCCCAACCGGTACCGAGACGCTCGCTCAAGACGAGGTGCTACTGAGCGTTGCGGTTGGCCAGTCGGGTGGGTGGATCTCGCCGACGATGCGCCACTGTGCCCCCGCAACCATTCCGGCCCCTCATCGGTCCTCCATATCGAGTCCGGGGTGGGCCGTGTGGTGCCGAGGATGGGGAACGCCAGTGGGAGTCCGACGGGCAGTGAAGGGAATCAGCGAGTTCCTGATGGAGATGGTGGGAGAAGCCGTGGCCGAACTGATCCTCACCCTGCTTGCCTGCGCCCTGCTCGCTTGCCTGTCTCTGATCGCCTACCTGAGCTGGTCCTTCAGCCCGCGCCTGACTGTGGCGGGCGCCGGACTGCTCAGCCTCTTCCTCGCCCACGGCGCCTGGAGGACCTTCCGTGATCCCGAGAAAGGTCGCCGCCGTCGGGGCCTCGCCGCCGTGACCACGGCCGCCTTCACCCTGGCCGCCGCGACAGGTGTGTTCCTGTTGTTCTACGGCACAGGATGCGGCTGCCTATGAGGGAGGATCGCTGCTCCAGCGTGATTGGCCACAGCGTCTGACCTGCACGAATGTCGATGCTCAGGCTGGCCTACCGTTGGGCTGACTGGCTTCCCAATGGAGAAGTCAAGCCTCGGCCGCCTGTGAGGATACGTGGGCCCGTGCCCTGGGGGGTGAGGTTGATCAGCGGGTCGGGAACGTAGTGAGCCCGAGCTCCCACTGGTCGGCCGCTTCAAAGAGCGCGGCAGTATCCAGCCGTACTTCCACGACGAACTGGTAGATGTCCGCTCCGTTGTCACCCTGCTGCCATGGGGGTGCCGCTTCCAAGGAGAGGTGGACCGAAGCAGCACCGAACCCTCAGTTCGGTCGGCGAGGCTGAAGGCCAGGACCGGCTCGGTGAACCACAAGTCCGGTGACAGCTCGCCTTCGGCATCGAGCCCGGTCACGGCGACCCTTCCCGCTGCCGCCGCGCGCAGCCACGCTGATATCTCACGTGCTTCACCGGTCAGTAGGCACGGATCGGCAAAGGCCCAGCTGCCCTCGGAGGTTGTCACCGCGCCGCTGATGACCAGCCAGTTGCCGTCGAACGGGTTGGTCCCGGCGTGGGGGAACTGATAGCTCAGGGGCGGAGCTGGACACGGTTTACCTGATCGTTCAAAAGCATTGACAGACGATGTCAGGGACTGTCCCGAAGCTGTTCAGCGCGGACATGTAGACGACACGCTGGAGGCCGCGGTGGTAGTGACGGGGTCGGTGAAGGTTGCCGCTCTTCTTTCCCGAGTCGTGCGGCGTCGGCGCGAGGCCGGCGAAGGCGGCCAGCCGGTCCGGGGTCGCGAAGAAGGCGAAGTCACTGCCGACTCCGGCCAGGAGCTCGGCTCCGAGAAGGGGTCCGATGCCGGGCATGCGCCGGGGACTGCGGTGTCCGCTGTCGATTCCGGCCCAGATCCGATTCATCGTGTATCCCGTCCCAGGAACGTAAGGCCACCTAGAAGGTTCTGACCGCTCTTCCACTACGCCTACGCCACCTGCGGGGCAGTGCCGGACGGCGAGCTCTTGCCGGGCGCCGACACTGCGCCCTGTCCGAACGTGTCACACCTGGTCGTTCCCAGGTCGGGCGGTCGGGATCAGTGGGCCCAGGCAGTCGGAGGACCTCAAGTTCCGTGTCGTTCAGGAGGGCCTCGACGAGCGGGGCAGGGCCCGCCACCTTGGTGGCCCAGAGGTTGGACGGGGTCCAACCGTCCTCCTCCGGGTGGTCGTACAACGCCTTGGCATCCGCGAGCGTGCCGGCCCGGACGTGCAGGTTGTCGAAGTCCTCAGCCCTCTGCAACAGCGGGTCTCCGCACCCTGCGGGCTGTGCTCGGTGATGATGTCGACCAGGCGGTTCCAGTCGGCCCGCTCCAAGCGACCTTCGGACGACCCGTAGATGCCGACAGGCCAGCCGCTCGGCTCCCGGAGCGAGGGGAAGGAGCGGTAGCAGGGCAGCCGCCCCCCGACCGCCACGGGATCACCCGTCCGCCGCGAAAGCTCCGCTTAGCGCAGCCGACGCCAACGGGGACCTCGGGGCCCGCCCGGCGTCCCCTCGAATACATCCGAGGCGTCGAGGCCCGGGATGATCTCGGGCCCGCCGCCATTCAGCACGGCCCGCTGGCTGCGCCCTGAGGCGCCGTCACCGCTTCGGCCGGGATGGCTTCTCGCCTTGTGTCGCATCCGTCGGAGGCGATAGGCGATAGGCGATCAGGCCCTTGTTCCAGTACTTGAGGGCGAGGGCGAGGGCGAGGGCGAGGGCGAGCGCGGGCGGGCCACGGCGCAGCACCTTGTTGGTCATGCTCCGGGTTGCAGCCGGGCGCGCTGCCGGCGTGGAAGGGGACATCGAGGTGCCTCACCCGACCGGATGGCCGGGTTCACCGAAAAATCGGATCTTCCTCCGGCTTGGTGTACCCGCCCTGGGTGGACCTAGCGAGTACAGCTAGTGACCGCCGGGTTTGAGGGATCGCAGTTGCCGGGGTTGTTGTTCGCGATGGTCGTGTGGTTGAGGGTGACGCTTCCGCCTTCGTTGTGGAGGCCGGCGGGGGCGTGGGCTGCGGTATTGCCTGTGACACGGGAGTCGTTGAGCGTTGCGTCACCCTGGTTGTGAATGCCGGCACCGGTTCCTTGGGTGGCTGCGTTCCTGTCGATGACGGTGTTGCGGGTGTTGAGCGTTCCGAAGTTGTAGATGCCGCCACCGGAGAAGCTTGCAGTGTTGCCGCGGATGGTGGTGAGCATGTTGACGGTGAGGGTGCCGAAGTTGGCGATGCCCCCGCCAGTTCTGGCGTCGTTGCTGCGGATCTGGCTGTCGGAGATGGTCGCGGAGGAACTGTTGTTGTGGATGCCGCCGCCCAGGCCTTTCGCCTCGTTGCCGGTGAGGATGCTCGAGGTCAGGGTGAAGGGTGCGGAGATGCTGCTGTGCGAGATGGCTCCGCCGTTACCACCGCTGACGGGGCCGGTGGAGTTGAAGGTGAAGACACTGAGGTCTACGCGTGTGGCGCCGCTGCTCAGGATGGCACCGCCGTGGCCGGCTCCGGTGCTGTTGCTTTTGAAGTAGGAACCTTCGACGCGGAGGGTTCCATTGTTGTTGCTGATGGCGCCGCCTCCGTTGCTGGAGGCGTTGCCGATGAGGCGGGTGTTGTTGAGGGAAGCAACGGTGCCGAATCCCAGCTGGATGGCCCCGCCCTGGGCGCCTCCTCCGGCTTTGGCGTTGGTGAGGGCAACGTCTCGGAGAGTCAGGTTCGCGCCGGTGACCGGGGGGAGGTTGAAGAAGCGGAATTCGCTGTCGGTGTTGTCGTCGCGGGTGATGGTGGCGTTGCGTCCGTTGATGGTGATGGGGCTGGTGATCTGGGGGAGCGCGGCCTGGCCGGGGCCGGCGATCGGCTCGGTGTAGGTGTAGGTGCAGTCGCGGGCGAGGTTGAGGGTGTCGGAGGTGCTGGGGGTGCTGTTGGCGGTGGTGATGGCCTGGATGAGGGCGGCGGGGGAGCAGGTGACGTTGATGGTGGCGGCGTGAGCGGGGGTGGCGACCAGGCCGGCGAACGTGAGTGCGAATGTGGGCGCGGCGAGCAGGGTGGCGGCCTGGCGGGGGCGGCGCAGTGGCCTCATCGTCTGACTCCTTCTTGGGGGAGGCGCCGGGGGGCGATCCGATCATTGTTTACATCAGCTCAACATCTGTTCTTTTCAGGACACACCGGGCGTATGGTGTGGAGGGTGCTCCGGCCTGTCTTTCAGCCTCAACCCTTGCTCGGGCCTGCTGCCGCCAGGGGTACACGAGCAACTGATTGCTCGCTGATCGCTCGCTGATCGCCGCGGTGGAACCCAGCGTCCTGACTCCGCAGTCCCCACACGCCCCTCGGCACGCTCTCAACCGCCCCAAAGTGACATCGCTCAACGGGCTGGTCGACGTCCTGGTACGCCCGGAAGAGGGACGAAGAGGGATGAAGAGGGATGGTGCCCCGCGGTGAAGCCGTAGCTGTGGGGCGAAGCGGCAGCGATCGCCCTCCGCTACGCCGCGCTTCGCTGTCCACGGGGCCGCACGGTCTGTCCTGATGAGGTGGGGCCTGGTGCACTCGGCGACGGCCGGCTTGTCGAGGTAGCGGTCGACGTCTTGGGCCTTGAGCCTGACGTTGTCCACCTTCACGTCCTTGACTCCGTCCGCGAGGTGGGACAGGCCGGAAGCCACCCGGCTTCTCATCGACGAGCAAGGCCGGGGGTCGGCGTCGGCCAGGCTGCAGCCGCCCTCACCGCCACGCCGCTTCACCAACACGCAGGCAGTCGTCTAACACGGCTCGAGGACCACCGTCCCGAACCGCAGCCGCCCCCGATCCAGACGCCATCCCAGCGCACCGGCCAGCTCATCGAGGCCCTTGAGCCCCAGCCCGCGGTAGGCGCTGACGGGAAGCGAGGTCTCAGGGCCCTGGGGACCTTGTGCGATGGCCCGCCGCAGGGCGAAGCCGGCACGCTCCTGCCACTGCTCCGGTGTGCCGTTCAGCTCCAGCCGGTACTGGCGCCGGGACAGCAACACGCTGTCACCGTACGGATCCTTCGGCAGGCCCTTTCCGCTCGACAGTGCTGGCCCGCCGCCAACGCTGAAGAGCGATGCGGCTCCGACCACGGCGAGACCTACGGGAAGATAGATCCACTGCAGATAGAACTGACATCGCAGCCCCCAGACCGAGCGCGGCGGCAGCGGTCCGTATTCGATCCTGCCCGATGTCCTCGCGCGCGAGTCCCCACCCATGAACAGCCCCCGCTTCCCACCCTACGTCTACGTACTGCTACATGCGTGGATCATGCCGTGGATCCAGTAGGTCCGGGCCTTGACCCCGATTTCCGGCCGAGACCTTGCCGGTCGCCCGCCTGGTTCTGCACACCGGCCCGGTGGCCTGCCTGTTCGCCACCAAACTCACCATTGCGGAGGGCGAGTTTCACGTCACCGCCGAGGCAACCTGTTTGTACCGCCCACGACTTGGGCCCTTCAGTCCCACCAGAACGTCCAGTGGGCATTACCCACCAGAGCTTCCTCCGCGTAGAGGCGGATGCTTTCGTACCCCTGCCAGATGTTGTCGGGGCAGAACGCGAAGTGCTCTGCAGCGATCGCGAGAGCTTCGTCCATTGTCTGCGGCGGGGCTGCTACGGACAGGTCCAGTCGTGCGTACGACAGAGCAACTACCCGGACTCCGAAGCGGTCCTCCCAGGAACGAAGAACGGCACACAGTCGTGCCACGTCGTTCTCGTAGTTGACCGGCCCGGACCAGCCGATTGCTGCGGGGATGTCCGCAGCCCGGCCCACTGGGACCAATGCCAGCCGAGGGCTCTTGAGCGAGTGTCCGACCAAACCCTTGGCCACATCCGCAGCAGTCGTGGTCGGATCTGCCGCCAGTCTTCCTGGCGACGCAAGCCCAGGCCAGCTGCCGGTGAAGGGGTCCATGGTCTGGCCGGCGTCCTCTTCGTCTTCGTTCTCCTCGGTTTCCGAAGCCGCAGACTCCCAGAAATCCTTGAGAACCTCCTCTGCAGGATGGTCGCTGGGGTCCGACATCATGCCGGGATCCAGCTCGCCGTCCCACCACTCCTCGATACCGGATTGGTTCTGGAGGAGTACGGGCTGGAGTCCCACGTCCCGGGCCGGCAGGTACTCGGCCCACGTACCGGGTGCTGCGACCTCGTCGGCCACCCAGAGCAGCGGCTCGGACCAAGGTCCATCGTTGGTCTCGGTCACCAGTGAGCCGGGCGGCAGGCCAAGACCCAGCGCTCGGCCCAGGGGGTCGGTCAGCAGCGCCGTCAGCGGCTTGGAGTGAATCGTCATGCCGGTGAAGGTAACGGCCCCCGCTGACAGCCCTCGGCTGCGGCCAGCTTCCGAGGATGGCACGACTACTCCGAGGCACATGCCTGGACTGACCTTTGAGGACTCAGGGGAGCTTGGTCAGGCAGCGTCGGCCCGGATGTCGTCTTCATCCGGGCCGGACGGGTGTGGACCTCCGCAGGGGTGATCTCGGGGTTGGACATGGTCCTTGCAATGGTGGCCGAGGACCACGGCCATGCCGTCGCGCTCGCCACCGTCCGCCCGCACGGTGCCCGGCCTGCCGACGTCACATGGGGCACATGCGTCACAGGACCTCGGTGTACTGCCCCTGCGCCTCGTCCAGGAGGATGCGGCTCCGGAAGGGTGCCGTGGGGCTTCCCGTGCCCTGGTGCAGCCAGGCCCTGCCCGCCTTGTCGCGCGCGTAGAGGTCGGGGGTCCCGTCGCGGTTGGAGTCGCCCCAGGCCACCACGTCCAGGTACGTGCCCCAGCCCGCGCCGACACGGGTCCGCGTGCCGAACGTCCCATCGCCGCGCCCGCGGTACAGCCACAGCACCCCGGCCCTGTCTCGTGCCAGCAGGTCGCCCGTCGCACCGCCGGTGACCTTCCCCGCGGAGACCAGGGTGTCGTACTGGTTCCAGCCGGAGCCGATTCGTTTCCGGGCGGCGTACGGGGCGTCCGTCGCGCCGGTGCCCCGGTAGAGCCACAGCACGCCGCTCTTGTCGCGGGCGATGAGGTCCGCCCTGCCGTCGCCGGTCAGGTCGCTGCCCGCGGTCAGTTCGTCGTACGTGTCCCAACCGCCCCCGACCTTGCTCCGGGCGGCGAACTTCCCGTCGCCCTTGCCGGTGTACAGCCACAGCACGCCCGACCCGTCACGGGCCAGGAGGTCGGCGTCCCGACTGCCGCCGGCGTTCCCCGCGCTCACCAGCGCGGTGTACTGGCCCCAAAAGGTGCCGAGGTCCGTCTCCAGAGTCGGCCACCCGATGTTCACGCCACCGTTGTAGAAGGTGTTTTGGCTGATGAGGCGTCCGTCCGCGGTACGGGCGAGGAGGTCGGGCGTGCCGTCGTCGGTCAGGTCGTGCGGGGCCGCGGCCCTGCGCACGGTGAGCCGACCCTTCACGACGAGGGCAGGTCCGATGCCGTCGCTCGGCTGGGCGGTGAGCTGCCATTCGTACTCGCCGTTGGGGGCCGGCGCCGGCAGCACGCCGTTGTACAGGAGCCCACCCCAGCTCAGTTCGAAGGAGCCGCTCCCGGGTTCCTCCGCCGGGCGGATGCTCCTGTCGTCGTAGGTGCCGCTCCGACCGGTCCTCAGGTTCCGCAGGACGAACGTCGTGCGGACGTTGTCGCGCGACAGCTTCCACCTCAGGGTCGCCTTCGGGGTGCGGTCGAAGTCGACGGTGGTGGGTATCTCCTTGCTCACGAGGGTCACCGGCGTGGGCTGTCCCGTCGTGGCGACGAGCTCGGCCCGCGGAAACCCGTCGGAACCCCGGGTGATGCGGTAGAGACCGTCACCGTGGGCCACCGTACCCCCCATCACCAGCAGCGCACCGCCAGGAGCCAGGCCCGGAACGCGCGAGTCGACGGCGTCCAGCACCTTGCGTGGCGCACCCCCGCCCATGGGGTGGGCGTACAGAGCGTGGTCGGCGGCATCCGCGCTCCGGTCCGGGCCGGCGAGCCACCAGCCGTTGAGCAGGCCGAGGAACGGGCCGCCGCCGATCTTCCCCAGCTTGGTCAGGGACACGGTCGAGGAGCCGCGCTGCGCGGTGCGTACGACGGTGCCGGTCACGCCATCGGCATAGCCGATCCAGGCAATGTGCGTACCGGAGAGGGCTACGTCGCCCCAAGAGCGCGTCACCCGGTAGGTGTTCACGATGCGCGCAGAAGCGACGTCGACGACCGCGTGGTGGAGGATCTCGTTGTCCGCGTCGCCGGTCGCGTACTCGAGGACGAAGGCCCCGTCGGCGTAAGCGGCGACCTTGGCACTCGCGGCCCGGATGCCGCGAGGCAGGCCGCTTACCGCCCGGTCGGTCGTCCCCTGCCGTGGGTCACCGAGCAGGTGGAGCAGCGGGGTGCTGCCGGGGCGCGGCCCGAGAGCGATGAGTGTCGTGCCGACGGAGCCGAGGTAGTTGTACCCCATTCCGAACACGTCCACCTCGGTGGTGGTCCCGGTGTCCATGTGGTGCAGTCGCACGGGCTGGCCGGCCTCGACCACCGTGTCGGACATGGCTCCGGCCTCCTGGTCTTCGGTCACCGGGAAGTTCATCCGGGTGACCGAGCCGTCGGAGTAGCGCGTCCAGGTCAGATCCTCGCTGTTGCCGCCGGTCGCCCGCATCAGGAAGCCTCCTGGCCCCCCGCTCACGATCCGCGAGTCCGAGGAAACCCTCGGCAGTGCCGCCGGGGCGTCGGCCCGAGCAGTCTGTCCGGGCATGGCGGCTGCGGGAAGGACCACCGGGCCCCCGGCGGCCGCGAGGGCGGTGAGGACTGCGAGAGAGACGAGTCGCCGGGACGTGCGGCGGTACGGCATGTGGGCCCCCGATGGAAACAGTCTGACCGGACGCGTATTCCCCTGGTGACGTCCGTGCGCACTTGATCGCAAGAGCGGACCGTACCACCCGGTCCGCCGGTGCTGTGCGCGGTGGTCACGCGGCCAAGGAAGCCTTGGTCGGGCCCTGGCTCATCCACCACTAGACCCGACTTGACTGGGGGCACCCGTACCGGGATCCCTCTGACTTGCCGTCCGCGCCCCACGGCAATCTCGTCCAGTCGTCGACCCTGAGGTCCCTCGCCCGGAGTGGTGGCATCGCACCGTTTTGATCTTCAAGTGTGAAGGTGCGGGCCCGTGGCAGTGGGTGCGTGCGTGGGTGGGTGGGGAAGGGGATGACGTTCGGGGCGGGTTCCTGTCGTTCCTGGTGGTTCACATGGCGTGCTTGCAGGGGGCTGGCCGAAGCCCCCGTCGTGATGTGCGGCGGGGGCTTCGGCGTGCCGGGCGTGTGCTACCTGAAGGCGCTGATGAGCAGGGCGATGAGGGCTCCGCAGAGCGTCATGGTGCCGCCGAACGCGGTCAGCCCCCGACCTACGGCGGCAGGGACGCCGGCACCGTCCCACAGCTTCAGGACGGTCGCGCCGGCTGCTGCGGCGAGGGAGATCAGGACTGCGATGGCGAGGGCTATCAGCAGAAGGGCGGTGGTGGTGGGCGTCATGTGAGGGATCACCGTTCCTGGGTCGTTCCTGGGTCGTTCCGGGGGACGCACGGGCGGTCGGTGCGGCGGGTGTTGGCCGCGGACTGGTGGTGCGGAGGCCCGTGCTGACGTCCTGGGGTCTGCCGCTCCCGGTGCGCGAGTACGCCGTTCTTGCCATCAGCGAGCTAGCCTCGAAGGCTGCCGTGTACCACCGCCGTCACGTCGTGGAGGAAGGGGCGCCGGTGTCACTGCGGTTGCGCCGCACTCCGAAGCGGCTCATCGTCGCGGTGCGGGACGCCTCCGAGGTCCTGCCGCGCGTGCTGGAGGTGGAGCCAGGCGTGGCGGATTGGGGGCGGGGCATGAAGGTCGTCTCACGTCTCGCCGCCTCTTGGGGCGCCCGCCGTGTGCCCGGAGTGGGCAAGACGGTCTGGTGCGAGTTCCCGCTTCAGTGAGGAGCGGCAGGAGATGCCACATCGTCACTGCGTGGGAGTGTGAGCCGCGGCGGCGCGGAGCCCAACCGCAGTTCCCTCACCGGGACACGCCCACGGTGGCTGAGGTAGCGGGCCGGGGCGCCCGCTGCCCCGGCCGAGGCATCGGGCAGTGGGTGGCGCGGCGCTGCCGCACCGCCCTCGGGGTCGGCCGGCGGTGGCCGTGACCTGGCGGCCGGCTGCCCAGGCCCTCGTACGAGGCGCAGCCGGTGGCCCCCGGCGGGTCACTGCCCCCGCCCCGTGCGTCTCAGACGACGCGCCCCGGCCCTACGACGAGTACCTGGAGGCGCCTGGAGTCGGCCTGATCGAGCGGACTCGCCTCAAGAAGAGAACCCCACCGAGAAGGTGAACCCCACCGGGACGGTCACCCTCGACGCAGACGCCGCCGGCCTCAGGAGGGAAACCGCGCGCCGGCCGACTGCGCGACCGGCTCTGCCACTGCCCGTTCCCGCTCTACCACCCCCGACGCCGCACCCGGCTCGGCGGGCGCCGCCCCTGCCGGGTCGGCCGCGCCTGCACGAGGCCGGCGGGCAGCGACGACACGAAACGTCGTCTCGTGCCGGCGTACTCCCGCGGGAGTAATCAGCTCGCCGGGCCACCCCCGGCAGTACCTGCGAACTCGATCTCAGGCGCGACGATCCGGCCTCTGCCTGCCGGGAGCCTTGGAAGCACACCAAGACATCCGGACCGGAGGGAGGCCCGAACATGGGGGCCGCACTTACACAGAGACGGCGACGAGCACTGCCCTGGCTGGTGCTCGCGCTGTGGGTCGCCGTGCTCGCGGTCGCTGCGCCGTTCGCCGGGAAGCTCGCCGACGTCACGCGCGACCGTGTCACCGACTACCTGCCCGCGAACGCCGACTCCACCCAGGTGGCCAAGCTCCAGGAGCGGCTGCCCGGTGGCGAGACCACCCAACTCGTCCTCGTCTACCAGCGCGACGGGGCCCTCACCGCCGCCGACCGCGCGACCGCCGAGCGGCAGATCGGGCAGATCGCCGACGAGCACCAGCTGACCGACACCCCGCAGGGCGTGCCCTCCGAGGACGGCACGACGCTCATGTACCCGGTCAGCAGCAACGAACCCGGTGACGACGACGAGCTGCGCAACAAGTTCGTCGACGACATCAGGGAGACCGCCCGCTCCGGCGATGGTCTCACCGTCGAGGTCGGCGGGCCCGGCGCGGTCACCCGCGACTCCAAGAAGGTGTACGACTCCCTCGCGGGCCCCCTGCTCTACACCACGGTGGCCGTCGTCGCCATCCTGCTGATCCTGATCTACCGCAGCCCCGTGCTGTGGCTGATCCCGCTGATCGCCGCCGGGATCGCCGACTACCTGGCCATGGGCGTCGCTTACGGCCTCAACCAGGCCTTCGGCACCTCCATCTCGGGCGCGGGCACCAGCATCATGACCATCCTGGCCTTCGGCGCCGGCACCGACTACGCCCTGCTCATCGTCGCCCGCTACCGCGAGGAACTGCGCCGCATCGAGCGTCCGTACGAGGCCATGGCGGCCGCCCTGCGCGGTTGCGGGCCCGCCGTGATCGCCTCCTCCGGCACCGTCGCCGTCGGGCTGCTGTGCCTGCTCGCCGCAGACCTCAACTCCAACCGCGCCATGGGCCCCCTCGGCACCGTCGGCGTGCTGTGCGCGCTGATCGCCATGCTCAGCCTGCTGCCGGCCCTCCTGGTCCTGCTCGGCCGCCGCGTGTTCTGGCCGCTCATCCCGGCCTTCGGCAGCATTCCCAAGGAGCGCCGCTCACTGTTCTCGGCAATGGGCAGCTCCGCCGGACGCCGCCCGGTGGCCGTCCTCATTGCCGGCGCCTTCGCTCTGGGGGCGCTCGCCCTCGGCGCCCTGAACCTGCCCGGAGACCTTAAGCAGGAGGACGCCTTCGTCGACCGGCCGGAGTCCGTCTCCGCCATGCTGACCCTGGCCGACGCCTACCCGGACAGCTCCAGTCAGCCCATCACGGTCATGACTCCGGTCGACCGCCGCGAAGCCACCCTCGCGGCGGCCACCTCCACCGAGGGCGTCGCCTCCGCCCGTATCGGCCGGACGGGAGAGGGCTGGACCGAGGTGTCCGTGATCGCCTCCGCGCTGCCGCAGACGGACGCCGAGACCCGCACGATCAAGAGCCTGCGCGACAAGCTGAACGGCTCACTCGTCGGTGGACCCAGCGCCCAGCAGATCGACCTGGAGAAGACCAACTCCCGTGACCAGAAGGTCGTCGTACCGATCGTCCTCCTCTCCGTCCTGCTCATCCTGATCGTCCTGCTGCGCTCCCTCGTCGCCCCGCTGATGCTGGTCGCCGCCGTGGTCGCGGTCTGGGGCGCCTCCCTGGGCATCGGCGGGCTGGTGTTCGAGCCGCTGTTCGGCTTCCAGGGCACCGACCCCGCCCTCGGCCTGCTGTCCTTCGTGTTCCTGGTGGCCCTCGGCGTCGACTACGGCATCTTCCTGATGCACCGCATGCGGGAGGAATCCCTGGGCGGCGCCGAACCCGCCGCGGCCGCGCTCACCGCCCTGCGCACCACCGGCGGTGTCATCGCCTCCGCCGGCCTCGTCCTCGCGGCCACCTTCGCGGTGCTGATGAACATGGGCCTTGTCTCGCTGGTCCAGCTCGGCTTCGTCATCGCGGTCGGTGTGCTCCTCGACACCTTCCTCGTCCGCACCTACCTCGTCACCAGCGCCAGCGTCGCCCTCGGCCGCAAGGTGTGGTGGCCCGGTCCCATGTCGAAGACGCCGTCGCCCGAAACCCGGCTCCGGGTGCCGGAGCGCGTCTGACACCTTTCCGACCCCGTGTGATGCACGTGGGCGCCCCTCCCTTGCGGGAGGGGCGCCCACGTGACGGAGGATGAGCCCGTGCCCGAAGCCGAACGCAAACCCCATTTAAGCGACCGGATCATGACGGTGATCAACCGCGACCCGTCCGCCGCCCAGCACGCCACCCGCAAGGACGCCCTGCTCGCCCTCGCCGTCACCGCCCTGGCCGTGCTCCTCGCCCTCGTCACCGACTCGGCCCGGCGACCGGACGCGTTGGGCTGGTTCCTGCTGATCGCGGCGCAGCTGCCGATCGTGTTCCGGCGGCGCCACCCGCTGCTCGCGCTGGCCGCGGAGGCCGTCCTGCTCCTGCCGTACCACGCCCTCGACAACAACCACGCCGCCCCGTTCCCGGTCTCGGTCGTCGTGTTGTACAGCGTCGCCGTCACCTGCAGGCCCCTGTACACCCTGCTCGCCACCAGCACGGCCCTGACCGTGGCGCTGAGCGTCATGATGTTCGTCAACAGGAAGCAGGCCGCCGAGGCGCTGCGGATCTCCGGCTGGGTGCTCGCCGTGGTCTTCATCGGCATCGCCCTGCGCTTCTACCGGCAGTACGTCGCCGCCGTCGTCGAGCGCGCCGAGCGCGCCGAACGCACACGTGAGCAGGAGGTCCGCCGCCGGGTCGCCGAGGAACGACTGCGCATAGCCCGAGACCTGCACGACCTGCTCGCGCACAGCATCACCCTGATCGGCGTGCAGACCTCGGTCGCCGCGCACGTCCTGAACGCGGACCCCGAGCGCTTGGACCGCAAGGCCGTCGCGAAGTCCCTCGACGACATAGCCGAGACCTGCCGTACCGCCCGCAGCGAACTGCGCACCACCCTGGAGGTGCTGCGCGAGCACGGCACCCCCGATGCCCGCGACCCCCTGCCCGACCTGCACGGACTGGGAGGTCTGGTGGAGGCCGCCCGGGTCTCCGGGGCCGAGGTGGACCTGACGGTCACCACCGACGAGGTGCCGCCCGCCGCCGTCGGCGCGGCCGCCTACCGGATCGTCCAGGAGTCCCTCACCAACGCCGTACGCCACGGCGGCAGGCAGGACCTCGGCATCCGGGTCGGCGTGCGCGCCGGGGAAGGCTCCCTGTGGGTCACCGTCACCGACGACGGGACCGGCACGGGCGGGGGCACGCCCGGGTTCGGTCTCGTCGGCATGCGCGAGCGGGCTCGCAGCGTGGGCGGAACGCTGGACGCCGGGCCACTTCCCGGCAAGGGTTTCGAGGTCCGTGCCGTACTGCCGCTGGGAGGCAACCCATGACCATCCGCGTTCTGCTCGCCGACGACCAGGCGCTCGTACGGGCCGCGTTCGCGATGCTCCTCGAGTCGTCTCAGGACATGACGGTCGTCGGACAGGCCGGCACCGGCCGGGAGGCCGTCGCGCTGGCCCGCACGGAACGCGCGGACCTGGTGGTGATGGACATCCGCATGCCCGACCTCGACGGCATCGAGGCCACCCGGCTGATCGCCGCGGACGAGGATCTGGCCGGGGTGAAGGTGCTCGTGCTCACCACCTATGACACGGACGAGCACATCGTCGAGGCGCTGCGCGCCGGGGCCTCCGGCTTCCTGGTCAAGGACACGCGTCCGGCCGAACTCCTGGAGGCGATCCGCACGGTGGCCGGCGGGGAGGCCCTCCTCTCGCCCGGACCGACCTCCCGGCTCATCGCCCGCTTCCTGCGCAGCCCCACGGCAGCGCCGCCCGAGGCCGGTCCCGAATGCCTCACCGTCCGCGAGCGCGAGGTCCTCACCCTTGTCGCGTGCGGCCTCAACAACACCGAGATCGGCGAGGCCCTCGGTCTCAGCCCACTGACCGCCAAGACCCACGTCAGCCGCATCATGGGCAAGCTGGGGTCACGGGACAGGGCGCAACTGGTCATCGTGGCGTACGAGTCGGGGCTGGTGAGTCCAGGAGTGTGAATCGGTGTGCTGGTGACCCTGGGCAGGCGTCAGCCAGGTGAGGTGGTTGTCCCAGGTCGGTCCCCGGCTGCCTCGTGCAGGGGCAGCGAGCTGCCGTTCAGGTGGGCTTCGGCCTGTGGTGTCTTCCACGGGACCACGTCCGCTCGGGGCTGACAGAGCCCACTTCCACCACCGCGCCGGAAGCTTCTCCGAATCAACTCCGGCCACAGCCGATTCCCCCCACTCCTACGCCTGCTGACCAGGCAATCGTGCACACGCGTCGGCGCGTCGTCCTCACACGTCTGGTGCGGAAAGCCCAACTGATGTGCTGGGAAAGGGAAGCGGCTGATTGTGACGACGTGAATGTCTGTGACGGGGCTTAGCGTGTACGGACGGAAGCGGGGTCCGTTCACGCATGGACGCGTGATCCCCGGCACACACATGACGTGCGCCAGGGCAGAGCCCCACGGCTCGATCCTCAGGGGGGATCTTGACTACATCGCACCGCACGTCACCGCAGCGCAGACGGCTGCGCGCCCTGGCCGCCGGGGGCGTTCTCGCCCTGGCCGCCGGCGCTCTGGCCGCCGCGCCGAGCGTTGCAGCGCCGAGCCTGGGCGCGCCGGGCGTCGCCGCGCCGCGCTTGGCAGTGCCGAGCCCGGCCGTGCCGGAGCCGGCGACGGGACCGTCGGCCGTGACCGGAACGGCCGGAGGCCAAGAGCTCCCGACCGTCGTCATGCCGGCCCGGGTCCCGGCCGAGACGGCCGCTGCCGCCAAGCCGCGGCACGACGTCGACGGCGACGGCGTCAGCGACATGATCGTCATGGAGTATGACCAGGTCACGGCCGTCTACCTGTCATCGATCAAGGCCTGGAGCGAGTACACGATCGCCAAGACCGATCCGGATCCCGAGGCCTCGTTCAAGGACCTGCTGCCGGTTGGCGACGTCGGCGGCACCACCCAGCCCGAACTTCTCTCGCTCACCTTCGACGGCGTGCTCACGCTCTACGAGGCGGGCGTGAAGAGCACCTCGGAGCCGCTGTGGTCGAGCCGCGGCTGGCAGATCTACAACCGCCTCATCGCCACCGGCGATCTGACCGGCGACCGCCGCCCCGATCTGCTGGCCCGGGACCCGGCGGGTGACCTGTGGCTGTACACCGGAACCGGGACGGTCGGCAAGCCCTTCAACTTCCGGGTCAAGGTCGGCTCCGGCTGGGGGATCTACGACCAGATCGTGGGCGCCAACGACGTCGACGGCGACGGCATCGGCGACGTCCTCACCCGTACCCTGGCCGGCGAGTTGTGGTTCCACAAGGGAGCCGGCAGCGCCACCGCCCCGCTCAAGCCAGGAGTCAAGGTCGGCACCGGCTGGAACACGTACAACGTGATCACCGGCTCGGACGACGCCGACGGTGACGGCCGCAGCGATCTGCTCGCCCGTAACCACGACGGCGTGGAGTACTGGTTCAAGTCGATCGGTGGCGGCAAGTTCGCCGCACCCGCCTACTTCGGCAGTGGCTACGAACTCAACAAGTTCATCGTCGGAGCGGGCACCACATCGCTCTTCGGCAAGGGCCAGAACGTGATGACCCAGGCCGACAACGTTCTGGTCAAGTACCACGCCCTGGCCAACGGCGCCTACTACTCGACGGCGTACAACGTCGGCAAGGAGACGCCCGGCTCCCGCAACACCTACGCCACGGGCCTCAACAGCCACAACCACGCCAGTTACGTGCAGAACATCGGCACCGACCTCTACGTCCGCGGCGCGAAGGTCAGCACGTCGTGGAACTACACCATGATGGCCGGCCCCGGCGACCTCACCGGTGACGGGAAGGGCGACCTGGTCAGCCGTGACTCCGCCGGCGTCCTGTGGCTGCACCCCGGCGACGGCCTGCCGTACACGAAGTTCGGTACGCGCATCAAGGTCGCCACCGGCTGGAACGCCTACAACACCTTCGTCGGCGCGGGCGACTACTCCGGGGACGGGCGGCCCGACCTGCTCGCCCGGGACGCCGCCGGCGGCCTCTTCCTCTACAAGGGCACCGGCACGGCCAGCGCGCCGTTCACCGCCCGGGAGCTGGTCGGCAGCGGCTTCAACCAGTACGACACGCTGTTCGTCCCTGGCGACATCAACGGCGACAGCAAGGGCGACCTGATGGCCCGGCTCCCGGGAGGCGCGGTGTACACGTACACCTCGACGGGCAAGACCGGCACCGCCACCTTCGCCCCCCGGGTGAAGTTCGGCACCGGGTGGAACATCTACAAGAACATGCTCTGACCCCCGCGGCCCCGGGCCGCTGAGAGCGACGGCGCGAGCTCGCCCGCCGGCCCCGGCCGGCGGGCGAGCCCGCGCCCGACTCGGGCCTGGCTTCGTACCGGTGGTCACCGACCGCGCTCGAACACTGCCGTCGCGGCCGGAGCGGGCCGCGACGGCCGGCCAAGGAAACGATTGAGTCACCCTGCACGTGCCGTCTTCTCAGCGGTGGCATCGTCAAGGTGGTGCACGTGTGAAACCTGGGCTGTTTCGCGGCCGGAGAACGTGGGTCGCCCGTAGGAAGGTGGGCAGTTGGCGGGGGCGCGAGTACTAGCCGATCGGTACGAGCTGGTGCGGTTCGTCGGACGGGGCGGGATGGGCGAGGTCTGGGAAGCCCGGGACCACGTGATCGGACGCTCCGTGGCCGTCAAACTGTTGCCGTCCCAGCGGGGTGACAGCGCAGGGAGCGAACGGTTCTTCCGGGAGGCCCGTACCGCCGGTGCGCTGCACCATCCAGGGGTGGTGACGGTGCACGACCTGGGCCAGGACGCGTCGGACGGATCGCTCTTCCTCGTCATGGAGTTCCTCCAGGGCAGGGATCTGGGCACGCTGCTGTTGAATGACGGCGTTCCGCCGGTGGACTTGGCGGTGGCCTGGGCCGCCCAGGCAGCCGCAGCACTGGCGGCGGCCCACGAGGCCGGGGTCGTACACCGGGATGTGAAGCCGGCCAACCTCATGCTGACGCCGGCCGGCCGACTGGTCATAGTGGACTTCGGAATCGCCCGGTTCGTCGAGGCGACGAACAAGTCCAGCAAGGTGATGGGCACCCTCGCCTACATGCCTCCCGAACGCTTCGACGGGCAGCCCGGCGACGGCCGCTCCGATCTGTACTCGCTCGGCTGCGTCCTGAGCGAGCTGCTCACCGGTCAGGTGCCTTTCCGGGCAGGCACACCGATCGCCATGATGAACGCCCACGTGGGCCGACCCCCGGCCCGGCCCGGTGAAACGCGCCGAGGCATCCCGGCGGCGCTCGACGATCTCGTGGTGGCCCTGCTCGCCAAGGACCCCCGGGACCGGCCGGCCACCGCACGCGAAGTACAGCAACGCCTGAGCACCCTCGCCACCTCAAACCCCGTGCTCACCGAGCCCGACCTGGGGGCCGGGCGTCTGGCCGCCTTGCCGCCGGCGACAGGCATCGCCCAAGACGCTGCGTTACACCCGGCACCCCACGCCCCCGACCGGGCCGTGGTCGGAGTACGGCCCCCGCGTGGCGGTGCCCCAGGTTCCGGCCCGTACCGCACGGGTGACGCGGCGCCCGAGACTGAGGGCGGCGACCAGGACGGGGCCGCGAGGGACCCAGAGGACGGATCCCCGAACCAGGCCACGAGTCGGCGTCGGTTCCTCCGGCTCGCGGCAGGTGCCGTCGTTACCGCGGGCGCGGGCATAGGGATCGCCACCGCGGTGTCCCGGGACCGGAACCGGTGGCCCTTCCACGCGTCGGGCGACGTGATGGACGGGGCGCCCGTGGTGGCCGACGGGGTGGTGTACGTCGGCATCGGCCGCACTCTCTACGCACTCGACGCGATCAGCGGTGCCCGCAAGTGGGCCTCCAGCTTCAGCGGTGGCGTCAGTGCGATTTCCGCGATCGCTGGGGGGACGCTGTACGCCGCCAGTTCCGACGGCAGCCTCTACGCGGTCGATGCCGCCACGGGCGCCGTGCAGTGGGCCTACGACACGGGTGGTGCCATCTACCGGTCAGTGCCGGTCGTGGCCGACGGAGTGGTGTACGTCGGCAGCAGCGACCTGCACCTCCATGCGGTCGATGCCGCGCGCGGCAACGAGAGGTGGACCTACTTGGTCGGCGGCACCCAGACGTTGTCACCGGTCGTGGTCGACGAAGTGGCTTTCATCACCGCAGACATGCCCGGCGTCGGTCTCCACGCGGTCGACGTCGCGAGCGGCACCAGAAAGTGGGTCTACCCCGATACCGACCGGAAGTTTGCCGCGTCTGCGGCGGTGGCCGACGGCGTGCTGTATCTCGGTGACGGGGGAGGCCACTTCCATGCGATCGACATCGCCAGCGGAACCAACACATGGGAATCCGACCTGGGCCCCAGAGCCTACTTCTCCACGGCCACCGTGGCCGAGGGGGTGGCGTACGCGGGCAGCGATGAGAACGGCATTCTCTATGCGATCAATACCGCGACCGGTGTCGAGAAGTGGGCCGTTGCCCTCGAACCGATCCAACCAGGAAACACCGGATGCACCCCCGCCGTGGCCACGGGGGTGGTCTACGCGGGCACCACCAAGAACTTCTACGCGATCGATGCCGTCACCGGCGCCAAGAAATGGACTTTCAGCGCTGACGACACGACCAGCTACGGCTCTCCCGCCGTGGTCAACGGCGTGGTGTATGTCGGGGGTGGCGACGACGGGAATCTCTACGCCCTCGACGCTGCCACCGGCAGGGAGCTCACCTGAGCGGGGACACGGCCCATCCGGAAGCAGCAGCGAACACGGCCTTCGGCCGCTGTGACCGATCCGGAGGCGTTGGGGCCCCGGTAGGAACCGACGGCGGACGGAAACGGCGCATCCCCCAGTAGGCCCCGCCCGCTGACCGGGCATCGGCTGGAGTGCCTGCCGGAATTGGCTGGCAGGTGCATGACGGGTTGCTGGGATGCGGGGCTACGTTCTTAGGGCTCCGGAGGGGCGGCTGTCCGAACGTGCGGGCCACAGGCGGGCGGTGGCGGCGTCTCCAGTGCCCCGGCTCCACCAAGGGGCCGGGCCCCCCCACGCATGAAGGAAGACGACATGTCTCTGGGCACTTGGCTGAAAGCCGGCATCTCCGCCGCCGCGCTGGTCCTTGTGGCGGCAACCGCCGCGACCGCGGCACCCGCGCCGATACCGGAAGCCACCGCAGCGGTAGTGACGCTCCGATATGACGACAGCCGGGCCGGCGGCTGGGAGGCGGCCATCGCGGCCGGGGTGGCTTCCTGGAACGCGAACGTCAGTAACGTTCGGCTGGTGGAGGCCGCGCCCGGGGTCCGGGCCGAGATCGTCATCGTAGCCACCACCGGCTGGCCGCAGGCCACCCTCGGCCCGGTCCGTCCTGGGCGACAGGTGCGCGTCGAACTCGGCTCGCAGGCCGTGAGCCAGGGGTACGACAAGACGCGCATCGCCGCGCACGAGCTGGGCCACAGCCTGGGCCTCCCGGACACCAAGCCGGGGCCGTGCACCCAGCTGATGTCAGGATCCAGCGCCGGGACGGCCTGCACCAACGCCGTACCCAACGCGACCGAGCGGTCCCGCGTACAGAACGCGTACGCGAACGGGCTCGCGGCAACGGTGCCGACCGACGGCCGGGTACTCATCGACGCCCCCTGACCGGCGGGTCGGCGGGTGGGCCGGCGCGGGGGCCTGGCCGGGACTGCACTCCCGGAGGGCGACCGTGCCGGCCCACCGCCGCGCCGTCATCGGGCTCCCCTGCTACCCCTCCTGTGCGGGGAGCGCGAGGACGTGCGTCCCACAGGACAGGTGGAGGCGGCCGTCGGCGATGCGGAGGTCTGTGTAACCGGAGGTCGTCAGCGGTACGTGGCCGTCCTCGGTAAATCCGCTGCGGTACGTCCAGGGCGGGCGGCGGGTTGCGAGGCCGACGGCGAGGAGGGGCTGGGCCAGCTTGCCCGTGTCCACGTAGAGCATGCCCCGGTGCAGGAGCGGCGGCGGGTCGAAGCGGACGCCGTCCGGGATGGCGTACGTCCACTGCAGCGCTCCGTCCGAGGCTCGCAGCGCGAGCAGCTCATCGTACACACGGGGGTTCTGCGCGCCCGCGGGACGCAGCCCGATGACGTACACCATGCCGTCCACGGCCGTCGGGGTCCCGAAGGAGGCCCGACCGCCGGGATACGGCACCCGGTCCGCACCGAAGCGCCAGACCACTTTCCCGGTGGCGGCCTCCAGGGCGCGCACCTCGCCGCCCCCGAGGTGCAGGCGGCCGTCGGCCAGGGAAGCGGGATGGACCGGCTGGAGGCGAAGGTTGTCCGGGCCGGAGAGGTCGATGCGCCAGCGTTCCCGCCCGTCGTCCCGCCCGACACCCACGACGTCCCCTGATACGGAGTAGATCAAGACGTCCCCCGCGGCGGCGACGCCGGGGCTCGGCGAGGAGGGCTCGTGTCCCGTCTTCTGAGCCCAGAGCCGCGTACCCCCGTCCGCGGCGTAGGCGGCAATGAGCTGTTGGTGGCCGTCGTAGCCGGAGAGGTACAGGCGGTCGTCGGTCCTGGCGATGAGACGGGGGCTGAGCAGTCGGGGCTGCCCCAGTTCGGCGGGGTACTCGGTCAATCGCCCGTCGGTGGGGGAGAGGGCGAGCAGGGGATCCGGGGCGTTGAGGACCGAGGACTTCTCGCGGACGACCAAGCCCTCCCCGTTCTCCTCGAAAACAACGGTCTTCGGGCTCCGCCACGCCACCTTGCCGGTGGCCGCGTCGAGGCCGGCCACGGTACGGCTGAACCGGTCGTCTCCGACCGACACGACGACGATCCCGTCCCGGACCGCCTCGACCCGGCACAGCGACTCGGCGTCGTACGTCCAGAGCGGCTCGGGCGGCAGCCCCGGCGGGCGTGGGGACGTGGAAGCCGCCTTCCGGTCGGCCGGGGGCGTGCCGGAGCTGCCGCGCGCCGCCCAGAGCGCGGCGCCCGCGCCGAGGGCGAGCAGGCCTCCGGCACCGGCCAGCAGCAGGCGTCGGCGGGACGTCCACCCGGCGGGGGGCTCCTCGGGGGGCGGCGGTGGTCCGGGCAGCCGGGTCGGGCGCAGGTCCCAGACGCCGACGGCCCGCCGGCCGAGGTCGGAGCGCAGGGGACCGGGCAGCAGGTCGGCGAAGTTGCCTTCCCCGCCTCCCAGTTCGGCCGCGATCTCCTCGTCGGCCGGGCGGTCGTCCGGATCCTTGGCCAGGCACCGCAACAGGACCGGGAGCAGTCCCGCGGGCAACCCGGAGAAGTCCGGTGTGCCGTACCGCACCCCGTACAGCAGGTCGGCGGCGGCCTCGCCCGCGAACGGGGCGTGGCCGGTCGCCGCGAACACGAGCACCCCGGCGAGGGCGAACACGTCACCCGGTGGCTCGTGGTCCCGGCCGCCCGCCTGCTCGGGGGACATGTAGGCGGGGGTGCCCACGGCCTGCCCGGTACGGGTCAGGCGGCGGGCGCCGAGCGCACGGGCGATGCCGAAGTCGATGACGCGCGGACCCGCGGCGGTGACCAGGACGTTCGAGGGCTTGAGGTCCCGGTGCACCAGGCCCGAGCCGTGGATGTCGGCCAGGGCCTGGGCCAGCCGGGAGCCCAGGGCCCGCACCGCAGTCTCGGGCAGCGGCCCGTGCCGTACGACGGCCTCCGCGAGCGAGGGGCCGAGCAGGTACTCCGTCGCCAGCCAAGGCAGTGCCCCCTGGGTGTCGGCGGCCACGACCGTCGCCCCGTGCCGCGCCCCGATCGTCCGGGCCGCCTCTGCCTCCAGCCGGAACCTGATCCTGAACTCCGGTTCACGGGCGAGGTGTTCGTGCACCGTCTTCAGCGCGACCACGCGCCCGCCGGCGGACCGGGCGAGGAAGACCGTGCCCATGCCGCCGCCGCCCAGCCGGCCGAGCAGCGTGTAGCCGCCGATCCGCTCGGGGTCGCCGGGCAGCAGCGGTGTGGTGGGTCCGGAGCCCTGGGACACGGTGCTCACCCGACCGGCAGGGCGAAGTAGTGAAGGCCGAACTTGCGGGCGAACACGGCGGTCCGGGTCCCGCTCGCCACCTGCCAGGTCAGTCCTTCCTGCTCGTTCAGCTGCTCGGCCACCCCCTGGAACACCCACAGGTTGCGGCCGTCGGCCGGGTCGATCGCGGTGACCGACTGCCAGTCGAGCCGGTACAGGGGGCTGCCCGGCGGCCCCGACGCGAGGGCCGTCGCACCCTTGGCGACAGCCGAGAGGGGGAGCCCCGGAAACGTGGTCCGCTTGATCGTGCCGTCGCGGGGATCGATCAGATGCGTCCACAGGTTCGCGTCCACGACGTACAACGAGGCGTCGCCCCGCACCAGCACCTCGCGCGGGGCGCTGACCCGGTTGTCCCTCTTGAGGGCGTCTTCGCCCCACCGTTCGCTGCCGGTCTTCACGTCACGCGCGTGGAGCTTGAACTCCTCCTCCGTATAGAGGGTGCCGTCGGCGGTCATCCAGGAGCGCGGCTGGTCGGGCAGGGCGGCCCAGGCCTCTTTCTCCCACCGCTCCCACCGCTGCGCGCCGGTTTCCGCGTTCAAGGCACTGAACACGGCCGTGCCGAGCTTCTTCTGCTCCACGTCCGCGGGGTCGGGCACCCACTGGACGTACACCGACTCGGGGCCCGGTGTCACCCGTATCGCGCTGCTCCGCCCCACCGGGGTGCCCCTCACCGGCGTACGCCACACCGCCCTGCGCTGCGCGATGTCGTAGCAGACCACGTGGGTCACGCCCTCCTTGTCCGGCGCGCGGAACCACACGCGAGTGCCGCGGTGACCTGCGAACCCGTCGGTCTCCATGTCGTAGTCGGAGTCGGTGTCGCGCACGGTCCCCGTCGTGGCGGAAAAGCGGACGAGCCCCCCGACGAAGCTGGGGGCGAAGAGCAGATCTTCGGACACGAGGACCGGTGTGGCAGTGCACCAGATGTCCTTGGTCCAGAGCGTCTTTCCGGTCCGCAGGTCCAGGCCGACCGTGGCGCCGGTCAGGGGGACCACCAGCACCCGGTCGTTCCACACCATCGCCGGCTGGCCGGTGGTCGCGCCCTTGTAGTGCCACAGGACCGCGGGCGGCGCGCCCTGCACGCGGGCGGGCGGGCCGCTCGGCGTGGCGGCGGGGGCGGGGGCGTGACGGGTGTTCCGGCCGAGGGCGAAACCGCCGGCCAGCCCGGCCGAGGTGCCGAGGGCGCCCAGGAGCAGGGCTCGGCGGGCGGGGAGGTCGCGGCGCGGGGGTTTCGGCTCTTCCTGAGCGGTCGCGTGAACCTGCGCGGACACCGCCGTCGCCGATCGGGCGTCCTGCACCGGAGCCTCCAACGCCATGACGGCCGAGGCCTGTTCGGACAGCTCCGTCACCAGCGCCCCCGGCAGCCAGTCCGCCGCGAGGAGTGCGGCGGCTCCGCTCGGGGCGAGTCCGGCCGCCACGGTCTCGGCGGCGGGGCGGCGGGCGGGGTCCTTGTCGAGGCAGCGGGAGAGGAGGGAGCGCAGGCCCTCCGGCACGCCGTCGAGGTCGGCGTCGGCCGTGGCGACGGCGTCCGGGGTGGCCGCGGAGAACGGGCCCGCCCCGGTGGCCGCGTACACGAGGAGCAGCCCGAGGACGAAGACGTCGGAGGCCGGGCCGGGCGCCCTCCCGGCGACTTGTTCGGGTGTGAGGAAGCCGAGCGTGAGTCGCGCGCCCCCGCCGTCGGTCGCGGGGCCGATCCCGGTGGCGGCGGCGAGGGGGCCGAATCCGGTGAGGCGGGGTCCTTCGATGCCGAGCTGCACCGTGTGCGGTGAGAGGCCCTGGTGGGCCTCGACGAGCGGGTGCAGCCGTACGAGTGCTTCCGCCAGGGCGGCGCCGACGACGCGCAGGGCGTGCTCCGGCAGCGGGCCGTACCGGGCGACGGCGGAGCCGAGGGTGAGCGCGGGGCCGTACGCGGTGACGAGGTACCCGTCCGCCGACTTCCGCACCGCGGGCACCCACGGGCCGGCCGCCGCCACCGCGAGCCGTGCCTCCGCCGCGAACCTGCGGCTCAGCGCGGGGTCGGCGGCCAGCCGGGGACGCGGTATGACGACAGCGACCTTGGCTCCCTCGCGGTCCAGGGCCAGGTACTCCACTCCGGAAGCGCTCTCCCGTAGCCGGGCCAGCAGGGTGTACTCCCCGATCCCGGTGGGGTCGGTGTCCCCTAAGGAATCGGGGCCGTCGCCGCGTGCTGCCATGCCGGTTCAACCCCCCCGTTCACCAGCTGTCGTTCCGCTCCCCGTCGAACGCTGCGGGCACCCTACCTCCCGGGGTGGAGGACGGCCGGGGGAGGTGATCAGTTCCCGGCCACGCGGGCGTGGCGAGGGTCAGAAGCGGGGCAGCGCGTAGAGGCGTCCGCCGTTCTGGGCCGCCACCACCTGGCCGGCCGCCGTCACCGCCCATGGTTCGTCCCGTTCGGCTCCCGGGGAGAACCTGTAGCGCTCGGTGTCCCCGGCGACCGGGAAGGCCGCCACGCCGCCGGCTCCGGACGACAGCGGGACGTACAGCCCGTTCGCCGCCGCGACGGGCGGAGACACCGCGTAGCCGCCGCCCTGGCCCCTCATCTCCCTCAGGTCGGTGCCGTCCGTGAGCTGCAGGCAGCGCAGCCGGCCGCCTTCGGCGACGTAAACCGAGCCGCCCCGCACCAGGGGGGTGCCGAACCCGCCGTTCCCTGCCGCCGGCTTCGCCTCCCAGAGCCGGGCCCCGTCCTGCGCGTCGAATCCGCGCAGTGTGGCCCCTCCGAATACGAGGAGCCCTTCGCCGACGGCTCCGGGCAGGCCGTGCGCGGCGTCGGCCGCCTCCCAACTCGTCTGCCCGGAGGCCGGGTCGAGGGCGTGCACCCTTCCTTCGGCCGTGGTGACGACCAACCGTCCTTCCCCGGCGACGGCCACCGCTCCGTCTGCGGCGACCGCCTCCCGCGACCGCCACAGCGGCGTGGCCGCCCCGTGGCGGACGGCGACGACACGGCCGGCCGGGTCCCTCGCGTACACGGTGCCGGATTCCGCGGCGAGCAGTGCGGAGAGTCCGCCCGGGCCGGTCCATACCGGTTTCCCTGTACGGGAGTCGAGGGCGCGCAGGATGCCGTCCGGACCGATGAGCACGGGACCGGGCGCCTGGCGGACGGGCGGGCGGCCGCCCTCGTACGACCAGAGCCGGCGGCCGGTGCGAGGGTCGAGCGCGGACACCTTCCCGGGGTCCGCGACCAGCAGGACGTCGCCCGCCCGAGCGGGGCCGAAGGGCATGTGCGGGTCAAGGTCCGACACGGACCAGACGGGGGTGGGTAGTTCGCCCGGCGCTCCGTGCCACAGAGGGACCTCGCCGGCGGTGTTCCCGCCGGTTCCGTACCACTGCCATCCGGCACCCCCGGCGCCGGCCGTGAGCAGGGCGGCCGCGCCCGCCGCGATCCCGAACACTCGCCGTCGGGAAGGGCCGGTCGGACCCGCCAGCTCCCGAGCGCGCACACCCTGCCGTTCGATGTCCCGGAGGATGGGGGCAGGCAGCCAGCCCGCGGGCGCGCCCCGGCCGGGGGCCTCCCACAGTGCTGCCAACTTCGCGGCTCGCGGACGCCGTTCCGCCGTTTTGTCCAGGCAGCCGCTGAGCGCGGGCCGCAGGGGCGGGGGTACCCGCGAGAGGTCCGGCTCGTCGTGCACGATGCCGTAGTCGGCGAAGGCCAAGCCGTCGCCGGCGAAGAGGTGGTGTCCGGTGCACGCGTACGCCAGGAGGGCGCCGAGGGTGAACACGTCGCTGGGCGGGCCGAGTTCCAGGCCGAGGACCTGCTCCGGGGACATGTACCCGGCCGAACCCGGGCGCTGTCCCGTGACCGTGACCCTCGTCGCCGCGGGCATGCGAGCGATGCCGAAGTCGACCAGGCGGGGTCCGTCGGCGGTGAGCAGCACGTTGGACGGCTTGAGGTCCCGGTGTACGACCCCGGCCGCGTGGAGGGTGGCCAGGGCGGTGGCGAGCATGGCTCCGAGTGCCCGGATGGTGTCGGGGGAGAGGGGTCCGTACTCCTCGACGCAGCGCTCCAGGGTCGGCCCCGGCACGTATGCGGTGGCGAGCCACGGTACGGGGGCGCCGAGATCGGCCCCGAGGTGCCCGGGCACGTACCGGCTGCGTACGGCCTCGACGGCCTCCCGCTCCCTGCGGAAGCGGACGGCGAGGTGCGGGTCGCCGAGCAGCTCGCGCCGGAGCGTCTTGACCGCGGCGACCCGTCGACCGGCGCGCCCCAGGTAGACGGTCCCCATGCCGCCCTCACCGAGCACACCGAGCAGCTGCCAGGGCCCGAGCGCTGACGGATCGCCCGGCCGCATGGGCGCGGGACCGGTCACCGGGCGGGCCCGACGTACCGGAAGGTCTGGGTGTTGCGGGGGGTGCGTATGGGCGGTTCCCTTCCTCGGGGCGGCGGGTGATGCACGGTACCTCTTCGGGCCTGTCCGGGCGCTCTACGGAACAGGGCTTCGCACACGGCGAGTTGACCGGAATCCGACCCCTCCCGCACGGCTCGTCGGGGTTCCGGCACCGCTGGCGTCCAGCCGGGCGGTACCAAGGGGCGATCCTGATCGCACGGTCGATCTCCGCGCCGGTGCGGGCGACGACCACCGGGCAGTCGTCCACCATGGAGCCCGGCAGCTGGTGCCGGTCGAACCGCATCACGAAGATGTCAAAACTCACGTCGCCCCAGACGAGGGAACTCAAGTGACGGCACTGTCGTCAGCGAGGGCGTTCGTGCCGATCACCAGGGCGACCAGCGTCTTCAGGGAATCTCGCACGGTAATCTCAGGTCATGTCTGAGACATCGGTGGCGCACTTCTATGACGAACTGGCCGACGACTACCACTTGATCTACTCAGACTGGGACGCGAGCATCCGTCGACAGGGGGAGGCCCTGGACGCACTGATCGTCCAGGATCGCGCGGCAGTGCTCGACTGTTCCTGCGGCATCGGCACGCAGGCCATCGGGCTGGCACTGCGCGGGCACCGGGTCACAGGGACCGACATCAGCCCCCGCGCCGCCGCCCGCGCTGCCCGGGAGGCCGCCCGCCGGAGCCTGAGCCTGCGCACGGCCGCGGCCGACATGCGGCGCCTCCCGTTTACCGATGGCCAGTTCGACACTGTCGTCTGCGCCGACAACTCGCTGCCTCACCTGCTGACAGAGCAGGAGGTGAATGCCGCCCTGGCTGAGATGCGCCGAGTCCTGCGCCCCGGAGGCCAACTGCTGCTCAGCACAAGGCCCTACGACGACCTGCTGCGCGATCGTCCGGCTGCGACGCCTCCGCAAGTCTCCAGGGCCGCCGAAGCCGACGACGGAGAGCGAACCGTCACCTTCCAGCTCTGGCACTGGCACGACGACGGCGAGCACTACGACTTGGAGCACTTCCAACTCCTTCCGGCAGCCGGAGAATGGCGCGTCCGGGTCCGCCGGACCACCTACTGGGCACTGGGCCGGGACCGGCTGGTCGGCCTCGCCACCGAGGCCGGGTTCGTCGACCCGCAGTGGCAGATGCCACAGGAGACGGGCTTCTTCCAGCCGCTGCTTGTGGCCCGCGCCGGCTAGCGGGTGGTTCCAGGTTCCATCGCTCGGCGCGGGACGGCTGCGGTCAGCCGGCCTCGGCTGCCGGCTCGGCTCGGCTCGGGGCCCGGATGCGGGTGAGCGGTAGAAGTCGGTCCCGCTCGGCCTCTGCGGCGCGACCAGGACCCTCCACCACGCGCATCTCGATGCTCACGTGGCATGAACCTCACCGGGTCCCGACCGCTACCAGTCGTCGGAGAGGCTGTCGGCGAGCGCCTGGATCTCCGGGTCATAGGGCCAGCGTTCGGCGAGTGCCGTCACGGCCGCTCGCTGCAGGATCCAGTCGGAGTCGTCGGCGGCCCGCTCGCGTAGGAGTTCCTCGGTGACGGGGTCGTCGCGCCAGGGGCCGGACAGGGCCCGGATTGCCGCGCCCCGGCTGATCGGGTCGGTTTGGCTGGTGGCGATGTGCCGGAGCAGCTCGCCGGTCTCCGGGCCGTGCCAGCCCGCCGCCAAGTCGTAGATGGCGACTGCGCGCATGCGATCGTCGGGGTCGTCGATGGCGAGCCGGCGGAGCAGGGCTGCGGTCCGCGGGGTGCGACGGTGGGTGACGAGGGCCTGGACGGCGGCTCCGCGGACGTAGAGGTCGGGGTCGTTGTCGGCCCTGTCGTACAACAGCTCGACGGTCTCGGGGTGGTCGCGCCAGCCGCCCCCCAGCGTCCGTACCGCCGCCGCGCGCACGAACTCGGCGTTGCCGTCACCTGCCAGTCCGTGCAGCAGCGACCTGGTTTCCGGGTCGTCGCGCCATCCGGCGGCGAGCGCGAGGACGGCCACCTCGCGGGCCTGCGAAGGGCCCTGGCCGCCGGCGCCGCTGCGGAGCAGTGCTCTGGCGTCGGGGTGGTCGGGCCAGGCGGAGTAGACGGCCCACAGCGCGGCCTGCCTCACCGGCCCGTTCGCGTCGGCGGTGGCGGCGAGCTCGCACAGCCACGGCAGCGTGGGCGGATGGTTGTGCCAGTTCGTGGCCAGGGCCCGCACCGCAGCGACCCGGACCGTGTCGTCGGGGTGGTTCTCGGCGTGTTCGCGCAGCAGCACGGGGGTCTGCGCATCGGTGCGCCGGTCGACGACAAGGGGCTTCAGCGCGGCATGTCGCGGATCCTCCGCGGCGGACCGAGACGCCGACCGGGCAGGGGCGGCAGGGCGGGTTTCGGTGCGGGCGAGCGCCCGTTTCGCGGCTCCTCGCACCCAGTCCTCGCTTCCGGGGTCGGTGGCGACGGAACGCAGCAGCTCCACGGTCTGCGGATCGTCGCGCCAGACCTCGACGAGGATGTCGAACGCGCTGCACCGCAGGTTCGGGTCGGGGGCGCGGGCGGCCATGTCGCGTGCCACGGCTGCGGCGTCCGGGTTGCGCGGCCAGGCGGCGGCGATGGCCTTCACGGCGGTGAGGCGGACCGAGTCGTCGTGGTCATCGGTCGCGGATTGGCGTACCAAGGCGAACGTCTCGGGCGCGTTGCGCCAGCCGTCGGCGAGCGCGGCCACCGCCCCCTGCCGTAGGTACCGATCGTGGTCGGTGAGGCATTTCCGCAGCCAGTCCCCGGTGGAGTGGTCCTGATGACGGGTCATTGCGAAAAGCTGGAGCGAGAATCTCCTGACGTCCCCATCAGGGTCCGTCCCGGCGAGCCCGCGGAGCAGGTCGGCGACCTGCGGATCGTCAGGCCATTCCTGGACGAGTGCGCGCAGCGCCTCCTCTCTGACGGCGGGCTCGTGGCCGAAGACCGCCTGACCGACCAGGCTCTCGCGGAACGCGCTGTCGTCGCGTAGCAGCGCGGCGCCGACCCGCGCGGCCGGCGGCACCTGAACCCAGACGAAGTCCTCCCCCTCCCTGATGACGCGCAGGAACTGGCCGCGCGCCCGGTACCAGTCGTGGTAGCGGGCACGGACGGCGCAGTCGCGTGCGCCGAGCCGGCCGAGCACGGGCGGTAGCGTCTCCGCGACCACGCGGGTGACCGGGGAGGCGGAGGACACCCTTTCCGCGACCATGTGCTCGATCAGCGAGATCACCGCGTTGACGACGGCGAAGCACTGCGCACCCAGCTCGCCGGGATCACGCACCTCGCCGAGGCAGCGAGCGGCGAGCACGATGTGGTGGGGAGTCTCGCCCGCCAACGACCCGCGCAGCGGAATGAACCACAGCGGATCGGCCGCGAGGAGGTGGTCGACGATCTCGCCCGTGAGACGGGGTTCGACCATTCCGGCGACGAGGACGAGGGTTTCGTGCCAGGTGGGGTCGGCCCAATGCCGGCCGTACACCTCGTGGATGAGGGCGTCCCCCGTCAGGGTGCGCTCAGCGGTCAGCCGGTGCCGGAGTTCCGCCGCGGCGTGGTACTCGAGGAAGGTCCGGTGGGGGAAGCCCAGGCCGTCGGCGCGGTGGACCATCAGCCCGGTGTGCCGGAGAAGGTTCTCCAAGAACGCCTCCCACCGCTCCGGGCGGACTTTGCCGGGGCGCTGCACGGCCTCGTGTGAGGCCAGTGCCTCGGTGACTGAGATCTCGTGGTCCGAAAGCCTCTGGTAGGCCAGATGACTGATCAGCTCGGGCAGCCGTTCGTGGACATGGCGCGCCGCGGCGTCGACTTCCCTGCGCGCCCGCGGACTCTGGACGTTCTCCACAAGGTGCTTGATCGAGTCTTCGTGACTCTTCGCAACGTCCTTGCTCTGATTCTTCTCGTAGACCATGTCGGTGAATGCTTCGTAGACCGCGGTACGGCCATCCGGCATTGGGCGCTCGGGCCTGGCGAGGTAGAGCTGGCAGAGCATGAAGGCCATCAGCGGGGTACGGGCCAGTTCGTCCAGACATGCGCTGCGGAGGGCGCCGGCGAAGCGGCGGGCGCGGTCGATCGCTTCTCGTTGCGGCCAGCGGGTGCTGAAGTACTTCCCCATGTAGGCGTGCAGATCGTGGGGGGTGAAGGGCTGCAGTTCGTAGTGCGGCGCCGTGAGGCCGAGGACGCGGTCGAGGACGTTGAGTTCGCCCTCCGCCAGAGGGCGGGTCGCTACGACGCACCGGTACAGCGGCGGGTCCGCCGCGACGGCATGGGCCAGCTTCTCCAACACGGCCCGCCGCTCCTGCGCGTTGGGGAGCTCATCGAGGCCGTCCACGAGAAGCTGCCAGTGCGCGCCGCTCCACGGCCGCTGAAGGAAGCGGTCCCGGGTCAGTCCCGGTTGCCGTCCGAACCTGCTGAGCATTCCAGTGGCTTCGGCGAGCACGTCGGGTACCTGCTTCTCCTCCCCGGCAAAGGCGCGTGCGCTCACCCATACCGGGACGGCCGAACCGGACTTCCCGGCGTTGCGCGCGTCGTCGAGCAATTCACCGGCCGCGTCGCGCAACCGCGCACGCAGCAGCGTGGACTTGCCGGTACCGGGGCCGGCGATGAGCACGCTCACCCTGTCGGCCGCCCGGAAGACCGCTTCCGCCGGTTCGGAAGAAGCGGCGGGGCCGGTACTGCTCCTTCCGCCGGCAGAGCCGTCGCCGGGCACCGCGCGCCCGTCCCGATCCGCGGGATGGCTGCGCTGGCGGACGTAGACCTCGGTCAGGGAAGGCGGTTCGGGAATCTCCGGATACGGATGCTCCTCGGCGGCCTTGCGGGCCGCTTCAAGGTAGCCACGCACCTCCTCGTCCATGCCGATCCAGCGCTGGGCGTCCTCATGGAGCTGCGCCCAGCCGAGGCGGTACCTGCCCTCCACGTACCGCGTGTCCCTCCCGCTGATCAATTCGAGCATGACGACGACCACGGACCACAGCTCATCGAAATGCTGCGGCACGGTCGGCTCCTTCGACCCCGCCTTCTGCTTCGGGAACCAGCCGTTGACCGTCGAGGAGCCCAGGTCGCCGCCTTCCTTGTACGGCCGGCGGCAGGGTTCGTCTTCCCGAAGGCCTGCGGCTTTGCGCCGACGCCGGTTGACCTCCTCGATCACAGCCTTATCCGTCTGCCGCTTTTCCTGCAGCCCTTCCCTGAGCTCCCCGAGCCGCTGCGCCAGCGCCTGCCGTCCCGCATGCTCTTTCCTCGCGTGCACGTCCCGCCTCCCCACTCGGGTGCTGTTCTGATCCGGCCGATCCGGCACCCCCAGGACCATGCTCCTGTGACCTGGCAGCTTGCGGCAGGAAATCCGGCGATCCGGTATCCATGGCCGACCCCCATGGCGCCTGGAGAAGGTGCTCGTGGCCGCCCCGTCCGGGGCTGTCGAGGCTGCTTGGGGAAGGATTGACACATGGACATCTGGTGGGCGGCGGTGCCCCTGGCCGGGCTCGCGATCCTCGCGATCGCCCTGGTGACCATCACCGGCCTGGCGCTGAAGGACACCCCTTCGCAGGACCGCGCCGGCATCCTCCACGCCATCGCGGCATGCGTGCGGGGACTTCAAGGACGCCGATGACGATCCGTCACCGGCAGCCCGCCGCCTCACAACCATCGGCCCGCTGCGGCCGGGCCGATGGCGAGGCGGCAACCGAGGTGTGGAACGCCCGCACTCGCGGATGAACGACTACGGCGAGCCGAGGCGCTGCCCAGAGAGGAGCCGCTGCGCCTGTCGGCCGTTGGGTGTGCGCAGGAGCCGACAGCCGCCGGCGAACCGCTCGAGGGTTTCGGGTCGCTCGCGGCACTTGCTTGTCCGCGAGGAGGGTCAGCCGTTGGGCGCTGCCGCGGGGGTGAAGACGGCCAGGTCCGTGCCGACCGCGGCGACCAGCTGTGGCCCGCCGGTCAGCGCGACGGCGGTGGCGCCGGATACGAGCATCGTGCCGATGAGGCTGCGGTCGCCCAGGTCCCAGATCCGTACCGTGCCGTCCCGGTCCAGGGTGGCGGCCAGGGGCGGCCCGGCCGCCGGCAGGGCGCAGGCGAGTGCTGTGGTGCGCGCCGGCACGACCGGAAGGGGTTTGCCCCGCGGCCGGCCCGACGGCGCGTCCCACACCAGGACACCGTCGCTGTCGGCGGTGACCAGGAGGGTCTTCCCCGGCTCGCCGGTGCTTGCCACCAGTCCCGACCACATGGGCAGTTCCTCGGCGACCTGGTGTCCGGCGAGGCGCAGGGCCGTCAGGTGGGCGATGAAGGGGGAGTTCATGAACGCATCGGGTGGGCCGGCGGGGCCGCCGCCCGGGCCCTCCTCGTCAAGGACCCAGGGCTCGGCGGGTCCCGTGCGGCTGAGCGTGTCGAGGGTCCACTGGCGCTGGACCCCGTCCGCGTACAGGGCGATGATGACGGGGCCGGGCCCGGACGCGCAGGCCACGTGGCGGACTTGTGCGTCGACGGTGGGCAGGAGATCGACCACGGTGCCGTCGCTCAGGTCCCAGACGATGACATCCCCGTCGAGCGATCCGGACACGGCGACCGGGCGCCCGTGACGCGTGGCGCATACGACGGAGGTCACCGTGTCGCCGTGGCCGACGAGCGGCCCGACGGGTTGCCGTCCGGTGGCGAGGTCCCAGACTCGCAGGGTGCCGTCCCGGGACGCGGACACCGCGACGTCCGCGCCGTCGACGACGGCGCACGCCACCGAGGTGATCTCACCGGTGTGGCCCACGACCCGGCTCGTACGGTGTCCTCGCGCGGTGACGGCGTCCTGGAGGTCCCAGATCCTCACGTCTGCGTCCGAGGAGCCGGTGGTGATGACCGGCCGGCCGTGCACGGATCCGGCCGCTGCCGAGAACACGGTGCCGGTATGCCCGGTGAGCGTGGCCCCCTTCTGGTGGCCACTGTCCAGATCCCACATCCTCACGGTGCCGTCAGCGGACCCGGTGACCGCCAGTGAGGCGTCTCCCGGCAGGACCGAGGCGGCGAACACGGAGCGGGTGTGGCCGAGCAGGGGCCCGCCGATGGCTTGCCCGGTATCGAGGTCCCACAGCCGCAGCACGTCCTGTCCGTGTCCGCGGTGCCCGGTCAGCACCGCGGGGCGGTCAGCGTGCCGCGTGCAGGCGAGGGCGACCACGTCGCCCGCACGCGTCTTCAACGGGGCGCGGACGGGACTGCCGGATGCCAGGTCCCACACGCGGACGGTGCCGTCGTTACCGCCGCTGACGATGACGGGCCGGTCGTCCAGCATGGTGCAGCGCACTGCCATGACCGGGCCCGAGTGCCCCCGGAGGTGTTCTCCGATCGTGCGACCGGCGGTGAGGTCCCACCGTAAGAGGGTGCCGTCACGCGATGCGCTCACTGCGACGGGATCCCCGTCGAGTTCGCCGCACGCGATGGCGAAGACGAAGTTGAAGTGCCCGGCCAGGGGGCCCGCGGTCAGGCGTCCGGTGTGCAGGTCCCACACCCACAGGCTGCTCTGCTTGGACCTCTTGCTTCCGGTGCCCGTGACAGCGACCGGGACCCCGCCCAGCCGGGTGCAGGCCACGGCGTACACCTCGTCGTCGTGGACGAGGGGTGCTCCGACGGGGCGTCCCGTGGCCATGTCCCAGACGCGGGCGGTCAGGTCCCGTGAAGCGCTGACGACGACGGGCCGGCCGGCCACGTCGGTCACGGCCACGGCGTCGACGGGGGCGGTGTGACCGGTGAGGGTCCGTGAGAGGGCGGGGGACAGGGATCCCCCGGTGGCCCACAAGGGCTCCCAGTCGCCCTCGTCGGAGCTTCCGGACAGTCGGCGGCGCAGGCCCTCGACGCCGTACCGTACGGCGTTGAGCGCGAGGAGGGCACGGCGCGTGCCCAGTCGGTGGCGCTGCGGATGGTGGGCGGTGCCGGCGCGGTAGACGTCCGCGTGGGCGACCGCGCGTTCGCCGGTGGTGTGGCGCAACTGAAGGGTGAGCGCGTCGGGTTCGGCGTGGGCGAGGAAGAGGGGATCCTCGACGAGCCGGTCCAGGGCGTCGTCGCCGGCCGCCACGGCATGCTCGGCGGCGTGCCGCAGTAGATAAGGGTCGGCCCGCTCCCAGTCCGGGCCGCCCTCCAAGGTCGGGGGAACGGTGGCCAGCAGCGCGGCGTGGACCGCATCCGCGCGGACCGTCGGGGCCGTGTGGTCGGCCAGGGCCTGGTGGAAGTAGCGGTACAGGAGCCGGTGGTCGGTGTCGGGGGTCGTCCTCAGATAGAAGGTGGCCGAGGCCAGGGCTCGGCGGGTGGCGGCAAGCTGGGGGGTGGGGGTGCCCGGCGCCGGTGGACTGTGGGCCAGGGCGGCGGTGTGGAGCAGGTCGAGGGGCATTCCCTGGCCCCGGGCCTGGACAAGAACGGCGAGGACCGGCTCGATCCAGGGGTCGGTGCGCGCGAGCGTCCGCCGATGCAGTTCGAACACCTCGGTGATGCCGCAGGGCGGGTCGATCGTGTCGCTCTCGGGACCGCTGCGGAGGTGGTCGGCGTAGAGGGCCGCGACGAGGAACGCTCCGCCGTCGGTGTACTGGGCGAGCCGTTCGGCGAATCCCCGGATGAGGGCCGGCTGGTACAGGTCGCCGATGAGGAGGTCGAGATAGCTGTCGAGATCGTCGGCCAGGACCCGGCGGTCCTCCTCCGTGACGGGGTCGAGGTCGAGGAGCGTCTCGGGGTGATCCGTGGCGTACGCGTGCAGCTCGGGCAGAGCGTCCCACCACGGGCGTGTCCCGAGCAGAACCCGAACACCCGGAACCTTCGTGGTGCTGGGGGCCTGGCGGCCGGGATTGCCGCGGACGAGGGGGAGGACGAGCTCGTCGATGACGGCGGCGGGATCGGCCGCTTCGTCGAGGCCGTCCAGGACCACCAGCACGTCACCTGCGGCGCGTAGCTCGGACAGGACATCGGCCGTCGGCAGGACATGGGGCATGACCGGACGTTCGCCAACCGGCACGGCCCGAGCCGGCCGGGACGAGGGCCGGCGGAGCTGGTGGAGCAGGGAGTCGGTGATCTGCCCCAGCGACAGCCCGCGCGCATGGACCGCCAGCACCCGTCCGGTGGGCCTGGGTCGGAAGGTGCGGACGGCGGCGCGCACCCGTGGTCCCAGCTTGGACAGTTGCGGGTGGGTGAGGCAGACGGTGACACCCAGCAGTGCGGACTTCCCGCTGCCGGGACCGCCGGTGACGACGAGGAGGGGGTTCTGCGCCTCGTCCTCGACCCACTGGTGTATTCGGGTGAGTTCCGCAGTCCGCCCGGAGAACTGCACGGCGTCGGCGACGGGGTTCCCCGCGGCGCGCGTGAGGAAGTGCAGCGGGTCGAGCCCGGGTGAGCAGGCGTGGGCGAATTCGCGCAGGCGCGGGTCCAGACCGTCCAGGACCCTGGCGCCGGGGTCCGTGGAATGGGCCGGGTTGCGCAGGAACGGCTCGGGGTCGACGCGGGCCTCGGCGTGCGGGGTGCGTACGACTGCCTGAGCCGGTCGGCCGGCTGCGAGAGCAGCACGGCTCAGTTCACGGTCGATGGCCGCGGCGAGGGTATCGACGGGCACGAACGCGAGGGCGGGGTCGAGATCCAGGGTGCCGTCGGCCAGCCGGTGCAGGACGGCGCCGGCGGCGCTGGTGAAGTGGGCTCCGTACGCGGCGGAACCGGCGGAACTCGCTCCGATGATCCAGGCGTTGCGCACGCCGTCCTGGGGCCGACGGGCGGCGAGGTCCTGCAGCTGCTGCTGGACGATGGCCTGACCCGCTCCGCACACGTCGAGGAGGAACAGGACGGGCGTGTCGCGGTTCTCGACTTCTTCGAGGAGCCGTCCGACGCTGACACACGTGTCGTCGAGGCGCTGAGGGTCGGCGCCGGAACAGGCGAGGTACAGGCCCCCGCCGGCGCCCCGGACACCGTGACCGGCGAAGTACAGGACGAACGCCTCTGCCTCGCCGTCCCTACGCAGCTTCTTCCAGCGTTTGCGCAGCCGCGAACGGCCCGGCTCCAGCAGCGGCTCACCCGTGTCCACTCCCGCGCGGTGCAGTGCCCAGGACAGCTCCCGCAGAGCGGGAGCCACCGACGGCAGCGGCTGAAGTGAGCGGGCGGCCCCGTCGGCCCGGTCGGCCTCGGACCTGCGGCCGACGGGGAAGTCACCCGCGCCGGCCACCAAAGCCCGTGTCATGACGACCCTCCTGGCGTTCTGCTCGGCCAGGCGTCGGGCCGTCCTGGTCGGGCCCGGCCGGGCATCTGTCAGGAAAGGTAGGGGACGACGGCGAGACCCGTCAGGCCATTGGCCAGATAGGAGCCGAGCCCGTGGAAATCGAGCCCGTTGTCGAACACTTCGTCCTGGTCCACGGGGAACACCTCGGAGAGCTTCGGCGGGATTGCCACCAGGTCGCCGACGTCAGCGATGTTCGTCCAATGCTCGACGCCCGCGGGACGGGCTCCTCGTCCCGCGCGCAGGCCCGGCTCCAGGCGCCGCGCGAGCGAAGGCAGGCGCAGGGGCGAGCCCAAGGTGACGAGCTGACGGACCCGCAGTTCAGGATGGGCGTGCAGGGTCTCGTACGCGACGACGGAACCAAGTGAGTGGGCGACGATGACCTTCGGCTGCTCACGCTGGATCGTCTGTGCCACCCGCTCCTGGACGAGACGGCGCCGCTCCGACCAGGTCGTGTACGCCTCCACCTCGCGCAGCATCGCCAGCATCATGCGTTCCAGCCGGCGCACCGTCCTGTCGCGCAGGCGCCGCCCCATGGGCCCTTTACGGTCGTCGACCAGCCAGCCCAGGAGCTGACGCAGAGGCGCCAGCCCGATGTTCTGCACCTGCTCGGGCACGGGAGCACCCGCCGTCACCAGCCATTCGGCGGCGTCCTCGCGTTCCCGGGCGGTGAGCTTCTCGAATCCGTCTTCTTCCTGTCCTTCCTCGTCGGCCTGGGCTTCATCCGGCAGGCCGGGCCGCAGCAGATCGGCGTAGTAGGCCATGGCCAGGTCCGGATCCGCCGCCCCCGCAAGACCGGCCTTGGCGAGCCCCGCCGCGAGTTCGGTCCGGCATTGCGCGGCGGCCTCCAGCGCCGCCTCCTGCGGCGTCGCTCCTCGGACGTAGTTGAAGATCCCGTGGACCAGCACAACCTGCGCCATGGCCTACCCCCCTCCGAACAGCCGGACCTGCTCCGGCCACATTGCCCCTCTGCATACCCAACCGCCCACGTGGCGAGACACCCCCTGCTACCAGTCGGGATCCCGGGGACCACTGCGCGCCGGCGGCCGCGCGGTTCTCATCGGGTACGTCGTGGGCAAGCCCCTGCGGGTCGACCTTCCGGCGCTGCCGGCCCGGGACGTGGCGCTGCTGCCGGTGAACATGGTCCGGCGAGGGCGGCGAAAGCGGCACGATCCACCCCTCGCCATGGCCTCCGCGCGGGCCCACCAACCGACGAACTGACCGGCCGCGTCGTGCGCTGAGATGCCGCCCACCCGCTAGTTCAAGGAGAGCCACATGTCGACGCTCTCGATCCCCCGTTCGCGAAAGACGCCGGCTGGCTTGAATCCCGCCTTTTCGTAGGCGCGGATCGCCTGGGCGTTGGAGGTTCGGGTGCCGCCGAAGAGGATGACGTGTCGGCATCCGCGCTGACGCAGGATGCCGAGGGCCCCTTTGAGCAGCTCGGTTCCGAGACCGTTGCCCTGCAAATGATCGGCAACGACGGGGGCGATGCGGCAGTCCGCGCCGTTCTCGATTGCCCACCCGAGATTCCGGTAACGCGCCTTCTCGCCCTCCGGGATTGCGAACTGGGCCAGCAGATAGGCCACCACGTGATCGTCATGAGCATCCGCCAGCACGAAACGCAGGGCGGTCGGGTCATCGAGAGCAGCACAGATCCGCTCCGCTTCAGTCCGGTCGAGCGGATGCGGGTGGTAGCGCTCTCTGGTCCCCGCCGAGAGTGCTTCGAGAAAATCCCCGAAACTGGAGGCGTCTCCACTCTTCAGGGCACGCAGGGTGGCGACAGCGCCATTGATCCCGGTGACCGGCCTCGCGAGGAACGGCTGCGCGATGGAATCGTCCATGCCGGGCAGCGTAGCCAACCTGCCCAGGGGAGGGGAGGCAACGGGCGGAGGCTGTCCCGCCTGGGGTGTGGAGCGTGCGCGTTCGGTGGCGAGGACCTTGGGTCTCGGGGTTGGAGTGGCCGTTGCGGCAGCTTCTACTACGAGGAGCGTCAACTGCTGCGGCAGCAACAGGTCCTCGTGTTACGGGCGCCAACGCGATGAGCCAGGCCGACGCCGACACCGCGCACCGTGAACGCACCGCACAGATGATCCGGCTGGCCGAACTCATGGCCGCAGGGCATCCGGCCGACGCCGACCCGGTCCAGGCCGAAACCGACGCCCAGTACCGGGCGCTGACCGAACTGCGCGCCGTCTCCGCCGAGGACTACCGGGCCATCGGACGCTCCATCGTCGACAACGAGACTGGCGCGCCGCATACGAGGCCATCGCTTCCGGCCTGGCCGCGTACCAGCGCGACGCCATCGAGACCTACGCCAGCACCCGGCTGACCTGAGACACGACGCAGCCGCCATCGGGGGAGAGGCGCTATGGCGCATGCGTCGCGTCACGGAGGTCCGGCGAGGTTCGATCAACGATCCAGCGGGGCGGAATGCGCCAACGACGTCCCCCACCGGGGCCCTCAGTCGTGCCCCGAGCCGTTCCCCAAGTCGTGCGCACGGTCAACCGTCCTGCCCTCCCCGGCGTGTAAGCCTCCGGAGGGGAGCCCGGGAAACCCGGGAAACCCGGGGAACCCGAGGGAGACAGGGGGCGGGCATGGCCGGGACGAGGAATCCGGTGGGGCTGTGGGGGTGGGTGACCCTGGGGCGCGTACTGGTCGCCGTGGGGGCGCCGGTGGCGGCCGCCGGGGTGGCGTTCGGCGTCGGGTGGGCGGGAGCGGGCGGCTGGCTGGGCGGCGGACTGGTGGTGCTCGGCGGGATCGTCGTGCCCCTGGCGGGGCTCGCCTACCATGCTGCCCGGGCCGGGCAGCGCGGCGCACTACTCATCGCCTGGAGCGCGTTGCCGGCGGCCGTCGGAGGGTTCCTCGCTCTGAACTCCGTGGACCACGTGGCGCTGCGAGAACGGGGAGTGGAGGTCACCTGCGTGGTCGAGGCCGTGACTTCCCGCGTCGAGAGGTACTCCACCTTCAACGTCGAGACCGGCCAGACCGTCCACCAGACCACCAAGTACGACCACCGGCTCGGCTGCCCGCCCGGTGGTCCCTCCGCCCTGACCAGGGACGAGGAACTGGCTAAGGCCGGCGCCCAGTTGCGCTTGGTCTACGACCCGCGGGGCGAGGTGCAGCCGGAGAAGCCCGGGGACGTCCACGGCGAGGGCATGCGGCACGCCGTCTTCGCCGCGCTGCTGCTCGCGATGGCCATGGGACTGTGCGGAGCCCTCGCGGAGGCCCTCATGGTGTACCCGCTGCCAGAGGACCGGTGAACGACTGAAGGCGGCACCCCCGCAGGAGAGCCGCCAAGGGAACGGAAGCGCATGAATCCCAGCGACCAGAACGGCTCCGCTTCCGCTCGCGCTGCCGACAAGGCGCCCCGCTACGGCAACCGGCGCGCCCTCTGATCAGTCGCACGTTCTGATCCTGCACCGGTCATGCACCCGGCGCACGAGAGGCTTCAGTGGGGCGCGTTCCTCGAACTCGGCAACACTCCAGAGCCGGCCCAGCACCTGTCCGCCGGCCACAGCAAGAGGTCCGTCGCCCGCCGGCTCGGCACGGGATCCGGTACGGTCCTCCGCTGTGCCGAAGCCGCGGAGCCGGAGCTGTTGCTCACCGGCCAGCGGCAAAGCCGTCCGACCAAGCTCGACGCCCTGGAACTCCGGAGTCGTCGAAGGCCATGCCCATCGGATCAAGATGCTGAAGCGCCAGATGTTCGGCCGCGCAGGCTTCGAGCTTCTCCGCCAGCGCGTCCTGCTTCACACGTGACACCCGTGTCCCACACTGACTCGTCAACGCAATAGCCTCAGCTTGTGACCCACAGCAGCAGCCAGAACGAGCAGCCTCACCCCGTCGCCCTCCCTCCCTTTCAAACACTGCTGGACCATACGAACTGGGCGTCGCTCGCGACAGCCTGCGGGACGGGCGAGGCTCTGCCGGCAGCATTGACGCTTCTCATCAACGCCGACCCGGTCATCAGGGAGTCCGCTCTCCACGATGCGCTCGGGCCCGTGACTCACCAGAACAGCATGTACGAGGCCACTATCCCGGTGGCGCTCTATGCCGCGGCGATCCTCAACCATCCGGCCATCACGGCGGGCGACGACAACCCCGACGTCGAAACACAGAACCACCCGACTCTCCTGCGCCTCCTCGACTGGCTCGGCGACACCGCCTACGACGCCAACGACGAGTGCGTCGCCACCGGTGAACGCGTCTTCGACGAGAGCTTCCTCGACGAGAGTGAGGAGATGCGTGCGTTCCGGAAGGCGCGCCCAGCGATCTTCTCCGCAGTTCACCCCCTTCTCGGTCATGACGACGAAGCCGTCCGTCACACCGCCCTGGTCACTGCCATTCCCCTCATCGAGCATCCCCTCCTCACCCCACACCAGGCCGATCTGGCCGACCACGCCCGACGCCTACTGGCCGTCAGCACCGACCGACACCACCGCGACCGCGTCCTGGACGCGCTGAAGGCCTGGGGCCACGACACCAGCGAATCGGAGAACGAGTCCGACATCGCGGCCCGCGAGCACTACGCCCACCTCAGAGCCGCCCGCGCTTCTTGGGACGGCAACTGGACAGGCGGCTACAGCGACGACCCGCCGTTCTGACTCAGGGCCCGTGCCCCCTCAGCCCCCATGGATCACCCTGCGTGGCCGCACCACAAGCAGTGGACCAGAGCCGTTTGTCGCACTGACCTGCGCTGCGCCCCTCCACCGGCCGGACCCACGATTCCACCTGTAGACGGCTGTTCCGACAGCCGGGAAGCCGCCCCCGGACCGGCCCGACCCGGCGCAAGCCGGTCGTAGGGCAGGGCGCTTACGTCACCAGGTGCAGCGATGTTCCAGCGATGCCCAGCCGTACGCTCTGGCCCCAGGTCAGCTCCAGCGCGTCGCTCTCCATCCCGTCGCCGAATACCACGATCCGGTCCGACTCCACGGTCAGCTGCAACCCCTGACCCCGCCCCAGCTCCCCGGCGACCCTCGTCGTACCGGTCGCGGGCGAGGGCCAGGCCTCCCGCACGAACCACAGGAGCCGCTGCTCGCAGGGTGCGGGCAGCCCTGCGGAGCTGCCGCGCTCCAGCCACAGGGAACGCAGCCAGCCGGTGGCGCCCGTGCCTGTGCCCACCAGCACCCCGGAGGACGCCTGGGCCTCGCCCGGGCCGTTGTCGCCGTCGGAACCCAGGCGGTAGCGGGCTGTCTGGTGACCGTACGAGCCCAGGTAGATCTCGTTCAGCGCGAGAAGGCGCTGGGTGTCGTCCGCGACGGCCTCGACCATGGTCAGCTCCTCCGCCCGGCCTCCGGCAGCGATTGCGGCACGCAGCAGCGCAGCCGTGTCGGCGCAGCGGTGACGGACCAGGACTCCCGGGTTTCGCCCGGGGTCGGTGTCGATGCCCACTACCGGCTGTCCGCGCAGGTACTTCGCGGTATTGGCGACCAGGCCGTCCTGGCCGACCACGACCACCACGTCCTCCGGGGCGAACAGGAAGCGGTCCAGGTCCGCCCGCTCCACCCGGGAGCTGCGCCAGGTGAGCGGCACCGCCGCCGCCACCTCCCGCAGCGCCTGCCGCGTGCGTTCGTGGCGGCGGGCCACCTCGTCGATCGACCGGCCCCGGCTGGAGAGGAAGAACGCGGCCTGCCCGTGCGTCCCGTGCCGGGCGAGCAGTTCCTCGTACTCGGTTCTGCGGTGCACGAGCACCGCCCTTGGGGCCAGGCTCACGCGCCCGCGCCGCTTTCCGGGCGTCCGAGCTTGGCGAGGAGCCCGGTGAGGACGTCAGGAGAGAGGGTGATGCTCTCGATCCGCGGCAGGTTCTCCGCCAGCCGGGTCACCGCCAGGGCGTGCAGCGTGCCCGGGCCGGCTTCGTCGTGCACCCGCAGCCAGGCTGCCTGAACCTCGGCGTTCGCCGCGCCCGTCTCGCGCGCCGCCTCGGCGTCAGCGAGGGCCAGGCGGACCTTGCGGGCCGCCTCGGTCTCGGTCCGGATGCCGTCCGCCGCCGCCTTCTCCTCGGCCTCGCGGCGGGCGTTGGTGCCGCGCTGGTCGATCAGTTGCTCCTCGCGCCTGGCCAGTTCGATCTGACTGGCCAGCTCGTTCTCGGCGATGGCAAGCTCACGCTCGACGGCGACGGCCCGCCGTTCATAGGTGGCCCGGTCCGCCTCCTGCTGGATCTGCTCGCGGGCCGGGGTGCGCAGGGCGCGTTCCACCTCGGCCTCGGGGCGGATCGCCACGACCCGAACGGCCACCACATCGATGCCGGTGGCCGGGAGTCTGGGCTCGGCGGCGAGACCGGCGGTGACGCTTCCCCGCACGGAGGCGACGCCGTCCACCAGAGCGACGGCCAGCGGAGTCCGGGCCAGTACGTCGAGCGTGTGCTGCTGCGCGGTTTCGGTGAGGAGAGTGGCGATCTGCTCCAAGGGGGCTCCGCGCCAGCTCCCGGTGTCCGGGTCGACGGAGAAGTCGAGCCGGGCCGCGGCTTCGGCCGGGTCGCTGATCCGGTAGGTGACGGTGGCCTGCACGGCGACGTCCTGAAAGTCGGACGTACGGGCGTGGAACGCCATGGCCAGCTCCCGGTCGTCGACCGGGACTTCGGACAGCGCCGCTGAGAGTGACCGGTACCAGAAACTGAGCCCCAGCCCGTCGTGGACGAGTCGGCCGCGCTTGTGGTGGCGGATGTGAGTGGTGGGCGCGGAGCGCAGATGACGCCAACCAAAGCGTCGGGTGATGTCGGCCATGGGGAACCCCCTTCATTTCGTCAATGCGACGATAACGAGATGTGTTCATATCGTCAAGAGGACGAAAAGGGGCGCTGAGGCCGTGACCGCCCGGTTCACTCTCGGCTGGAGCTCCGGCAGCATCGAGGGCCCCGTCAGCCGCATCATGAAGATCAAGCGGCAGCTCTACGGCCGGGCCGGATTCGCACCACTCCGACGGACATAATGCGAGCTGTGGACATGAGGCCGGAGTTGTTGCCCCCGCCAGTGAGCCGGCAGCGGCTGGACGAGCTGTGCGCCGAGGTTGAGCGGATCGCTGAGCTGCTGGTCGCCCGCCCAGAAGCGGTGGGCGAGGCGATCGCGGCCTTCAACGCGATGACAGGTCACGACTACGTGGCTCTCGACTTCGCCGAGTACGACGCGAGCAGGAGCCTGGAGGAGTTCGCGAGGGAGGCGGCCCGGCCGGCTCGCCCTGTGGTTGCGGACATCACCCGGGACGAGCTCGTTGAGATCGTTCGCAGACTCCTCATGGCTGCCCCGGAGAGCGACTACTACCTGCGGCTCCTGGCGGCGAACGTGGCGCATCCCCAGGTGAGTGACCTGGTCTTCCACCCCTCGGATAGCCTCCAGAACGCCTCTGCGGAGCAGATTGTCGATGAGGCTCTGAAGTACCGGCCGATCGCGCTCTGAGCTGTCGGGTAAGTCAACTGGCCGTGGCTTGTTGTTCGGCGCGGGCGTAGCTGCTCGCGAGGTGGCAGGAGCCGGAGCCACATGGACATCGAACGCCACCGTCACACTCCGCGAGGACTTCCCGAGACTCCTCCAGGACCTGTGTCAGAACCCGCAATCATCGACCTAGCCGGTCCGGCAGGAGCCGGGCCTTTTCGTGCACCAGCCCCGATGCGCGGAAGGCGTGGACCGAATCTGAGGCCCCCGGAGCGCTCAAATGGCGGTCAGGATGGCACGCAGCCGCTCGTCCTCGCGGATGATGCTGTTCGCGAGGCCCGATACGACGATGCGCTGGTCCTGCTCGGCGAGTTCGGCCACGCGCAGGCGCTGGTGGGTGCTCAGGGCGGTGGCACCGAGGGCTTGGAGGGCCTCGCAGGCGCCGGAGATGTCCGCTCCGGTTTCGGCGGAGTGGAGAGCTGCCTCGGCGAGTTGGCCGAGGTCGACGACATCGGGGTCGGCGATGGCGAGCAGTGCGAGGACGCCGGCTGGGGCCTTCTCGGGGTCGGCGAGCAGTTGTTCCAGTCTGGGGATCAGGGGCCGGGCGGCCGCTCCGAGCAGGGTGGCTGCGCGGAGGGCGTGGACGACGGTCCACCGGTACCAGAGGTGGTTGCCGGTGGTGCGGTCGAGGACGGAGGCCAGGATCGTGACGGCTTCCTCGGCGTTGCCGGCGATCTGCCACAGGGCGGTGGCGATCGCGATGTCGCGGTCCAGCTGCGGGGTGGTCGGCTCGACGTCTTGGCTGACTGCGGCCCGCAGGGCGGGGAGCAGTCCAGCGGCCGTCACGCCCAGAGCAGCGGCGGCCTGGGCAGCCTCACCGACCTCGCGCGGGCAGGCGGCGAGTGCCTGGGCGACGGCATCGAGTACGACGTCGGTCTCGCCGGTGAGGTCGTGGTGGGCCCGAGCCACCATCAGCGACCCGGCGGCGGCACGCAGCGAGGCGCCGGCCTGCTCGCGCTCGGCCTGCGGGGCGGCGGCTGCCACCGCGGTGATGGCGGTGGACGCGTACGGGAAGCGGGGCAGCACTGCGTACAGCTCGGGCAAGGCGGCAGCGGCCTGCGGCCCCCACTGGCGCAGGAGCTGGACCAGGTCGGCGGTCTCGTTGTTGCCGAGCCCGTCTGCGGCCAGGTGTGCGCGGACGGCGGCGAGCAGGTCCCGGTCGAAGGGGAAGGCGGGGGCCTGGAAGTCTCCTGCGGCGTCGAGCGCGCGGGGGCGCCGGTCGAGCTCCCGGGCCAGCAGCGGCGCGGCCTGTTGGGGCGCGACCCGAACGAGCGCGGCCAATGCCTGGTCGGCAGTCTCGTCGTCGGCTTGGGCGGCGAGTACGGCGAGAGCGTCCGCGGCCTCGGCGGCGGCCGGGCCGAGCTTGCCGAGCAGGGTTGACGCCGGGTACTCGGCCGCGAGAGGGCTCAGGGCCGGGACGAGTCGCCGGGGAGCGCTACGGGAGAGGTGGCAGGCATGGTCAGCCGCGGCGAGCGCCTCGGTCCGCACCTCGGGGCGGCCGTCGCGCAAGGCGGCATCCAGCAGGGCGAAGGCGGCCTCGTGGTCTGCTTCGATCTTGCGGCCCAGCAGGCTGTCAACGATCGTGTGCAGCGGCTCTCGGTGGTGCATGCTGTATCGGTCGACAGCGAATTCGCGGGCGGGTAGAAGGCCGAGCGTGGCATCGTGATGGGCGTCGGTCCACGGCTCCCCGGCGGCCAGAGCGACGAGGAGCGCGGCCAGGCGTACCGGCGCGGGCGTGTCTGCATCGAGCAGCGCCAGGGTCTCGACGGCGGCGCCGGAGCTGTCGACCCGTCCGAGGGCGATGAGCAGTTCGGCCCGGACACCGGGATCGGCCTCGGCCGTCCACCGGCTTCGCAGGGCGACGGGGGCAGCCTCGGTATCTCCGGTGTGGCCGAGGGTCCAAGCGGTGAGTAGCCGGACGTTCACGTCTTCATGTGCCAGCAGGGGTATCAACAGCGGGATTTGAGCCGCAACGGCGGCCCGGACGGCACCCGGCGCGATCTCCCACTCGTCATCGCTCTCGGCCAACCCGCCGAGCAAGCAGAGAACTTCGGCTGTCCCGGGCGGGGCAGCAGCAACAATCCGGGCGAGGTACGGGACGGCGTCCACGCTGGCGGGATACACCGTGCCCTGGTGGAGGATGCACGAGTACAGCTCCGAGATCGCCTCTCCGGCGTCCCCGGCGTCCCCGTCGCCCTCGGCGAGGGCGCGCAGCAGGTCAGGCAGGTCCTCGGCGGGGCCGTAGGCGTGCGAGACGGAGGCCCAGGGGTGGGCGTCGAGTCCGGTGAGGGCGTCAGCGAGATCCATGGGCGTGATCTTCGCAGCTGGGTCCGACAGGACTGTGAGGGGCCTGCCGCGACCTGCGTGAGCCCGGCTGCCTCGTCCCTACCGTCTGCGCTCGCACCATTCCCACTCCGACAACCTCCGCTGAGGAGTGACCGGACGTGCTGGTTGAACTCCGGGAATGCCCCATCTGCTGGACGAAATTCCAGGTCGACTCCAATGCAGCCGCCCAGCCCACCCAGTGCTGTGACCGGGAAGGTTTGCCGGGGCGCGGCGTCCGATGCGGTGCATGGCAAGGCGGAGGGCCGGGGCTCGTACTGGACGTACCTGCCCGGTCCGACAACGCGGCGAGGTGCCGTGCCGGGCGTCGCGCCCCGGTGAGCCTTTCCGGCCACAGCACTAGGCTCTGTCCGGCGGATCATGAGGCCATAGGGTCTGACCGTGATTAACCTCCAGGTCCGAGGCGAGAACGGCACGATCGAGGCCCGCGCGAAGCACGGTGTGGTTTGGGGTCCTGAGCTGGCTGGTCTTGATCAGTCAGTGTTTCCAATGCTGGGACACCTGCTGCCGTACGCGGACACCGTTTTCAACCACCGGCAGGTGTCCACCCTGTTGGAAGAGGTACCGCGGCTGCCTGCAGGCGTGCTAACTGATGAGTTCGTGCGCGAGTTGATCGAGCTGGGGCAGGTAGTCCTCGACGGGCAGGGCCTGTACCTGTGGTTCCTCGGGGACTGAGACTGCAGGCCGGGTCAGCCCCGGAGCCATAGCCGGACAGCCGCGGTGGTGACGGTGCCGTGGAAGACGTAGGCCCTCTTGTCATAGCGGGTGGCGACGGCCCGGGAGTTCTTGAGCCGGTTGATCGTCCGCTCGACCTCGTTACGGCGTTTGTAGATCTCGCTGTCGAAGCCGGTGGGCCGGCCGCCCCCACTGCCGCGGCGTTTGCGGTTGGCCCCCTGGTCCTTCGGTTCGGGGATGGTGTGCTTGATCTGGCGTCTTCGCAGGTAGCGCCGGTTCCGACGTGAGCTGTATGCCTTGTCGCCGCCCAAGTGGTCCGGCCGGGTGCGGGGGCGACCGCCCTGGGAGCAGGGAACGCGGATCCGTTCGAGGACCTCGATCATCTGCGGCGCGTCGCCCCACTGGCCGGGCGTGACCAGGAAGGCCAAAGGTTTGCAGCCGCCTTCACCCGCGAGGTGAATCTTGCAGGTCAGGCCGCCCCGAGACCGTCCGAGTCCTTCGTCAGGGCGGTGGTGCCGAGGCGTCGTCCTTTTTTCGGGACACGTGGCTTCTTCTTGCGAGCGCCAGCCGCGTGCTGATGGGCACGGCAGGACGTCGAGTCGACGCTGACCATGCTCCAGTCGATCCGGCCCGCGAGGTCGGCGTCGGCTTGGACGGCACACAGGATCCGGTCCCACGTGCCGTCCGCCGACCAACGCCGGTGCCGTTCATAGACGGTCTTCCAGCTGCCAAAACGCTCGGGAAGGTCCCGCCACGGTATGCCCGTCCGGACCCGGAACAAGATCCCGTTGATCACTCTGCGGTGGCCGTTCCACCGTCCCCCACGCAGCCCCGACGCCGGCAAGTGCGGCTCCAGCCGGACCCACTCGGCATTCGTCAGATCACCCCGCCCCATGCCAGACCCAACGAGCCAACAGTCACATGATCCGCCGGACAGAACCTAGCGCACGCCCCGCCGGAAGGCAGAGGAAGGCCGGCGCAGGGCCCTACCCGTCCGTCGACCTGCGCCGCTCGGCAGGGGTCCGCGGTTGCGCCAAGCCACGCACTCTTCCAACTGCGTCAGGCTCTTACGTCACCACCATGTCCCGGTGCTGTAAGGGAACTGGGCTCGTGACACCCGCCCGGCCAGTCGGCCACTAGCGTACGGCCATTGGGCCCAGCGGCTCAGCCGACCACCACACCACGCTCCGGGAGACTCCGCCATGCTCGTCCTTGGTTCCCGCGCCCTCCTCTCCACGATTGCCCTCGCAGCGACGCTGGCACTGACCGCCTGCGACCCCGCAGGCGAGGCCGAAAGCCCTCCCGCCGCACCCGCACCCGCCGCCTCCACCCCCGTCTCCGCGCCCGCAAGGTCCGGCGTCTCCACCTCGCCCACCGGTTCGGGCAAGCACACGCTGGCCGAGGCCGCCACCGCCGGCGGGCTCAGCAAGGCGACCGGTGCCGGCGCAGTCTCCGACGTCCCGGTCGACCCGGGCGAGATGCGCGACGGCATGAACCTGGTGGTCGCCAACTACAACCGTGCCGGGCAGACCTCCGGCCGCCCCATCCTCTTCGTTGGCGTCGACGGCGTTCCAGAGGACCCGAACAAGCGTCGCGAGCACCTTTGGCGCGGCCTGATCGACTACGCCCTGCAGAACGGCTCGACCGGCACCCCCACCACCGCCAAGCCGTACCAGCCCGGCCCCTTCGGCGGATCCCTCGAGTGCCTGAGCCTGCCCGAGGCCACCAACGCCACCGACGTCATCTGCGGCTGGGCCGACACCACCACCGCCGCCGTCGCGCTCTTCCCCCGCACCACCCCGGCCGACGCGGCCCGCCTCTTCGCCGCCATGCGCGCCGACTTGGAACACTGACCGCCCGTCAAACGCCCCCCGTGGCTGGGGCCACGCGCTGGTGCCCCAGGCGGTCCGCGCTCGTACGGTGTCACCAATACGGTGCTCCCCCCACGAGGCTTGGGCCGCTCTGGCCTCGTAGTCCGCGCCGAGTAGCCGACTCGGCTCGGAGGGCGGCCACGGCGAAGCACGTACCTACAAGAACGGCTGCTCGGCACCTCGCCCTGGGCCGGCCCCGATCCCGCTGCCCACACCCCTGGCCGACCACCCCGCTCCCCAGGGCGGGGCCGCGAACACCACGGCCGGCTGGCTGTTCCCCGGCCACCTGCCCGGCGCCCACATCCCTGCCGCCGCCCTCAGCCGACGCCTGGCCGCCCATCACATCCCCAACCGGCGCGCCTGGTTCACAGCCCTGGTGGCCCCCGCGTGCGGCCTCCGGTCCGCGGTCCCCGGCCCGATACTCGGCCTCCACCTGATCACGGCCGTCCAGTGGCGCCGCCGAGCCGCCACCGACTGGCCTGCCTACTTCCAAGCACGCCAGCGCGCCCTTACCAACGGCCTCCACAGCCCGTGCACTGATCCGGTCGTCAGGGAAGCCCGCCCGGGCCGCGCCAGCTTTGCTCCCTCCCCCCCCGTCGGACCGGGGTGGCTGGGGAGCGATTCGCGTCCGGCCGCAGATACAGGCTGACATCCGCGGCCAGGCCCAGCGGCCCATCGGTGGCCCTCGGCAGTGGCAGGCAACCAGTGTTCTGCGAAGGCGGTCGATGTCGATCCGGCCTCGATGGAGCCCGGCATAGAGGGTCACCAGCTGGATCATGCGACCGCAAGACGCCCTGCCACCCGCACTCGAACGGCGCCTGCTGGACGCTCGGATCGCTTGCCCGGACATCGCCCGCTCGCGCGACCTCGCCCGTGCCTTCGCCGAGCTCCTCCGCCGAGTTCCTCCGCCACCGGCGCGGATGCCTACTGACCGAGTGGATCCGCCAAGCCGAGTTGGATAGTTGGACGCCCCGAAGCCGGCAAGCGGCTTCGCAGGCCTTCTCCGACAGGACCTCACCCCCGCCACCGCCGGCCTCCCCCTCCACCGGAGCTTCGGCATCGTCGAAGGCCACGTCAGCAGAGTCAAACGCTCAAGAGGGCAATGTCCGGACGGGCCTCTTTCGGTCTCCTGCGGACCCGAATCCTCATCACGCCGTAGTCTTCCAGCATGCGCTACCTGGCAGAACCATTCATCCTCGGCGCCCTTGAGCGGGGCCGTTCTGTCGAACAGTTCCTCGGACCGTCTGGAAGCCCCGAGCGCCCGGGGATCCACTGGGTCGAGCTAAAGCCAGTACGCGGGACCTACGAGGTCTACCTGCACGCCGCACTCGACTGCGAACCCCTGACCAGTGACCTGGATTCGCTGCCACCGCTGTTCGACAGCGACGAGGAGGACTTCGGTCTCCTCCTGGCAACCGCGAACGGTCCCCTCGCCGTCCTGCAAGCTGCCGAGACCCAAACGGGAGCAGTGCGCACTCGCTGGGTAAACCAGTCCATGGCAGGCGACGACTACCGCGACTACGTAGTCGCGAGCCGCCCAACCAATGCTTCTGACGGCCAGCCGTGGCCGACGTCGTATACGTCCTGACCTGCTATTTCACGGAACTCCGGCCAGAGCCGTTTCCAAGAATCGCCACCACTGCTAGTAGATGCCTGGTTCTCCCCGCATGGCCGTTGGGGCGCGTTGTCAGCGCGGGGTGCGCAGGCCGCCCAGGATGAGGTCGGCGACATGGTGGGCGTGTGAGCGGACCGCCGCGGCGGAGTCCGGCGGGTGGCCGAGGCGGGCGCTGAGTGCGGGGTTGGCCCAGGGGGCGGTGCCGCCTGCGGTGATCATGAAGTAGACCGTGGGCAGGGGAACGCCCTTGAGGGTGCCGTCTTCGACGAGTTGCGCGTACAGGGGCGCGAAGCGGTTGATGGTGGGCTCAATGTGCCGGGTCCAGAGGTGAGTGACGCGCTCGGAGTCGTGGGTGGTCTCGGAGTTGACCAGGCGGAGCAGGTCCGGCTGGTGTGCCGCGGCTTCCACGAAGGTGACGATCATGCCGTGCAGCCGGTCGAACGCAGAGCTTGCCGGGTCCTCCACCCGGTCCAGTGCCCGGGTCAGGCGTGCGCAGGCATCGTCGACGGCGGCTTTCCACAAGGCCTCTTTCGAGCCGTACCGCTTGGTGAGCATGTTGTGGCTGACGTTGAGGTCGGCGTTGAGGGAGCGGAGCGAGACGCCCTCGAATCCGTGGCGGGAGAAGGCCGTGAGCGCGGCGCGGAGGATTTCCGCCTCGGGGACCAGGCGCCGTGTCTTGTGGGCGACGTCGGATGGGGCGTGCGTCATACGGTCAGGCTATCCGGCGCGCTGGTGTCCTGGAGACGCCGACGTTGCCTTCCCGCGGGTGTGCCCAGCCGTGCCCCTGATGGTGCGGTCGGTCCAGGAGGCCGGGAGGCCGGGAGGCCGGGAGGCCGGGAGGCCGGGAGTGCGGCGGGCGCGCTACCGCGCGAACACGGGAGCAGAGGGAAACCGACCTGGCCCCTCGGCCATGAACCTTCCCCCCTCGTCGGGGCCATGGCTCGGCCGGTCGGAGTGCCGTGCCGGGGTGATTACGGAGCGGATCGATGTTCGTCGAGAGAGCGGATGTAGGCACGGGCGACGGCGATGTTCTGCGCGACAAGGGCGGCTTTGCGCGCGGGTCTGGTCTGCCAGCGGAATCCAAGGCCGACGGCGGGATGGAGGGCGGCCAGAGTCGGCTGGAGCAGGCGAGCAGGCGCCCGACCAGGGGGGTCCGCATGAAAGCGGGTGACCAACGCCCGCAAGAGGGGACGGCCCACCGCGGCGGGAAACCCCAACTGCGCGCGCAGGGTCTCGGCGACGGCTTCGATGGTGTGCCGGGCAAGGCCGTCGGCCTCGGGGGCAGTCGGCGACTGGTGGGGCGCTGCGAGTTGGCGGTGGACCTCGGCGGCGGCGGCCGGACCCGTCAGGTGCTCGACGAGGTGGGGTTCAATGCCCAGCAGGTGCGCAATGTGCTGCCAGTAGCGGTACAGCGCTCCCAGTTCCGGCTCGGTCCAGGTGTAGCCGAGCATCGCCTCGGCACGGAACGAGGTGTGGGTGAAGGCCAGCCATGTACGAAGCAGATCCGCCTGGTTGATGGGTAGACCGTGCGCCGCCGCGTCGTAGCCGCGTCCCAGGGCCGCCAGACGAGCGCGGGCATGGACGAGGCGCACGTGGGCCGTGGCGATGTAGCCGGCCCGCCCCGGGTGCAGCGCACCTGGGAGCAGTGCGGAGTTGACCCACAGCCCCGTCGCATCCAGGCGCGCGGCGGCCGTGTCCACGAGAGATCCGGTGGCGGTCAGGGCCGCCGCGATCGAGGGAGTCCGGTAGACCTCGACTAAGGAGCCGGCCGACAGCGCGACGGCGTGTACCCACCCCGGGTGGGTGAACCACACCTGCGCCCCGGATTCGAGGATGTCCGGGTCGAGGTGCGCGGGCGGATGCTCGAGGTCGTGGAGGAATGCGGCCAAGGCCGGTTTGGGATGGGCCAGGGCCTGCGAGCCATGGGCAAGCCCGCGGTGCAGATCGTGGCGATCCTGCTTCCCGCGGCTGCGCATCTCCTCCACGAGCTCATCCGCCAGGCGATCCGCCACGTCGCGGGCACGGCTGGCCCAGAGCGGGATCTGACCGTCCCGGTCACGGCTTTCGGGCATGACTGCACCACCCTCTCGAAGAGTTGACAACTGTCAACTTGGCGAGTCTGGGGCACCCTTACCCCGAGAGACAAGAGGCCGTACAGTCCCCGCGGCACATCAGACGACCCCTCGACCGACGAGGCGCAGCTCCCTCCCCGCCGGGGGTTCACACGCGTCCCTCAGCCGTACGTCGACTTGCCCCCCGGAGATGCCCCACATCACTGCGAGCGCCCCAGCGCCGGGTGATGCTGGACTTCTTCCCCGAGGCCCGGGTGATGGGTGAGGCGCCGGCGTAGGCCTTCAGGCCACGGGCGTCGGCGAACCGGGTGCGATCGTCTCCGATCTCGGCCAGCACACGGGCACCGAGCTGGGTGCCGAGGCCGGGAAAGCTGAGGATGATCTCCGCGTCAGGATGCTGCGGGAAGACCTCCTCCACCGCCTGGGCGAGTTCGTCCGCGGGCGATGCTCCCGACCTGGTGCCTGATCCGCGCCGACGGCACGATGTTCGTCGGCGCCTTTGATGCCGGCTGGGAGGGGCGCGAGTCCGCCACCCACAAAGTGGTGGCCACCGCGCACGGCCCGCTGTTGAGGGGGTACCGGCGGATGTTCGAAGCGATGGTGACGAGCGCACGGCGCACCGTCTACCCGGAAGGCGGAAGTACAGGGTGATCGAAGCGGAGCTGAAAGCCCGGGTCCCGGACCGCGAAGCCCTGGTGGAGCTACTCGACAAGCTCACCGAGGGACGCCCGGAGGTCTACCGGGACACCTACTACGACACAGCAGAACGGGCCCTCGAAGCCCGGGACGCCGAACTCCGGGTACGCACAGTGGAGAGCGCGGACGGCACGGCGCGCACGGTCCTGACCTACAAGAGCGCCGCCGTCGACACCGCCTCCGGCTCGAAGCCGGAATACGAGACCGCGGTGAGCGATCCGGATGCGGTGCGCGCCGTGGTGCGCGCGGGCTGGGCTACGAGCCGGTCATCGCATTTTCGAAGCACTGCACGAACTACACCGTGACCATCCGGGGCCGGGAGCTGCTCGCCACGGTGGTCCAGGTCCCGGAGATCGACGGCACGTTCGTGGAAGTCGAGACCATGACCGACCCCGACGGGCTGACCCACGCACTCGCGGACGTCCGTGCCTTCCTGGCCGGCCTCGACGTCGGTGAAGGGGACCTGACCCGCGAGCTGTACACGGACGCGGTACGGGCCCGTCGGGGGTAGCGCTCAGCCGGCCCGACCAGGGCCCCGCCGACCTGGCGTACGTCCCGCAGGGCTCGTCCCCGGCCGGAGCGCAGGGTCAGCCGCGACGACGCTTGACCATCACCGTGACGCCGAGGCCAAGGCCCACGGCGACGGCGGCGCCGAGTGTCGGCCACTGCCAGGAGATGCCCGTAGGCGCGTCCGCGGCTTCCGCCCGGGGTGGCACCGAGGCTGTCGGATCGGCGCCGGGAGCGGGGGGCTGCGCGGCGGCCGGGGCGGCCAGGGGGTCGACGTCGGGCGCCCCCGGGTCTCCCTCGTGGTCGAGCAGCACCTTGCGGGGGCGGGCGGTTCCGTAGCCGAGCCAGTCGCTGCGCTTGGAGCCGTCGATGGGGCCCCCGGCAGTCTGGATGAGGACACGGGCCACCTGGTTCGCCGTCCAGTCGGGGTGGGCCGACCAGACGAGCGCGGCGGAGGCGGAGACCAGACTGGTCGCGTACGAGGTACCGCCGTCGCCCACGCACCAGCCCTTGTTCTCGGTGCAGCGGATTTGGACCTTGCCACCGATGGAGGTCAGGTCCGTGTCCGGCCCGTGGGAGCTGAACGGCATGGCCTTACCGTCCTCGCCGACGGCTCCCACGCCGATCACTCCCGGCAGTCCGGCGATCGCGTTGGTCCAGTTCTTGCGCTCGCCCTCGTTGCCCATGGCGGCGAACACGAGCGCGCCCTTGCTCTGGGCGTACTCGACGGCGGGCTTGACCTTGTCCATCGGCCAGTCCGGAGTCCAGCCGATGGACAAGTTGATGATCTTGGCGCCGTTGTCGGCCGCGTACCGGATCCCTCTGGCGGCTTCGGATGCCACGGCGAAGGCCATGGGTGTACCGATGCTGGTGCGGATGGGCAGTACCTTGGCGCCGGGGGCGAGGCCCCGCGGGCTGCCCGCTGAGCCGTCGCCGACGATCGCCGCGGTCATGCTGGTTCCGTGCCCGACGAAGTCCTCGTGCGGGGGGTAGGTGACGTCCGGGCGCTCGAAGGGCGGTTCCATGAACGAAATGCCTTGGAGGACTCGCCCCTTCAGTCCTGGCAGGTCCGTGACACCACTGTCGATGACGGCGACCGTGATGCCGCTGCCGTCCGCGACCTTCCACATCTCCTGGGCCTTCATCTTCGTGAGGTAGCCCCGCGGGTCGGTGTCGGCGGCCGCCGGCACCGCGGTGCCGGCGCTGACCGTCAGCACCGCGGCGACGACGCCCGCCGCCCGCCGCCACGACCCGTGTCGACGTGTGGTGTCCTGCATTTTCGCGCCTCTCTGTGCCCAAGTGTCCATGCGTCCATGCGCTGGGCAGGGATGTGAAGTGCCCGCACGGCACCGGCTCGGTCCGTACCGGATCAAGGTGTGCCCGGCTCAGCTGCCGGAGGCGCGGAACGCGATGGCCCCGTACAGGGGGGCGGCCCCCGTTTCGACCATGACGAGATTGCCGTTGCGGTAGTCGACGACGAGTCCCGAGACGGGAAGAGCGCTGTCCGGCGCGGTGACCGTGCCGATCTTGGCAGGGGTCCCGTCCTTGGCCGCGTACGACTGGATGTTCATGTCGCTGACGCTCTTTCCGCCCAGGACGTAGACGGCGTCCTTGTCCGTGCCCAGGAACCGGGGTGTGGTCGCCGTACCGACCGGCTTGCTCCACATCTGCGTGCCGGTGGCCAGGTCGTAGGCGACGACGGAGGCGGGGACGGTCAGGCTCGTTGTCTCTCCGGCGATCACGTACGCGGTGGTCGCGTCGGCGTCGAAGGCGATGTCGAAGCGTGTTGCCCAGTTCGCCCGTTCCACGGGGTGCAGCAACACGGGACCCGCGGTGGTGGCGAGCGGGATACGACGGGCGATGGAGCCGTCGCGGCCGAAGGTGACGAGCTCCGGCGGCGGGGGATTGCCGGCGAGGCCGTCGGGCAGGACCAGTGCCGCCGGAGCGCCGTTGCCGACCAGCCGCACCCGCCCACCCTCCGGAGGGGTCATCGGCACGGCGGTCGCGTCCACCTGGCGGCCCTTGGCCGCGTCGAGGGTGCTCACCGACCAGGTCCAGTCGGCCTTGCCCAAGGTCTCCAGCCCCATCATCACTGTGATGCGGTCGCCTCGCGCGGTCATGTCGGTGTTCCGGACGTGGAGGCGCGCCCTGGGGCTGGCCCAGGTCCACGCCACCTTCTTGTCCGGACGCAGGGCGACCACGGTGGTCGGTGTCATCACGGCCAGGACGTCACCGTCCACGAAGGCGAGCGTGGCGCCGTCGTCGGTGACGGGCTTCCCGTCCACCGGGACTCCGGCCACCTGCGTGGTCCAGCGGACGGCGCCGTCCTTGCGGGTGTCGATCAGCGACACCCGGTCGCAACTGGCGGTGGCGGCCAGGGGGTCGCCCTTGACCCATCCAATGGCTCCGAGCCCGCTCCTGCTGAGGCCTTCGGTCATCGCGCACGGACGCATGTCCGGCTCGGGCGGGGTGACGGTGCCGAGCCGCTCGCCGGTCTTCGAGTCGTAGATCTCCACGCCGGTGCGGCGGCCGATGTAGTAGGCCGTGTCCGTGTTCCAGTTGCCGAGCAGTTTGACGAGGAGGGAGTCGCCCTTGACCGGAGGCGTCTTCCAGGCCTGGGCCATGCGGGCGGGCGCGTACGGTCCCGCGGGGCCTTTGCCGGTCGCGGAGTCCTTCCCGCCCGCGATCCCTCCGCAGCCGGCGATTCCGGCGACCCCGGCGACGAGGAGCGCCAGAGAGGCGGCGCCGGCCCGCGTCCACCGTCCGACACTCCGGCGTGGGAGGGCCGGGGCCGCTCCGGTGGGCTCTGATGCCTGGTGTGGGGAGCAGGTCGGTGTGTGCGCGGGCACGGGTGACGCCTTTCGTGCTGGTGTCCGAGTGATCGCCCGACCGAAGGCGGGCGATCACTCGGGGGCTTCTCGTGGTCCTGGTCAGCTGCTCTTGTCAGGGTTTGCTTTTCGACAGTTTGCTGATTGTACGAGGGGCGCGGAACTTGTCGCGCTTGCGGCCCAGTTCCGCGCGATCGCCACCGGGCCAGGCTCAGTCGAAGCGCACCGGCAGGTACTTGACCCCGTTGATGAAGTCCGACCGCAGCTGGCGGACCTCGCCCGTCAGGCCGAAGTCCGGGTGGCGGCGGAGCAGGCGCTCCGACGCCGTTGTGCTGTTCGACTGGCTGATGAGCACCGATCTGAACGCCGTGCCGATCACGCATCCGGCACAGAATTGGGCGCTCGTGGACCTGGTGGGAGCCTTCGCGGAACTCGCGCGTACGCACCGGGCCGTCCCGCCGCCGAGGTCCTGCCGTTGCTGATACGTGCCGCGGACCGGGCGTTGCTGGGGTTCTCGCGCGCGGACCCGGTGGGAGCATGCGCCCGCCGCGTTCCCCGCGGACGCCACCGCACCGTGGTGAGGGTGCCGCCGGGAACGGTTAGGGTGCGTCGGGAACGTGATCGCGCACCCGTGGGGGATGGAATGACAGTGCACCGGCCCGGACTGCCGCAGGATCTGCCCGCGCCGGAGGTCCTGTGGGCCCGGTGGAGCGCGGTCGCCGTGCTGGAGGCGACGACCGAGGCGGAGCAGAAGCCGCCGGTCCACCGCACGGGCTGCTGGATCGACGACCGTGGGCTGCACCTCGACGACTGCGGCTGCACCTGGTGGACGTTGAAGCCGCTGGGCGGGGACCGGTTCGTGCTCTTCGGTGAGGACGAGTCCAGCGGGGTCAAGTGGCACGAGCCGCCGGTCGACATGCTTGCCGGGGCTCCGGACTGGCTCCCCTACGACGAGCTCCGTGAGCTGATCGCGGGAAACGAGCTGGGGTGCGTGTACTGGTCCGAGAACGGGTCCTGGGCACGGGCTCCGTACCCGGCGGACCTCGATGACGACGGTCTCGACTGCGGGTTGAGCCGTTTCGTCAACGAGGACGAGCTGCTGCGGGAGCTCGACGGCGGGGCGGTCCTCGGGGAGGCCCGCGCGGAGCTGGTGCGCCGCGCCGAGCGGTACGAGCTGACGCCGGAGCTGCTGGAGACCCTCGTCCGCGGTTCGGGCGGCGAGCCCGCTGATCTGCCGGCCATGCTGCGCGCCCTGCGGCGCTCGGGCCTGTCCCACGGGAGCCCGCAGCCGGCCGCGTGACGTCGGGGGGCTTCCTCGGCGAAGGGGAGAAGGGACGGCTGGCCACGGCAGCCGCCCGCGCCGGCCTTCCCGAACCCGCCCTGGCCGCCGCCGTCGCCTCTCCCGCTGCGCACGGATGCCGGGAAGCCGGGGCACCCGCCGTCGTGTGCTGTGTGGTCACCGCCTTCTATTGGCGGTACCCGCTCAGGAAGCGGCCGATCCGGCTGATTGCCGCGTCCAGGTCGTCGGCGTAGGGCAGGGTCAGGATGCGGAAGTGGTCGGGGCGGGGCCAGTTGAAGCCCGTGCCCTGGACCACCTGGATCTTTTCCCGCAGCAGCAGGTCCAGCACGAACCGCTCGTCGTCGTGGATCGGGTGCACCTTGGGGTCGATGCGCGGGAACGCGTACAGCGCGCCCTTCGGCTTCACGCAGGACACACCGGGGATCTCGTTCAGCTTCTCCCAGGCGCGGTCGCGCTGTTCGAGGAGGCGGCCGCCCGGGGCGGTCAGCTCCTTGATGGACTGGCGTCCGCCGAGCGCGGCCTGGATGGCGTACTGGGCCGGGGCGTTGGGGCACAGCCGCATGGAGGCGAGCATGGTCAGCCCCTCCAGGTAGCTGCGCGCGTGCTGCCGGGGGCCGCTCACCACGAGCCAGCCGGACCGGAATCCCGCCACCCGGTACGTCTTCGAGAGTCCGCAGAAGGTGAGGACGACCAGGTCGGGGGCGAGGACGGCGGCGTGGTGGTGGACCTCGTCGTCGTACAGGATCTGGTCGTAGATCTCGTCGGCGAAGACCATCAGACCGTGGCGACGGGCTAGTTCGAGAATGCCTTCCAGGATCTCCCGGGGGTAGACGGCGCCCGTGGGGTTGTTCGGGTTGATGATGACCACGGCCTTGGTGCGGTCCGTGATCTTGGACGCCATGTCGTCGAGGTCCGGGTACCAGTCGGCGGACTCGTCGCAGATGTAGTGCACGGCCTTGCCACCCGCGAGGGTGGTCACGGCGGTCCAGAGCGGGAAGTCGGGGGCGGGGATGAGGACCTCGTCCCCGTCCTCCAGCAGTGCCTGGACGGCCATGGAGACCAGCTCGGAGACGCCGTTGCCGAGGAAGACGTCGTCCACCGTCACATCGGTCAGGCCGACGGCCTGGTAGCGCTGGACGACGGCCCGGCGGGCGGAGAGCACCCCGCGCGCGTCGGTGTACCCGTGGGCCTGGGGGAGCATCCGGATCATGTCCTGGACGATCTCCTCCGGCGCCTCGAAGCCGAAGGCGGCCGGGTTGCCGGTGTTGAGGCGCAGCACGCTGTGGCCCGCCTCCTCCAGCGCGTTGGCGTGCTCGATCACCGGCCCCCGGATCTCGTAGCAGACCTCGCTGAGCTTGCTCGACTGCCTGAACTCCATGCCGTGCCCTCCCTGTTCTTGCTGTTCCCGCTGTTCCCGCACTCCGGACTACCTGCTTGGTTTTACCAAGTAGAAGCTTGGAAAGTCCAACATCCTGTCTAGACTCGCTGCATGTCACCTCGTCAGCCACGCCGTCGAAGCTACGACCAGTACTGCGCCTCGGCCCGCGCCCTGGACGCGGTAGGGGACCGCTGGACCCTGCTGATCGTCCGGGAGCTGCTGGCCGGCCCCCGCCGGTACACCGACCTCCACGCCGACCTGCCCGGCGTCTCCACCGACGTACTGGCCGGCCGGCTCAAGGACATGGAGGCGCAGGGCCTGGCGACCCGCCGCAAGCTGCCCCCGCCGGCCCCCGCGACCGTGTACGAGCTGACCGCGCGCGGCGCCGGACTGCTGCCCGTGCTCACGGCGCTCGCCGAATGGGGCGCCCCCGACCTCGCCGAACGCCGCCCCACCGACGCGCTGCGCGCGCACTGGTACGCCCTGCCCCTGCTCCGCCGCCTCCCGGCGACCGGGGGCCCGGCCGTGGTCGACGTGGTCCTCGACGAGGGCGTCTTCCACGTCCGCCTCGGCCCGACCCGGGGGGACGGGCCCGCTTACGGGGACGGACCCGCCGACGCGGCGGACGCCCGCCTCGTCCTCGACGCCGACACCTGCCGGGAGCTCGGCGAGGGCACGCTCGGCCTGGCGCAGGCCTTCAGGGCGGGCCGCTTGGAGGTACACGGCGAGGGGCCGGTGGCCGCCGCACTGCGAGGGGACTGACCCGGCGCGGCTCAGCGTACGTCTGGCCAGTTGATCGACGGGCTTCTGGAGCGTGGCCGTCCTGGCGGCCGCGGCCGTCACGGCACCAACATCCGGGCCCCGGGAAGTACGGGCCATTCCCCACCTGAACCACGGCACAGGGAGCGACTGAGGCGGGGGTCGGCCTACTGGGGACCCGGCTCTCCGTCCAGCGTCGTGAGTCCGTCCAGCCAGCGTGCCCGGCGTTCCGCAGCGGTTTGGTCCCACCATGGGGTGCCGCGTTCACCGAGTGCGACCTTGGCCGTGTGTACGCGGCGGCGGGCTTCGCGTTCCGCCACTTCGTCGTGCGCCCGCAGGGCGGCGCCGACGGCACGCCGGGCCGCCATCAGGTGTTTGCGCAGGCGCTCGGCGGTATCGGTGGGGAGGTCCGGGTCGGTGGCCCGCCAGCGCCTGCCGTGGATGACGACGTAGCGTCCGTCCGGGGTGTGCTCCGGCGGAGAGTCTCGGGACATGCGATCGGATCCTGACGATGGAGGGCGGAGAGGCATCCCCATCCTCGACGGGGGGAGCCGCGGAGCGGCAGGAGGCAGGCGTCGAGTGGGCACGGCCGGCAGCGCGGCAAGCAGCTGGTCCTGGTTGCTCCTGCCCGGTCCGGCGAAAGGGGGAAGCCGGCGAGCTGCCCGTATCGCTCAGCTTCTCCGCGGGGCGAGGAGGGCCCCTTGCGGGAGCCGTCCGGTGAGGCGGTCTGCCGGGACTTCTTCGCCCGTCCGTTCCACCGTGAGCAGGTGCAGCCAGGCGTCCTTCGTAGCGACCAGGGTCTTGTCGGTCGTGCGGCGGATGGTGCCGGGGGGTTGGAGAGGAGGCTGTGGCTCGGAGCTGTGGAGGGGTTCGACCTTGAGGACGGTGAGCCGTTCGCCGTCCGGGGTGTGGGTGTATGCGCCCGGGTGGCGATAGGCGGCGCGTACGGTCCGGCTGACCGACTCGGCGCCGGCGGCGAAGTCGATGCGGTGGTCGTCGTCTGTGGGACGGCCGAAGTACGTGCGCCGGGTCTCGTCCTGGGGCGTGCGCGTGAAGGAGCGTGCGGCGAGCTGGGGGAGCAGGGTGTGGAGCATTTCGATGTTGGCCTTCTCCTGTGCGGCCCGCAGTTCCGATGTGGTTTCCCGGCCGGAGAGCGCCATGGCCCGCTGGGCCAGGAGGGGACCGGAGTCGATTCCGGTGGTCATCTCGATGGCGGAGACGGCGCCGTCGCGTTCGCCGTGGCGCACCATCCAGTAGAACGGCGCCAGTCCCGCGTACCTGGGGAGCGGGCTGGGATGGAAGTTGACGCAGGTGACCCGGGGGACGGCGAGGAGCTCCTCTTTGAAGATCTGCTGGTAGTTGCAGACCACGAAGTAGTCCGCGGCCAGTGATTCCAGTGCCAGGAGCACCGCGGGGGCGTTGACGTGCTCCGGCCGGAGCACGGGTACGCCCAGCCGGCGCGCGTGGTCGGCGAGGTCGACGGGGTCGGGTTCGCCGAGGAAGTAGGAGCACAGCCGGCCGGGCGGCGAGGTGACCAGGCCCACGAGTTCGCTCTCGGGGGAGGTGGTCAGCGGCTCCAGGAAGGGGGCGCCCAGTTTCGAGTTGATTTCCGAGAAGAAGACGATCCGTACGGGCACGCTCATCGGCGTCGGTCTCTTTCGTCCGTCGTGCGCAGACCGGTCAGGCGTAACGGCCGGGTGCGATGGCTGAGTTCGGATCGATCCACTGCTTGAGCCGGCGGACGAGAGCAAGGCCGGCCGGGTCCGGGCTGAGGCGGTCGAGCCAGCCGGCATGGTCGACGTCCAGGCGGTACGGGACGAAGCCCTCGGCGTGGAACAGTTCGTGGGCACGGTCCAGTACCCGGTGGGCCTGGCGTGCCGCTTCCTCGCTGCGGGAGAAGCGGATGGTGACGACGAAGTCGACGAGGTCGGGGGAGAGCCCGTTGACGGTGCAGCCGGGCCGCACACCGCTCTCGTCCTGGATGCGTTCGAGCAGGCCGTACGCGCGGGAGACGCCGTCGCCGTGGAAGGGCACCATGGGCATGAAGAACAGCCAGCCCTCCCCGTGTTTGTCGACGCGGTCGGCGGGCTGGCCCAAGGTGGCTTGGAGCATGGCGTCGTTGTGACCCGGATCGCCCGCGTGCGTGTGCTCCAGCATGGCGACGACGGCGTCGTCGGTATCTGACTGACCGGCGTACGAGAACAGCCCGCACTCCGCCGCTTCCTTGAGGAGTACCTCCGCGAGGGCGGTGGCCGACCGGTGGGTGCCGGTCACGCACAGATGTGCCAGGAATTCCCCCGCCCGGCCGCCGTAGAACTGTGCGGAGACCATGTCATAGACCTTCACCACACCGCTCACCAGGCCCTGTGCCATCCAGCGGCGCAGCATGTCCACGGCCGGTGAGAGCCGGTCGCGGGTGAAGCCGAGGCGCAGCATCCGTTGGGCCTCGGGGCGGGACGGCAGCCGGACGGCGGCCGCTGTGACCACGCCCAGGTCGGACTGGGTGAACAGGTGCAGGAGGCTCGGGCCGAGTCCGTAGGGGTAGACGGCCGCTGGTGGCCGGCCGGGGACCGGCCACCAGCCCGTCCGCACCAGCTCTCCGTCCGGCAGGACGACTTCGAGCCCCGCGAGATCCTCGGTCCGTTGGCGGCGCACGCCCACTCCGCGGTCGAGGATGTTCCCGACGACGCTGGTGTGGGCGGACGCGGCCGTCACGTTGAGCATGCGGTCGCTGCCGGCGAGGAGTGCCGCCAGCGCGCCCTGGGTGACCCCGGGTTCGACCACCGCCCAGCCGTGTACGAGGTCCAGGTCCCGCACACGGTCGAGGCCGCCCAGGTCAAGAGCCACGGCGTGGTCGCGGGCGGGTTCCCGGGAGCCAAGTCCCCAGTTGCGGCCGGTGCTGTACGCGTGCAGGCCGCTGCTCAGGTCCGGGTCGTCGAAGACGCGGAGCACCGCCCGGACCTGTTCCGCCGTGGTCGGGCGCACCACCGCGTGCACGGTCCGCGGCCTGAACATGCTCACGTTCCAGGCCTGCGGGGTGGCGTCCACGCTCCCGTCCGGCCCGATGATCTTCCGTACGGCTTCCAGAGCCCGGGCCAGACCGGGGTCGCAGCACGCGTCCGGTCCTCTCCGCGCCTGGGTCTTCGCGGGCGCGGTCACGACGCGCCGGCCAGGAAGCCGCTCATGCTGACGCGCCCCGCGTAGACGCCCATGAACCGCTGGGCCCGCTCGGGTTGGTGCTGGGCCACCCGCAGGACGTCGAGCAGCGGCTGTGGCACCTCCCAGGCAGCGAACGCCGCGTTGGTCTCGAACGCGTCGGTGGTGCGCCGGTCGCGCTCGGCGGCGTAGGCGGACACCGCCCGGTCCAGCGCCCGGGAGTCCTCGCCCAGCTCCCGCGACACCAGGTCCGCGAGCAGTTCAGCCTGCGCGAAGGCGTCACCGATGCCGTGCGCGCTCGCGGGGTCCCTCGTATGCCCGGCATCACCGACCAGGCCCCAGCCCGGGCCCGCCGAATCACGGTAGAAGTTCGCCAGGTCTCCCGCGCCCACGATCCGCCCGTGCTGCTCACCGGAGGTGAGCGCCGCGTCGATCTCGGGCGCGAGCTCGGCCACCGTCGCACGGAAATGGCGGTCGAGGTCCTGCTTGACCTCCTCGAAGCGGGAGCGGGACCAGCCGACGACCACACAGTGCTGCCCGTGGTGGGTCGGGAAGGCCACCGCCGCCTGGCCGTCGCGGACGAAGACCTGCGATCCCTTGTCCGCCAGCCCGCTCCAGTACCCGTAGAACAGGCAGCTGATGACCCCGAGGTCGCGGTAGGTCCGCGCACCGACGGCACGGGCGAACGGCGAATGCTTGCCGTCGGCGCCGATCACCAGCCGCGCCCGCGCCGTGGACGTCCGCCCGCCGGAGGTGAAGGTCACCCCGGCGATCCGCCCCTCGTGCTCCACAGGGCTCTGGAAGGAGCATCCGGGCCGGAACTCCGCTCCCGCCGCTCCCGCGGCCTCCACGAGAAGCGAGTCCAAGACGGTCCGGCGTGGAGCGACGCAGGAGGTCACACGGCCGGCCGGCAGCGGGGCGGAGCGCACCACCACGTCGTCCGCCAGATGGAAGGACATCTCCTGGATCGGGGGGCATCCGGTGGACATCAGGGGCTCCAGCAGCCCCCAGTCGTCGAGATGAGCGGCGCCCGCCGGGTGCAGGAAATGCGTCGAGACGGTGTCACTGGGGAAGGCGGCTCGGTCCAGCAGCAGCACACGGGCGCCTGACCGGGCGAGGAGCATGGCCGTGGAAGAGCCGGCACAGCGGGCTCCGATGAGGATGACGTCGTACACGAGCTGGGCCTTTGCAGCTGGAGAGACTGTGCCGATTGTTCTGGAATGAAACCGGTTGCGAGCTGTCGGCCGCAATCACCCGTTCAGGGGTGAGGGGAGTGAAATGAAGCGCCGCGGGCCCATCGTCGGCACAGGGCGGATCGACGGGACCTACAGCCCGATGGTGGCGCGCCGGAGCGGTGCGAACACCACGTAAGGCCCTGATGCGCCCCTTTCATCGAGCAGTTGCTCGATGGGGCAGGCCTGCGGCGTGCCCACCCCGAGCCGCGGCGATCCGACGCCGTATCCGCACGGGCACTTGCGGGGAGTCCAGCGTGGCGAGCTGCCCGTGAGCAAGCTGACGACGCCTGGATTGACCTGGAGTCCTGCTACCGCGCCCGGCGGGGAGAAGGCCTACGTCAACCGGACGAAGGACCAGATCAAGGACGCCCCGGAGTACGACGCGGCCAGACAGGCCGGCGAGTCCGACTGCCTGGAGCGGTCCGGCCGGTACTACGGCCAGCCCCACAGCTAGGCGGCGGAGGTCACGCGGGCGCCCGGAAGCCTCCCGCCTCCGCGGGCCGGTGCCCTGGGATGACAGAGGGGCGCCCGTCCGGTGTCCGCCGTGTCTGACGGCAGCCGCCGGCTCCGCGCGCGTGGTGCGCTGCACTGCTCCGGCCGACGCCTTCCCGTCCGTACTGGTGCCGGTACCGGCTGCGGAGGGAGGGAGAAGGCACGGCAGGCGGCCGACTCGTTCAGTGGTCCGGGGCGGGCGCCGTGGCCGTGGCGGATCGCGGCGCGCTCGAACGGGCTTCGCGTCTCCCGCAGGCAGGCGGGCAGGCGGGCAGGCGGGCAGGCGAGCACAGCGCGCCGAGGATGCGCATCTGTCCAAGGGGGTCATCGGAGCCACTTGGACGTTCCTTACGGACCGCAGCCACGCTCCGCCCGCCGACCGTCTTGGCCGGAGTGGCCCCGACCCCGCGCGCTCGGCGATACCGCGGTGCTACACGCCCGTTCGGCCCATGGAGCCCTTGATGAGCGAACAGCCGGCCCTCGCCGATACCCCTGCCCGGCAGCTGCAAGCACCACACCCAGGCCCTGCTCTGCCTCGCCGGACGACGAGCCGACGTGCTTTTCGCCATGCTCCGGGACGCAACCTTCTACGAACCGCAGCCCATTAGGGCCGTCGCTCCGCAGACTTAGACCATGGTCAGGAGGTGATCCGTGGGGCCGTAGTCGATCTTCCAGTCGGCATAGACCCCAACGGCGCCGTCCTTCTGGCACCGCAGCCCGACGGTCACCCAGCGGACCGACCCGTCGCCTGCGAGCGAGAACGCGACCGCGGTCTCGAACTCCTCGCTCCCGCACGGGCAGCCAGCCTCGCCAGGATCTGCGCCCTCCCAGAACTCCTCGCTATCCGCAATGAACGCACGGCCGCCGCAACCAGCGCACACCCGCTCGGCTCCACCCTCGACATCGTCAACGAGCACGAAGAACACGCGCCCGCCACACCCCTTGCAGACGGAAGGAACGATCTTCACCGGACGGCCGTCATCAGCGTTCCGGAGAAACACCGCGAGGTCCGCAGAGACACCCTCGCCAACCTGATCATCAGCATGCACAGGCACATCGTCCCAGACGCCCGAACCAGCACCCGTCGACCTTGACCAAAGAGATAGAGGCACCCCCCCCGAGCCGCTGGAGGAGACGGCCGCCTCCCAGGTGATCGAAGCCCTCTACCAGCACGTGCGGGACGCGCTAGTGGATCACGGCGACGACGTCCGGGTCCGTGAGGGATTCGCCCACCCGCGAACACGGGAACGGCGCCCACATCCAGCGCCAACTGCTCCGCACCGAAGGAAACCTTGCTCAAGTCGTCACCCAGTGCGCACAGCAGACGACTCAGGGCGGACCCGGGGGCGGGACGGCGAAGGCCGGGACGCAGTCCCAGGCCGGCTGTGCGCCTTCGCGCAGCCCCGGAGTCCTGCTGGAGGTAACCAAGGCTTAGGACGGTCAGGGCCGGTTGTGGTCGGACCCTTCTTCGGGTGTCTGCCAGGAGTCCTGCCGGGTTGCCGCCTGCGGGTTCTGATCGGCCGGGCGGGCGACGGGATCCGTGCGGCGGGCTGCGCGTCGGCTGCCGTACCAGAACGCGCCGATCAAGAGGACGACCACCATCACTCCGGCGATGATCAGAAAGAGAGACGACGAGGCTTCGGCTGCGAGGGGAAGGGAAGTGATCATGAACTCCGTCTACCCCGTCTTCCGCCTCGCTCACAGAACCCCATCGGGCAATGAGGCAAAGGCCCCCGTTCGCCGCAGAAGACCGGAAGATCCGGCAGCTCCAGCCACCGACCTGGCCCGGCAACCGTCCTGCCGGTTCCGCCGGCCCGTTGCCGGGCGCAACGACCGCAGGGCAGACCCGTTCGGCGGCCACTCTGCGTCGCTGCGCAAGCCTGTCCCTCCGCGTTCGACGGTGCGCCCACGAGAGCGTGCCGGGGGGCGACTGGAGCGCGCCGTGGCAAGAGACCCGGCTCGGCCCGTCCCCTGCTGAAGCCGCGCCTGCGGGGTGGCCGCCAGGGGCGACCGGAAGCGGTCGCATTGGCGCGGCGACCGAAACGGCAGCGCGCCCGCCGCTCGCGACCGAGGAAGGAGATGTCATGAAGGTCCTGACCTGGCACGGGAAGCGTGACGTCCGCGTCGACACGCTCCCCTGACCCGTCCTGAAGGATCGGACCGATGCGATCGTGAAGATCATCACCACGACCGGCCTGTGTGGTTCGGACCTGCACCTGTACGAGGTGCTCGCCCCCTTCCTCGACGCCGGCGACATCCTCGGGCACGAGCCCAGGGGCATGGTCGAGGAGGTCGGCCCGGAGGGACACCCGCGTCCGCTCCGGAGACTGGGTCGTGGTGCCGTGCAACGTCTCCTGCCGCACCTGCCAGCGGACCGGCCCGGGCTGGCGGTGGGGGCCAGTGCACACGAGACCTCGTCAACCGTGGCGGCGCGAGCACGGAGCCGGCCGCCTCGCCGGCGCGGAGCCCATCTGTGCACGTGCCGGGCAACTCTAGGCGGCCCTCAGATCCTCCACGGTGGAGTCCGATGATCAGCCCGCAGTGACCGAAAATGCCAACGCCGTCGCAGCACTGGACGGGCAGCTGAGCGATTCTCGTCGTCACGGTCGCGGCGAGCAGTTTGCGTTCGGGGCGGGGTGTGGTGGTGCGCCCGTCGCGGAGGGACCCTCGTCCGAGCTCGCCCGGCCCACCGCCGCCTGGCCCGGCCGACTGCGCGTCGGCATGAGTGAGGGCGGGACCGCGCAGCGATCCCGCCCTCACTCATGCCGAGGTCAGCGCTTGAACATGTTCTTGATCTTTTCCTTGGCATCGCGGGCATCGCCCTTGGCCTGCTCCGCGCGGCCTTCCGCCGTCAGCCGCTCGTTGCCCGTCAGGCGTCCAGCGGCCTCCTTGAGCTTGCCCTTGGCCTGCTCGCCCTTCGCCTCGGCCTTCTGCTCACCAGACACAACTGATCACTCCTCTACGGTGGAAAAGCCTTACGGAACCCCGTATGACCGCTGCGAGCCCTCTGAAACAGACAGGACGTGGCGGTAGCGTCCTGCCCGAATTCGGCGAGCCAGTCGGCAGCTTCGGGCAGAGTGAGGCTGCCAGGCGGCGCCCCGCGACCTGCTGGCTACGCGTCCGGAACACACTGACTGCTCGGCTTCAGCAGGCACGGGACGCAATCAGGGGAGCGGACCTGGGCAATGCGGTTGTTGCCAGGCGTACCGAGGGCGGGCGGACGGCTGTTCCCGGCCCCCGGCCGCGCGACACGGACCTGCGGGGCTCAGGTGCGGTCGCGGGGTCGAGGTCACCGGTGATCCTCAGGACGGGCCGGTGGCGGCGTCTCGGGAGGTGATCGTCAGCGGGGGCCGGACGCCAGGACGGACGTCCAGGGAAGCTCGTCGCGGGGGCGCCACGCGACAAGCCGGTTCAGGTAAGGCCGCCCTCTACCGAGGTGATACGGATGGTGCGCCGGGCATGGGCTGAGGGACGGGTGCCAGGCTTGGAGGCAGGTCGGGGCGTTGTTGGGCGTGACTGTATTGGGCTGGGGGCGTTGGCAGGGCATGAACTCAATGAAGCGTGTCTTTGCCGCGGTTGCTTTGGCTGGTGCTGCTCTGTCCGTGGCTGGTGTGGCGCAGGCGGCTGATAGCCCGCTGGGCGCTATGGCCGGTGTTGAGGACCTGGGTGCAGGCTTGCCCACTGATGCCCTGGCAGCAGGGGAAATCGGCGACGTGACGTCACAAGGCGGGCTCGTCGGCACCCTCGCGGGCGGTCTCGGAAAGTAGCCCTCCACCCCGGCCCTTCAGCTTCGGCGGGAAGGACGCCCCACCCCGAGCGGGCAACCCGGCGTGCCCATACGCCGATTGCCACGAGGGCGGAGGTACTGCAAGACGTCGGCCCGCCGATCCGACTGGTGCCGGCGACAGACGACCGGGACACCGGACACCGCCCTGGTCTGGTACGTAGCTCTTCAGGAGCAAGACCGCTGGGGGAGCGGGGCGGGACTCCCGCTTCCCCGCGAGGGGCGGGGTTCCCGCCGGCCACCGCAGCACCGAACCATCTCGACGCACGAGAGGGAGTCACCGTGAGCTTGTTGTCGAGCCGGCCAAGCCGGTCGGCCTGAGCGGTTGTCTTCCCGGGCCCGAGGGCGCGCGGTGGCGCCGCTGCGGGCCCCGCGGGGGTGCTGCTCAGCGGGCGATGGTCCACTGCTGGCCCTGGGAACCGTCGCAGGTCCACACGCCGAGCTTCTTGTAGTCCTCGTGGTAGGTCAGGCAGTCCTGGTCACTGATCCTGATCTGGTAGGTGTCGCCCTTGATGGGGATGACCTCCCACTTCTGGGCGGCGCCGCCCTTCCAGGTGGTGATGGACGCGAAGTAGGTGCTCATGTTCTCGGTGAGGACCGGACCGAGGCCGTTGGCGATCTCGTAGCGGCTGCCGCCCGCCTCCTTGAACGTCCACGTGGAGTTGGTGTCTCCCAGCTTCCCCGCGACCACCGTCGAGCCTGAGGCGGCGTTCGTCGCGGCAGCCCCGAGGTTGTTGACGGTCTTCAGGCGCACAGGGACTCCGACGGGCGGGCGACCTGATCCGGAGGGCGTCGTCGCCGCGCTGTCGGCGCGGAAACCGGGACGGGGGCCGGGCTGGGCGGGTACGCCCGGGGTGATGGGGGTGTCGCCGGGACCGGGCGTCTCGCCCTTGGGGACGCCGGGGGTCGTGGCCGGCACCATCGTGGGGCGGAAGTCGACGGTGGAGCCGTTGCGGTCCCACAGGCCGTAGAAGCCCCAGTTGATCCATCCGCCGTCGCCGTGGTTGGTGAAGCTGCCGCCGCCGGAGAAGATCCAGATCCGGTAGGTCTGGTCCTCGCGCGAAGTCGCGTCGTTGTAATCGATGTCGCCCTGGTACGCCACGTCCTTGAGGTTCGCGGTGTAGGGGTGGACGAACCAGGGGTCCCCGAAGGCGTTCTTGCCCTTGACGTCGAAAATCATGATGTTGTAATTGCCGCCGGTGTGGTTCGTCAGCATCTCGAGCAGGCCCTTGACGAACCCCTCGCGGGCCAGCTTCTTGGCCTCACCGCTCTGCTGGGACGCCAGAATGCACCACGACAGCGCGCCGGTGCCGAAAGACCCCGGCGACACGGCGGCCGCGGCGTTGCAGTTCTCGACGGGCCCGTTGACCGAGCCGTCCGCGAGTGCGGGCTGTGCCAGCCCCCCGACCGCCAGGGCACTTACACAGACAGCGGCCAGAACCGACAGTTTCCTTCTCGAACGCACGGCTTCTCCTCAGGGGGTGGCGAGCACAGCTACGTGCGCCAAGAGCCGTGAAAGGGGCGTCGAGGTGCACCCGGTTCCGGACAAACGTCATCCGGCCACGGACGCGGGGGGCTGCAACCCGAAGGGAGCGGCGCTGGATCACGAGGGCCTCGATGGTGCGACGACGTGGCTTACGCGTACCTCCGGCGCGGGCGCCGGCGCCCGCAATCGGCACGTGATCACTGACTGTCCCGGCTTGCTGCTGGTGGTCGCGGTCACCGCCGCCAATGTGGGCGACCGCGAGCCTGCGGTGCCCCTCCTGCAACGGGTAAGGGCCACACCGCTCGCTCCGTCTGATCTGGGCGGACGGCGGCTGCACCGGCATGCTCACCGACTGGGCACGGGAGAAGCTCCACCTCGTCCTGGAGACCGTCAAGCGGAGTGACGAGACGCGTTTCGTGGCGCTGCGAGGCGGTGGGTGGTCGCGAGGTCGCTGAGCTGGCTGATGCGTTCGCGTCGGCTGGTCCGCGACTACGAGACGCTGCCCGCGACCAGCGAGTCCATGATCTTGTGGTCGATGACCATGCTCATGTGCCGCCGCCGCCTCGCCCGCCGCACCCACACGACCACGCGGTCGATGTCCCTGGCAGCCTGAACCGCGCCGTCACGGCTTCACTGTTCTCTGTCACCGGACTTGGACCGTTTGCCGTGAAAGCCGGATCATGTGCCGTGGGCGGCTACAGGCCAGAAGCAGGTACGGCGCGTTCCCACTGCTCCTCGAACACTTCGGGTGATCTCCTGGCCTGCCAACTCCGGGTCGAAGAAGTCGACGACCGGCGGGTTGAAGGGCCAGTCGTCAGGTCCGCTCCTGACGCGGCCGCTTCCGTCCTCGGCCAGCTCCACTTCGCGGGTCCGGCGCCCGTCCGATTCAACCTCCATGAGGTAGACCGGGCCGCCGTCGTCCTCGCCGTCCCAGTGACGCCGTACGTACACGATGCTCCTGTCCGCGAGTGCGCCGAAGCCAGGAAGCCCGCGCTGTACGTCGCGTTTGGCCCGCAGGTCGTCCAGACCTGGAGGCATGAGTGGCGCATCGATGTCGACTTCTTCGAGTTTTTCGCCCTCGGCCCAGGTCACCGACTCCTGCCCGGTGACAGCCTCGGTCCACGCGAACGTTTCCAGGATCTCCCGGGCCGACCGCGCGTGGACCCACCACCATGAACCGCCCATCCCATAGTCGTGCAGGACGAGGAACCGTGTTTTGGCTGCGGGATTTGAAAGAGTCACAGGACCGGACCCTAACAACGGAGCTATCAGACCTGTTCAGGTGGTCGGTCCACCTTGGATGGCAAAAGATCAGGGTTCAGCGACAGAGGACAGTTACGCTGTCACGCCGTGACGCCGTGACGCCGTGACGCCGTGACGCCGTGACGCCGTGACGCCGTGACGCCGTGACGCCGTGACGCCGTGACGCCGTGACGCCGTGACGCCGTGACGCCGTGACGCCGTGACGCCGTGACGCCGTGACGCCGTGACGCCGTGACGCCGTGACGCCGTGACGCCGTGACGCCGTGACGCCGTGACGCCGTGACGCCGTGACGCCGTGACGCCGTGACGCCGTGACGCCGTGACGCCGTGACGCCGTGACGCCGTGACGCCGTCACGATGCTGAACTCCCCGGACTGGTGCCGGATGCTCCACCCGCGTTCGGCCGGGCGTTTCGCCTGCGAACGGACTCTCTCGGCGGCCACCAGCTCCCGCACCGACGCGGAATTAGCTCCTGACCAGCGGAATCTCAACGGTCATGACCGGAAAGACAACGACTTCTCAGACCAATCCGGCTGCGGTTGCGCATTGATCTCCTTTGGGTGAGCAGGAGTGGTGGAACGAGACGCCAACCCCCTTGGAGGGAAAAGACGATGGCAGACGACATGCAGACGGAGAATGTCTCCCTGGACGGCATTTCCGCGGGTGAGCAGATCATCGCCGCGCTGGACAGGCTTCCCGCACCCGTAGTGGTGGCCTTGAAGCAGTTGATGGTCTCGTTCGGTTTTCCGCCCTCGGGCACCGTCAATGAGATGCCTTCCGGAGTCGCCCCTGCGCTGACCGCGGTCGCGGACGCGTTCTGCGGGAGCACCGCGGGAGGGCATGGGGCGGGCTCGCCCGGTGGGGGAACTCCGGCTTTCCCGAGTACGCCACCGCTTCCTCCGCCCCCGCCCGGTGTGATCACCGGCTAGATGCAGCGGACCTCATCGTCCGTCGCGCCGCCGTACGCGTCGCGCACAGGGCCGGGACAGCGAGGGGCGCCAAGGTGCGGGGCACCGCCCGGCCGCGCTGACGTGCGGGGCGGCGGGCAGGTTGTACGGCCTCGCGGAGCGGTTGACGGACCGGTTCAGGTGTGGAGGCGGCTGTTGGTTCCGTCGTGGCTGTCGGCGTGTTCGTCGTTGAACCAGCAGTCGCCGGCGGCGAGGTAGCGGAAAAAGTGTGCGCTGTGGCGGGGCAGGCGGACGGTCGCGGCGCGGGTGCCGTCACAGCAAGGCTGAAGGGGGTGGGCGGCGGGGTTCCAGTGGTTGAAGTCGCCCACCACGCTGACCGGCCCGTCGGGAGTGTCCTCGGGGAGGACGAAGGCGACCTGCGCACGGTTCTTCAACTGCTTGCGTTCGAGCACGTGCGTGGACTCCAGCCGGTGAGGAACGAGTTCGCCTGTGCATCCTCGTGCGTCCCGGGCCGAAAAGGGCGGTACGCGGCCGGGCGCAGGCGTGGAGGTCACCCGGCCGGTCTCCGGATCGGCCGTTCCTCGGTCCGCCCTATGTCCCGGTGGGCAGGGGAGGGTTTGGGCGGGCCGGGTGCGGGGCTGTCTGGTCAGCGATGGGTGATGGTGAAGAGCTGGTCGGTGCAGGTCAGTTCGAGCCGGTGGGTGCCCTGCGGGCCTGGGGGCGTGCAGGTGGATGTGTCGGCCGCGTTCGTTGGCGGCCAGGCGGGCCTCCAGGAGGACGGTGAGGCCGGTGGAGTCGCAGAAGGTGAGGTTGCTCAGGTCGATGATGATCTCGTCGGGACAGCCCGGGCGGGTGAGGGCCTCGAGCAGGCCTCGCCTCAGGCCTGACTCGGCTTGTCATGTGATCTCTGTCCGCTTGGAGCTGGGCGCCTCTCCGGAAGGGCGCGGTTTCTGATCACGCGGAAGGAGAGAGCTGTTCGCGCACCCATTCGGGATTGGGGTTGGTGTGTGGCCGGCCCGCCACGACGACAGTCGGCACGGTCTCATTGCCGTCGTTGGCTGCCCTCACCGCTGCGGCTCCCGCCGGGTCGCGCCAGATGTTGACCCAGTGCAGATGGCGGGCGCTGCGGCCCAGCCGGATGCGCAGTCGTATGCAGTACTTGCAGCCCGGACGCCAGAAGACGACCGGTCGGCCGTCGCCGGCACTGCGGCGTTGTGCCTCCAGTGTGCCGAGCGACCTCGGGAAGATCAGGGGCGAGTTGACACCGGCAAGCGCGAGGAACGCCAGTAGGAGTGCTGTGGCTGTGCCGGGGCTTCCCTTGGAGATCATCCCAGTCGCGACGGCTGAGCCGCAGAACACAATCAGTATCGGCAGGATCCAAGCGCGCATCATGGCGACGCAGTCTATCGATGAGTCGAAATGCTCCTCGGACTAGGTCACTCGCTTGGGTGTTCGCCGGACGCTGCGGTCTTGGTCTGATCACGTGCTCCGACCGAGGACACGCGTGACCACGACGAAGTTCGTGAAGGGGAATTTGCTGCCTGATCATGTTCCGGGGAAGCGTCATTCCAGTCCGCTGTTGAAGCGCGGCGTGCGGACGTCCGCGGTGTGCGTGAACCGACCAGTTCTTCCAGTAGGTCTTCCATCGTGACGAAGCCGACCACCGTCCCAGTGGCGGCGGCTACGGCCGCGAGGTGGGTGCCGGCGTCGCGCATGGCGGTCATGGTGTCGTCGAGCGGGGTGTCGAGGGCGACGGTGATGACGGGGCGCATCGCGCTGCGCGGGAAGGGGGCGGAGCGGTCGCCGGCGGCGAGGGCATCCTTGGTGTGCAGGTAGCCCCAGATCTCCCGGCCCTGCGGACCAAGAGCGGGCAGACGGGAGTAGCCGTGATCCGCCGCGGTCCGCTCCAGGCGCCGGGGGGTGATGTCGCCGGGGATGGTGACCACCTCGTCGAGGGGGACCATCACCTTGCCGACCGGGCGGGTGCCGAGCTCCAGGGCGTCCCGCAGGCGCTCCCCATCCTCGGGTCCCAGGAGGCCTGCGGCACTGGAGTCTTTGGCGAGGCGGGCGAGTTCCTCGTCCCATTCGCCCCGTAGAGACGGCGAAGGTGCGCCGGGTCAGACGGGTAGGTGCATGGCGAGTTGCTCCCACTGCCGTACGGACGGGGACTCGGGTGTGGTTGTCACGAGCTGGAGGCTGACGTGGTCTGCTCCGGCGGCGAAGTGCTCTTGGACACGGTGGGCGATGTCCTCTGCGCGGCCGTGGGCAACCAGTGCGTCGACCAGCCGACTGTCGAGCGCGTCCGGGTTCTCGTATCCAAGTCCACGGAGCAGCTCGTGGCGGTTCGGCAGGGCGGCCGCGGCTGTGGCTCGTGCCAGGTCGGCGGTGTCCGCATGGTCGTGGCTGAGCACGCAGAGCTGTGTGATGGCCAGCAGGCCGTCGGCTCCGAGGACGGACCTGGCTGTGCGGGTGTACTCGACGGGCATGCCCAGCACTGTTGCGCCCCGGGCACGTTCCGCGGCGAGGGTGAGCATGCCGGGGTCCAGGACGGCGAGCACCCGGTTCGGTGAGGCGGCCGAGCCAGGTGGCCCGAACGGGGCGGCGTCCATCGCATCGAGGTAGGTGCGCATGGTGCCCGGAGCCGGGCCGAAGCGGTGGCCCCGGATGCCCTGGGCCAGACTGGGGTGGCTCTCCCACAGACCGAGGAGGAACCGTCCGGGGGCCGTCTCCTCCAGGGTGCGCTGCCCGGCGGCGGCCGTGACCGGGTCCCGGGCGTAGATGTCGGTCATGCCGGCGGCCACAGTGATGTGCCTGGTGGCCGCCAGGAGGATCGCGGCCTGTGCCATGGCCTCCCGTCCCGTCGTCTCGGGGAACCACAGGGTCCCGAAGCCGAGCGCCTCGGCCGCCGCGGCCGCCTTACGGACCTCGGGGGCGGAGAGGTGGTCGAAGTCTGCCGCCCAGATCCCCACGCGCCCAAGGCCCTGTGTGCGGGTGCTCATGCGTTCTGCCCTGTGGTGCGCATGGATTCCAGGAACGCGGCGATCTGGGATGCGCCGGTTCGCTTCAGCCAGCTACGGAGGTCCATCGCGGCGGGGTGGATCTTCCGGGTGGCGGCGATGTCGGCGCGGTAGCCGATGTGGTTGAGCCACTCGTTGGCGTAGGCGAAGTCTGTGCTCAGGGTCCGGATCGCTTCGATCGGAATCTGAACGTAGGGCAGTGATATGCCGAGTTCCTGCCCGATGGCCGCAGCGATCTGAACGGGCGCCAGTTCGTCTCCGGCCAGGGAGACAGCCTGGCCGATCCACTCCTCGGGGCGGGAGAACGCCAGCGCGGCGACGGCGCCGACATCGTCGACGGCCACGACCTGCTGGGGGATCTCCGGCGCGAGTCCAGTGGACAGGTTCCCGTTCCGCAGCGCGTAGCCGCCGGTGAAGTTCTCCATGAAGGACACCGGTCTGAGGATGGTCGCGGGCAGGCCGAGGGAGGCGATGTGCTGCTCGATCCGCCACTTGCTGACCAGGTTCACCGGCAGCTTCTCCTCAAGGTGCCGGTCGGCTTCGGCGACCGAGGTGAAGATGAAGTGCCCGATGCCTGCGGCGTGTGCGGCCTCGGCGACGTTCATGCCCCAGGCCACCTCGTCCTTGTCGGTGAAGTCCGGCGCGGTGCCGGGGGAGCCGACAGTGGGCTGGACGCTGAACATGCCCCAGGCGCCCTCGGCCGCGGCGATCAGGGAGTCGACGTCCTCCATCCGAGCCCGTACCACCTGTGCGCCGGCCTGCGCCAGCGCCGCGGCCTGCGGCCCGTCCGGGTCGCGCGTCAGGGCGCGCACCTGCCAGCCGTCGCGGAGCAGGTGACGGGTCACGGCCCTGCCCTGCAGGCCGGTCGCGCCCGCCACGATGACGGTCTTCTGCGTCGGTTTCACATTCGTCCCCATCGCGTCCATGCGGAAGAGGAGCCAACCGTAAGTGGGGTGGCCCTCCATTTCTTGTTCGCTACGATATGGAGGGCCACCCCACTTATCAAGCTTTCAGGAGCACCCGTGCCGAAGGACGCCACCACCCCGCCCCGTCGGCCGCTGCGCGCCGACGCCCGCCGCAACGTCGAGAAGATCATGGCCGCCGCCGGCGCCCTGATCGCCGAGCACGGCGCCGAGGCCTCCCTGGAGGAGGTCGCGCGCCGCGCCGGAGTCGGCTCGGCCACCCTGCACCGACATTTCCCGTCCCGGCATGAGCTCCTGGAAGCGGTCTTCAAGGACCGGGTGGCGGTTCTCTGCGCCAAGGCGGACGAGCTCCTCGCGGAAGGCGACCCGGGCCAGGCCCTGTCCACCTGGCTACACGCCGTCGGCGCGCATGCCGTGGCCAACCGGGGCCTGGGGGCGTCGCTGATGCGGGACGGAGACCCGGCGCTGGGCGAAACCTGCCACGGCATGATCACCACCGCTGGAGACGCCCTCCTGGCACGCGCCCAAGCGGCAGACGCCGTGCGTCCCGGCATCACCATCACGCTGCTGCTGAAGCTCGTAGGCGCCATCGCGCTGGCCACCGAGCAAGACACCGACGGCCCGGCCGAGGCCGACCTGCTGCTGGCGATCGCCATCGACGGTGTACGCACACCCTGACTGGGGCGAATTCACCGCCCGGCGGCTTCCCGCTGTGCTCGAAGTCATCTGGTTGGCGCGGTGCGGTGGGCTGGGTGCGACGCTGGAGTGGATGCGGGGCGGGTGAGTGGAGGTCCGGCGCGATCAGCTTCGGCCTGGTCACTTCTCTGAACTGTCCCGATGGGTGACGAACGCCGGGCCGGAGGGCATCGTTTCGGGGCGGCGAACGGAGTTTCTGACGAGCCTCGGGACGAGGTACTGGCGAGGCGTCGTTCGAGCGGGGGCGGATGCGGGTGTCGCCGAGGAGAAGATCAGCTGTTTGGCCTCGTAGTGGGTCCGCGCGGCCGGGGTCTACCAGCAGCCCCAACGGAACCGAAGGTGGCGAGAACGAGAAAGTCTGGCCGTTGACGAACACCGAGTCGGCTAGGACCTGTCCGGGCGATCTATCGGGCGACGGGTGCCCAGCGCCTCGGAATCTCGCTGTCGAAGGGCTTGTTGATTGAGGTAGAAGGGGGGCATGGACACCGCAGAGCTTCAGCGGACGCTGGACGAGAATATCGAACAACTTGTCGTGCATCACGGATACACCAACTATATGCGTGACTACGAGGTCATCGTCCACGTGTGGAACGGCCCCCAGGTCCCTCCGACCTACCTGCGGTACCTCTTCCGGTACTGCGTCGAGGCCCGATGCGAGACGTTCCTGTCCATGGACACCTGGCGGGATTCCTTGGACGACAGGCTCCTCGACTCCGAAACCGCTGACCCCGACCTTGGCGGTTACGTCTGGGGCGTGAGGTTTCACGAGCTGTACGGTGCCGAGCTTCGTCCTGAGTCAGAGGCTACGCGCCGCTGGTCGAAGGCAGTCGGGATCGACTTCCGAGAGGTTCACATCGAGACCAACGCGCACGATCTGACCTTGCTCTTCTCGGACCTTGAGGTGAGCGAGGTCCCGGTCGGATATGCGCCCTTCGTCACGGACTGAGAAGCAGGGTTCGCGTCATCTTGTGACTGGCGTGGCTTCGGATCGTTCTGCCTGCCATGGGGCGGGGTGATCTGAGTGACGCGGAGTGGGAACGGTTGCGGCCGTTTCTGCCGGTCAACAACAGGCGTTGTGGCAGGTGGCGGGACCACCGACAGGTGATCGGCGGGATTCTGCACCGGGTGCGGACTGGGGTTCAGTGGCGTGACCTGCCCGAACGGTTCGGGCCATGGAAGACCGTCCACGAACGCCACCGATTGTGGTCTGCCGACGGCACCTGGGAACGTCTGCTCCAGCAGGTCCAGGCCGCAGCCGATGCGGCAGGCGAGATTGATTGGGACATCTCGGTCTACTCAACCAGCGTGCGGGCGCATCAGCACGCGGCTGGCGCCCGCACCGACCCGCCGCCGGCCCCGCCTCAAAGGGGGCCGAAGCCCCAGAACACCAGGACGAGACGCCGTGGCAGAGCTTGTACGGCCACCTGGTGGAGGTGGTGCGGGAGGTGAGGGCCTGGGCCGCTCGCGCGGCGGGTTCACCAGCACACTTCACCTGAGTGCCGACGGCCGCTGCCGCCCGCTGTCCCCCTCATCGTCACCCCAGGTCAGCGGGCAGTCTGCACGCAGTTCAAACCAGTCATGGAGAAGATCCGCGTCCCGAAGCTCGGGCCTGGAAGGCCCCGTAAGAAGCCGGACAGCGTCGCGGCCGACAAGGCCTACAGCAACGGGCCGTGCCGCGGGTACCTCCGGCGCCGGGGCATCCGGCACACGATCCCGGAGAAGACCGACAGCCAGGCCGCTCGCCTGCGCAAAGGCTCACGCGGCGGACGGCCGCCAGGCTTCGACGAAGAGCGGTACAAGAAACGCAACACCGTCGAACGGGCCATCAACCGCTTGAAACAGCACCGGGCGGTGGCCACTCGCTACGACGAACGCGGTTACGGCTACCTCGGCACCGCAACAGCAGCAACCCTCACCATCTGGCTGCGAACGTGATCGCCCGGACAAGTCCTAGCTGTAGGTGGGCGTGCATACCCCCTCGGGTCTCTTCCTCAAGACCGCACGGCGTCGGCGGCTCGGTGCGCTTTCCGTCACGGCGACAGGCCCCGTCGACGTGTGGTTGGCGGTGATCCGGGGGTAGCGTTCCCGATATGGACTTTCGCACCACTGTTGAGCGCGCGCAGCGCCTTAAGCAGCTACACGCCGAGTACAAGCCGCTTGTGCTGCCTACCGTCTGGGATGTGTGGTCCGCGCGGGCGGCAGCCGACGCCGGGTTTCCCGCGCTGACGGTCGGCAGTCATCCGCTCGCAGCCTCCCGGGGGGCCGAGGACCAGGAGGGACAGACCTTCCAGGAGGTACTTGCCGCCGTCAGGCCGATCATCGCGGCGGTCAACGTCCCGGTGTCCGTGGACCTGGAGTCCGGGTACGGACACGAGCCCGCCGATCTCATTGCCGGACTCACCGAGGTCGGCGGCGCCGGTCTCAACATCGAGGACACCGTCCACTCGGACGGCGGACGTCTGCGCACCACGCAGGAGCACGCGAGCTACATCGCAGGCCTGCGCGCGGCGGCTGACGACGCGGGAATCCCGGTCTGGATCAACGGGCGCACGGACGTCTTCGCGCACGCGGAGGATGCCTCCGCCGCCCTCGACGAGGCGATCGAACGGCTGCTGGCCATGGAACAGGCCGGCGCCGACAGCGTCTACCCAGTGCGCATCCAGGACAACGACGACCTGCTCGCAGCGGTGACCGATGCCGTCGCCGTTCCGGTGAACTCCACGGCCCATCCCGTCAAGCACGATCTTGAGCGCTTTCGCCGCCTTGGTGTCGGCAGGATCACCTACGGCCCGCTGCTGCAAACCGCGATGACGGATGCCATGAAGGACATGCTCGGACCATGGGCGCTTTGAGGTAGCGAGGGGGGAGAAGTCTCCGTCTGGGCACGCTGAGCGACGAACCGAGGGAACCCGCTGCCGCCCGGGGCGCGCCGCTGGGAGACTCCGCGGATGGCCACGCAGCGGCTGCCGTTCCCGGTCCCGGACGAATGCGCCCACCACTTCGTCGACAGCTACGCCGACATGCACGACCTCGCCCGGGACCTGGTCGTGCCCGACGGCGTGTCTGAGGCCGCGGCGACGGTCCTGCGCACCGCCCGCGAACTGCTGCGCCAGTCGTACTACTGCCACGAGTACTCCACCGTGGCGGTCATGCACTCCCTGATCGCCGTGGAGTTCGTGCTGCGCGACCGCATCCCCGACGCGGGCAAGAAGCCGCTGCCCGGGCTCACCAAACAAGGCGTCGGCGCGGGCATCCTGACGGCCCGGCAGGCGGAGTACCTTGACTAGTACCGCGGCCTGGACTGGGCGGGGTATCTGCCCTCCTTCGCTGAACCCGAACCGGTGGTGGGTAGCAGGGCGGTTGAAAAGGCGAACGCGGTCGGTGACCCACCGGTTGCCTCTTTTCGTTACTTTGGCGGTGCGCTGACCAGCACGTTTACCGCCTTAAGATCTGCTGACGGCGGCTTCTGTCTTCTCCCTGGCTGAACCCGCGCCGGCGCAGACCACGCGGCTGTTTCGGGAGTTCCTCACCCGGCGTGCAGGGTCGGGGCTAGCCCGGCCCCGCGTGAGCCGGCAGATCGAGGACCGGGAGGGGTCGTAGAGCGGCCAGAGCAGGGTGACCTGGTAGCTCATGCTGTTCACCAGGACGTCCTGCAGTGCGAACCGGCCCCGCAGGACGAGGCACCGGGGCGGAGGGTCCACAGGCAGCTGGTTCTGGGTCTCCAGGGCGACAACGGCGAAGTCGATGCCGTGACAGGTGGTCTCGTCGTCCTCGTGAACAACCGTCTGCACCTCGGCGATGACGGCTACGTCGGGGGTCAGCTCCTGCGGGTACTGCTTGACCCGCGTTCCCGAGTACGGCAGGAACGAAGCGAAGTCGATGCTCACGAGCTGCCCGCCCACCCCGGCCACGTCGGCGTTGATCCAGCCCGTGTAGACCTCCAGGAGGGCAGGTTCGCCCCGCACGTCCTGAACCCGCGACTCGACGTGCCCGACGTGATGGACACGTCCGACGGGGAAGACACCCAGCGTCATACGACCAGCGTGACAGCCCTGTCGCGGGGGTGCATCTCGTGCCTCGGCGGAAGCGAAGCCCGAGGCGGCAGATCCGCAACGGCACGGCGCACGGCCGGGTCAGGCACGCGGTGGCTCGGTAACGGCGCCCGGGCGAATGTCACACCGTTGACTCTTGCCATACCTCCAGCAAGTGACGGGGGATTCAATTCGGACCCCCGCGCTACCTGCGTGAGGAGCTCGACATGACGTACACCAGCAGCGCCCGGCAGCCCGCCCCGGGGCCTCGCCCGACCCTGGACAAGGGGTGCTGAGCGCCCTCCGGGCGGCCTGGCGGGTACCTGCCGCTGACTGCCCTGGCCGACGCGCGGTGTCCTGGGAGGTGTCGGAGAGTCTGCGGCGTGGGCGGGAGACTTTGGTCATGGACGTGGAGTCGGTGGCAGCAGAGTTGTACGGGCTCAGGCCGTCGGAGTTCACCGCGGCCCGGGACGCGCAGGTGGCGAAGGCCCGCACGGCCGGAGACAAGGACCTCGCCAAGGCGATCGCGGCGTTGCGCAAGCCGACGGCCGCGGCGTGGACCGCCGGCTTACTAGCCCGCCACCGGCCCAAGGAGGCGCACGGCTTGGTCCAGCTCGGCGAGGCGCTCCGTGCGGCGCACCGGACGCTGGACGCCGGGCAGTTGCGAAAGCTGTCGCATGATCAGCATGTGGTGATCGGCGAGCTCGCGCGCACGGCGCGCGTCCTGGCGGTGGAGGCGGGTCAGGCGGTGAGCGAGCCGGTGCAGCGGGAGGTCGAGCAGATCCTCCACGGCGTCGTCGCCGATGCCGACGTCGCCGCGCAGTGGGAGGCGGGCCGTCTCGCGACGACCCCGGACCCGGTGTCGGGGTTCGCCGGTCTTGAACCACAGCCGGGCGCCGCACCACCACGATCGATCCAGCCGGCACCCGCCGGATCGCCGAAGGGCCACCGGCCCCCTCCAGCACCGGATGCCGCGGCTGCACTCGCACGCCGAGAGCGCGTGGAGGCGGTCGAGGCGGAGTTGAGCGAGGCCCGGGCGGAGGAGGTGCGCCTGGAGGCCGGCCAGGCGGCGGCGCTCGAGCTGGCGGAGCGTGCACGCGCGGCGGTCGAAGCGGCTGAGGAAGGCGTACGGGCCGCGACGCAGCAGCTGGAGGCGGCACGTGCGGCGAGGGCGGATGCCCTCGCCCGCCTACGGGAAGCCGAACGCGTGACTGCGAAGGCGCGCACCCGCGTGAAGGCTGCGGCCCGGAAGGTCGAGAAGCTCACGGACTCCTGAGAACCTGATCCTGAACTTCCGACCCAGGCCTGGATCCTCCCGGCGGAGGCCGTGAAGTTCGGCGGCGTCGGGGGGACTGCGAGTCCAAAGTAGGTCAGAGTCTGTCCTACATAGCCTCTAGCCTGCGGTTTATGCAGAAATACGAGGACGGCGTCGAGATTCTTGTCCCCGCGAGCCCGGCCGAGCTGGAGGCGTGGCTCGACGAGCATCACGGGGAGCGGACCGCGCTCTGGGTGAAGATCGCCAAGAAGCATTCCGGCATCCCGTCGCTCACCTGGGAAGAGATGGTCGACACGGTGCTCTGCTTCGGCTGGATCGATGGTCTGCGGCGCGGCTTCGACGACACGTACTTCCTGCAGCGCACGACACCCCGCCGCCCTCGCTCGCCCTGGTCGCAGGTGAACGTCGGCAAGGCCGAGGCCCTGATCGCCGAGGGACGGATGCGTCTCCGCGGCCTCGCCGAGGTCGAGGCAGCGCGGGCGGACGGTCGCTGGGCGACGGCATACGCTTCGCAGAAGAACGCCACCGCACCGCCGGATCTCGTCGAGGTGCTCGACGCGGACCCGGCGGCCCGGGCGTTCTACGAGACGCTCGGCAAATCCGACCAGTTCGGCCTCTATCTCAGCCTGGTCACCGCCCGCACCGAGAAGACCCGGCTGGCCCGCCTGGAGCGGATGGTGGCGACGATGGCGAGGTCCGAGCGGCCATCATGATCAACCGTACTGTGGGTCCATAGGGCCTGCCGTTGAATCCGGTCGGAGCTCGCGGTCGGAGCACGAGGTTGGAGCCCGCCGTCGGAGCCCGAGGTCGGAGCCCGCCGTCAGAGCTTGCCGAAGGCGACCCCGCGCCAGGTCCAGCCGGCACTGAGGACGGCGTCCCGCAGTGGATCCTTCATGTCCGCGGGATCGAAGCGGAACGTCTCCGTCTTCTCCAGCTTGCCGTCGGCCCCCCGCCCGATCTCCCAACGGCGCGAGACCGCGGTCACCTGCCCGCGGGAGTATTCGCGCGAGGCCGCCAGGCTGGGGGTGCCCCCGACCCAGGTGATCTCCCACTGCTCGTCGACGGTCCGCACCTCGTGGTTCCCGGGGACTAGGCGCATCCGGGTCTTGAGCGTCCGGTCCAGCTGGGTCCTGGCGAAGAAGGTGCGCCAGGCCGGCTCAAGGATCCGCCACTCGGCCACCAGGTCGGCGCCCTCCGCGGGAGTGGCGGCGCGTACCAGGTACGGCACGTCCGGCCCGTTGAGCGAGAGCAGGGCCTCCCGGACCTCTTGCGCGGAACGCTGTGCGACACCGCTGTCAGGGTGCCTGGTGCCGGTCAGTTTGTCGAAGAGGCCCATCAGGGCAGCCTGCCTTCCGCGTCGGAGTGACGCACTAGGACGCCGTCCCGGCGGTGTCCGGGCGGACCGTGCGGAGGAAGTCCTGGAAATCGCCCAGGACATGGTCGTGCTGGTCCGCGGTGGCGGTCAGGACCAGCTGGATCACCGCGCGCCTGCGCCGGTCCGCCAGGTCCAGGACCGTCAGGTAGACGTGGGACTGGACGAGGTCGCGGGGGGTGCCGTCGATGAGGGCCGAAAAACTCAGCCGCTGGGCCAGGCCGGGTGCGTCCGCGGTGCCGGTCGCGCGGCGGGCGGTCAGCACCACGGATTGCGCGGCCTCGCGCAGCCGCTCCACCGACTCGTCAGCGATGTCGTCGAGCGTCGCCGCGTCCGGCCGGAAGTCCCCGTCGACGGTGATGTTGGCGGTGAATCCCGCGTCTGGCTCGGGGTGCAGAGCGACGAAGGCCACGCCGGCGGCGGCCACCTCGTCCAGGGGTGCGGGCCGCCAGCTCTCCGGGAGGGCGAACTCGATGGGGACCGGCAGTGTCGTGGGCACCTCGGGCCTTCCTTCCAGGGGGTCGTGCATCAGTCGAACCAGCCGCCGACGGTGCCCTTGACGGAGCCGGCGAAGTCGCCGACCGCGTCGGCCGCGTCGCCGGCGGCATCCACGACCTTGTCGGGATCGACGGTGAACTCGAGCCCCACGGCGCCGCCTTTGCCGGGGGAGAGGCCCACCTTGCCGCCGAAGTGGTATTTGCCGTCGTCCTCCTTGCCGAAGGTCAGTTTCGCCTCGGCCCCCGGACCGTACCAGCCCTCCGCCGTCGAGCCGAAGCCGATCCCGCCGACCTCCGCTCCTCCGGCGACCGAGCCCTTCGCCCCGGCGAACGCCTTCGCGTTGAGGGTGACCCCGTCCTTGCCCGCACGGGCCCCGAGCTGGGCCTCGGCGCCGGCGAATCCCTCGGCCCGGCCGTAGGCGCCGACATGCCCGTAATCGACGCGCCCCTCGACCAGGGCACGTGCTCCCACGGAGGCCTCGGCCTTGGCGTTGACGCCCTTGTCGGTGAATCCCCAGTTCGCGGAGGCCCTGGCGCCCGCGTAGCCGTCGGCGATCCCGGACAGTTTCAGGTCGCCGTTGGTCAGGGAACCCTTCGCGGTGGCGTGGAAGAGGTCGGCGTAGGCCTTGGCCGAGGCCTCCTTGCCGTACTTGGTGCCGGTGGCCGAAGCACCCAGGTCGGGCCCCGTGAAGGTGGTCTCGCCCTCGGCGGTCCACCCGTCCGTCTTCGTGCCGACGTCCTTGTCCGGCCGGGGCGCTCCCGCCTTGGCCAGGTCGGTCTCGGGGTGGGCGTTGAACCCGTTGAGCGTCTCGTCGCCCCGGCCCAGGAGGTCGCGGTTGCTGTCGACGACGGCGGAAGCAAGGGCGGTCCTGACGCCCTCGTCGAGCACGGTGAAGGCCTTCACCCAGTCGTCGATGTGCGCCTGCCACCGGCTGACCGCGTCCCTGATGGAGGCCTGGCCGTCGGGGTCGTGGTGGTAGGCGCTGCGCTCGGCGGGGGTCAGCTTCCCGTAGTCGAAGGCGACGCGGCCCCCCTCGGAGACGGTCATGCCGGCGGCGATGGCGTCGGCGCGGGCGCTTTCCAGCTTCTTCCTCAGCTCGGCGAACTTCTCGTGGGACTGCCGCAGCAGGCTCGCGACCGCCTTGGCCTGGGTCTGGGCGGCGGCGTATTCGTACCGGGTCGCCGCGAAGCCGGTGTGGGCGGCCTGGGCGCTGACACCGATCCAGGTCTGCTCCGTGCCGATCTTCTGGACGGTGTCGCCGTAGCGGGTCTCGACCTTGTGCAACTCGGCCGCCATCTCGTCCCATGCGCCCGCGGCCGTCGTCAGCAGGCCCAGGTCGATGGTCATGACTTCGTGGTACGTCGGCATCGCGGTTCCCCCTACAGACCGTTCAGCTTCGACTGCGGCGCCAGGAACTGGTCGCCCAGCCCGGTGTCGTTCCGGGTGAAGAGCGAGGAGGCCCCGCGCAGCGAGTTCTTCTCGCCCGACAGGCGGCCCATCAGGGTCTTCACCTGCTGGTGCCAGGTGTCCGTGACGGTCTTCAGGCCGTGGGCGGTCTCCCAGCCGGCGAAGCCCTTCTGGGCCGTGGCGGTGTCCTGGTCCGCGTGTACCGAGGCCTTCTTGGTGCCCGGCTCCAGTTCGGTCTCGATCGTGCCCGCGGCGGCCTTCTTCTCCGCGGGCGTCGAGGCGAAGTCCCCGGAGCCGCCGGGGGCGAACGGACCCGTGGGTCCTGTCGCCCCGTTCAGCCGCATGTCCACCTGCCGGTCCGCGGCGTCCGCGTGTGCCCGGTTCCACTCCTGGCCGAATTCAACTGACATGGCTGCGCCCCCCGATGGATCGGGGTCGATCATATGTACACCGAAGGATCGGGGGCCAAGCGCCCTCGGGTTCCGTTACAGGGCCGCTTCCCAGGTCAGGGTGGTGCCCGGTGCGGTGCCCGGGGCCGGATTCCCGCCGCGACCCGCAACTGCCACCACTGCCAGCAGCCCGTCACCATTGTCACCATCGTCGCGCTCCTGGCGACACCAGAAGCCGCCCGGCCCTCGATGCCCACGGGCCTTCCCGACGTCGTCCCACTGCGCAGGGCTCCGTAACAGCACCATCAGCTGGCCGGCCTGGAAATCCGGCTGCCGCAGGCAGGCCCTGATGGCAGAGTGCGGCCATGATTTTCCTACGTTGTGAAGCGGTCCGATGGGTCGATGACGAACCCCAGCCCGGCCTGGTCGAGGTCCGCTTCACCGACGCGCACCACCAGCAATGGACCTTCATCGAGAAGTGGCCCCGGTTCGGTGGTGAGGACCTTCACCCCAACTCCGGCTATCCCGTCGAGGTGGGAATCCTCTGCGACATCCTGGACAGCGCCAGCAGCCCAGGCACCCCGGACACAGTCAAGATCTCCGTCACCCCTTGGGGAGTCGAATCGCTGGAAGGGAAAGTCGAGTTCGAAGTGCGAGCTGATCAATTGACCCACAGCTGAGGTTCACGATCACTGGGCCCCGCCGACCTGACGGTGGGCGGGGCCCACGCATGCTCTCAGGCTCGCGTGCCGCGAAGGAGCGCCCGGACGCCGGCGCGGCCGAGCTGCTGGGACTACTGCGGGAGGCCAAGGAGCAAGAAGTCCAGGTGAAGGCGGCCCAGCGGGAGATCCTGCGCGAGGCCCAGGGGGCGGCGACAGCGGGCCCGACAGCCGCCGAGCAGGCTCCGGCCGGGGGAGCGGCGGACCTCCCGGCACACTCCCAGCGGGACTCCGAGCCGGCCCGACTTTTGTCCGCGGACAAAAGTCGGGCCGCTGATCGTCAGACCCCCGGACCTTTCAACAGTCCCAGATCGACGCGCCGGGTCGCCTAGGCTGTCTGTCGAAAGTGGATCTTGTGCTGTGGATGATCACCGTTCATGGGTCGGGGAGATCTCACGGACGAGCAGTGGGCGGTGCTGGAGCCGTTGTTGCCGAAGGGCACGAAGGCGGGTCGGCCACCTGTCTGGCCTCGGCGGCGGTTGATCGATGGCATACGGTTTCGGGTCCGTACAGGGGGTTGCGTGGCGGGACATGCCCGTCGAGTACGGGCCTTGGGGCCGGGTCTACGACTTGTTCCGCCGGTGCCAGCGGAACGGCACCTGGCATCAGGTCTTCACCCGGCTGCAGTCCTTCGCCGACGCGAAGGGGAGGATCACGTGGGACCTGAGCCTCGATTCCACGGTCTGTCGTGCTCATCAGCATGCGGCTGGGGCCCGCAGGCAGGGTGACCTGCAGAAGGAACCGCCAGGCGGTGTGTTCACCGAACCCGAGGATCGCGGACTGGGTCGCTCACGCGGCGGGTTCACCACCAAGTTGCACCTGGCCGTCGAGCAGGGTCAGAAACCCATGTCGATCGTGATCACGGCCGGGCAGCGCGGCGACTCGCCGCAGTTCGAACCCGTTTTGGACAAGATTCGCGTGCCCCGCATCGGTCCGGGACGGCCACGCGTCCGCCCCAACCGCGTGCGGGCCGACAAGGCGTACGCCTCCCGCAGGAACCGCGGCTACCTGCGCCGCCGCGGGATTCGCTGCACCATCCCGGACAAGGCCGACCAGGCCCGCAACCGCCGAAGGCTCGGTTCCCGCGGCGGCCGGCCGCCGCGCTTCGACCCGGCCGACTACCGCGAGCGCCACGCGGTCGAGTGTGGGATCAATCGCCTCATGAGGAACCGCGCTGTCGCCACGCGGTACGACAAGTCGCTGTTCCTCGGTCGGATCGTCCACGGTACGACCGCCCGCTTCAACTACACGCAGCAGTGGCTTCAGCATGCACGCGACTGCCCAGCCGTCCACAACCTCCCAAGGCAGAACACCTAGGGCTCGGCGAGGCCCTGCGCCTCGCCCACCGGACGTTGGATGCCGCAGCGCTGCGGAAGCTCTCGCACGACCAGCATGTGGGGGTCGGCCGCCCCGCCCGCACGGCCCGCGCCCTGGCCGCCGACGCCGGGCTTACCCAGTGCCAGGAGTCCGCGATCGGGCGCTGGGCTGCCAGCGTGGAGAACTCAACAGCCATAGTCACCGCCACGGGTGAACGGACCCTAGCCCGATGACGAGGCCGACCGCGCCGCCCATCCTCCCAGGAGAGGAAACTGCGATCTTTGCCCAGGCGGACGAGCTCAACGCCCACATCGCTCGGTTCCTCGAACACTACGGGTAGGCTCGTATGTATGGGAATTGACTGGGAGAACATACTCGGCGCAAGCGGTAACGGTCTCGACGATGCCTACGACAGCGCGGTCTCCGCGGTCATCTACAGCGATGACCCGGTGGAGGACCGTCGGCCACTCCCAGTCGGCGAAGAGCACGACGACACAGACGGCTTGCGCTGAACTGAGCGCACGCACGAAACGCCCCGGCATACCACGGCGTTTCGCCGTCTCAGAGGTCGTGTCAGGTCAGGGGGTCAGTCAAGAGGCGGCCGAGCTCAACTCTGCGGCTCGTCGCCGCCTTCACCGAACTCGTCATCCCCGGCAACGGCACAGGCGAGGGCCAGCACTACGGCACGGGGGTGCTGCCCGAGCACCGAGGTCGCGGCCTCGGCCGATGGATGAAGGCCGAGTCGATCCGACAGGCCCACAGGGACTATCCGGACCTCGGTGGCCTCCTGACCGACACCGCCGACAGCAACGCGCACATGCGACGGGTCAACGACGGTCTCGGCTACACACCCACGCACACGACACACCAGTATCAGCTCGACCTTTAGCAGAGAGCGGACGGGCCGGACCGGGACATCAACCCGCCCGGCCTGTCCGTGCTTTCGCTACACGCCCTAAAGGTTGTTGCAGAACGTCTGGGATGGGGCATTCCTCTTGTATGGGTGGGGTGTTGCGGGCTGAGTCGGTGTGGGTGGAGACGTTCACTGGTCTACGGATGGACCGTTTCGCGAAGCTCGTGAAGGTGGTGCGGGAGCGGGGCGGAAACGGCCCAGGTGGAGGCCGTCCATGGTGCCTGCCACTGCCGGACCGGGTGCTGCTGGTGGCCGTTTACTACCGAACCAATCTCACGATGCGCCAGCTCGCCCCGCTCTTCGGGATCTCCCCGGCCACCGTCTGCCGGGTGATCAACAGGCTGGGTCCGCTCCTGGCGCTGGAGCCGGCCCCGCGACCCGTCGCCGACGTGGACCGGTTGTGGATCGTGGACGGCACCTTGATCCCCGTCCGCGACCGCACCGTCGCCGCCTCGTCCCGCAACTACCGCTTCTCCGCGAATGTGCAGGTCATCATCGACGCGGACAGCCGCCTGGTCGTCGCAAGCGCACGCCCAGCGCCCGGCAACAAGGCCGACGCCCACGTCTGGCGGGAATCGGACCTACCGGCGACGGCGGCCGGGACGACTGTCATCGCGGACGGCGCCTACCTCGGAACAGGGCTCATCGTCCCGCACCGCAGACGAGCCGGACGGCCCCTCCTGCGCGGCCAGGAGGAGGACAACGCCGAACACCGACGGGTCCGCGCCCGCGTCGAGCACACCTTCGCCCGCATGAAGAACTGGAAGATCCTCCGCGACTGCCGACAGAAAGGCGACAGCCTCCACCACGCCGTCCAGGCCGTCGCAACCATGCACAACCTCGCTATGGCCCGGTGAAACAGCAGGTCAGACAACATACAAGCCCGCCCACACCCACGCTTCTGCAACAACCTTTAGTACTACGGGGCTGGATCTGTGTTGTTCGGAGTCGCCTGCGTCGGCGGAAGTGATAACGCCAGGGGTCAGCTTGGTGTTTCCGGCGGAAGGTCAGCCAGGCTCAGTGGTCGCAGCCTTCGCCTTCGGGGCCGGGTAGTGGTCGTCGAGGTCAGTTCACACGCTTGCAGCGGATCGTGCCCTCGTTGGAGCCGGCCTTCTTCTCCAGCGAGGCCAGCACCCGCCGCAGATACCCCGTGCGCACGCCGCGACTCCGGCCGGCCGGGGTCGCCTCCTCTACGCCATGGTGACGGTCAGCCGCGCGGCGGAAGCTGGTCGTACGTCTTGAACGTGTAGTACGCGGACAGATTGATCGAGTTTCCGGTCGTGGCGGGGAGGCCGAGGCGGTTGTTGACGAGGCCGCCGAGGGGGCCGCAGCCGGTCGCGGCCGGGGTGGTGAAGGTGTCGTCGTACGCGTTGAACTTGATGATCGGCGGGTTCGTGGAGACCAACTGGGCGCTGCCCAAGCGCTTGAGGCGGAACTCGATCGGGGCGTCACCGCCGCCGATGACGCAGCCGTCGGGCAGGGCGGGGCTGACGGCGCGGAAGCGCAGGGTGAACAGGCCCATGTTGTTCCCGACGGAGTAGAAGTCGGAGCGGCCGCCGTACTCCGGCTGGAGGGTTAATGCCATCCGCGGGTTGTGCGCGCCGGCGGGCCAGCCGAGGATCCCGCCGGGCACGGTGGTCGGCCCGCCGCGCAGGGCCCCCCAGACCTGGCCGTTCGAGCCGTCGGGCAGGGGACCCTCTGCGTGGGTGATGGTCATCGGGGCGAGCTCGGGGAGGGTGCGGTTGCCGAGGGTCAGCGAGCCCGTGGCGGTCAGGACTTCGCACTTCCAGCGGGTCGCGTCGACCCCGGCGGGGATGGCGGGGCAGTCGCCGAAGTCGTAGGCGGGTGCGGCGGCCGGGGCGTTGGCGGCGGGCGGTTCGGCGGCCTCGGCGGCCCCGGTGGCGGTGAAGGCCGCGGCGCCGAGCACGGCGGCGAAGGCGATTCCGGCGCCGGTGCGGCGGAGGCCGGCCTGCGTGCGCTTGTCTGTGGTGATCTGCATGCCCTCAGCGTGCCGCTGGGCCCGCATCGCGGACTATCGGGGCGGCCCCTTGGCGTACCCCGAGCTGACCCTGATGCCACATCAGGGTGAGCCCCTTGCACGGAACTTGCGCCCACCATTGCAGAGGAGCCGCGACCTCGGGATGGTGCCGAGCCCGCTGTGGAATCCAGCCCTGTAGTACTAGTGCCGCATCAGGCAACGTTTGCCCTCTTGTGCTCTTACGTGCCGTCTTGGTGCTGTGTCGGGCGGCGCGTGACCGTCACCCCAATTGACAGTTGGTTACCGAACTGCGCCAGTCACGGCGCCAGGTTCCCTGGCGACGAATCCGGTCGTCGGCCACCATTGGACCAGTCACAGGAGTGCATGGAGTGGGGGAGATGCGAGTGGCTGAATCGAGGCCATCATGGCCGGTATTTGCGAGTCTGGGTGTCACGGCCCTGGGCATCATCGTTGGGCTAATGGCTTGGTTGTTTCCCATGGCCGACGGGGTGACGTCAGAGGGGCGGCGCTCAAGCGATACGGCTGAAGCCGGGGCAGGCGGGGGCGCACCTTCCGGGGGCACCCCGCAGCCCACTGAACCGAAGGCGCCGAAGACGCCCGAAGGGGATGCTTCCCTGTCGGCGGCGCCTGTCTCCCCGGCCCTCAGCGGCCGGACCCCTGCAGGCTGGGCGGGGACGTGGCGCGGTTCCACAAGCAATGACGAAGAGCTGATCATCGTGAATCTGCGGGCAGGGAAAGAAGGCCAGGCGGTCGGCACGATCGAGTGGCCCGTGGCGCCGTGCAAGGGAGAGCTGACCCTGGTGGCTGTCATAGGCGAAAAGCTGGTCATTCACGAGGTCATAACCGAGGACCCCAAGGGGACATGCCGAGCCGAGGCGAAAATCGACTTCAACCTCAAGGGGGCCACATTGTTCCTCGGCGGGTCGGAATGGGGAAAAGAAGCGACCCTGCGGCGTGCATGACAGCCGACCTCCGCCACTCTCGGCACATGAATGACGGGGGCTCGACGTCGTCTTAGGAGTCGCTTGGCTATGAGACGACCTCAAGAGGCTCGGCTGAGGTTCAGGCGACGTTCGCTCTGTCGACGAGGACGCGTAGGCGTCGGTCGTCCTCGTGGCGGTTTCGCCAGATGATGTAGCGGAGGATCATGCTGCCCTGTTCCTTGTGGTCGGCGTGGTCCGTGCCGTCGAGAGCACGTAGTGTCGGAGGTCAGCAATTCTGTTTCCGCGTCTGCGGGAATGAACCAGGCCGGGTCGTGTGGCTTCAAGCGAGGCTGTCCCTTTTCCCGCGCATGCGGGGATGATCCCGACATGGCGCCGGCTGGTCCGATCTTCCTGGACCGCCCCGCTGAACGCGCGGGGATGGACCCATCGACGGCGCGCCGATCATGTACCCCATGTCCGTCCCGCTGTTGCGGGAATGATCCGGTGTCCAGCGGGATCTGCGTGGTGGTCAGCGTCTTCTCCCCGCGCGCGCGGGGGATGAACCCTGGATCTTGTGCACCGGCTGGTCTGCCCTGACCTGCTCCCCGCGCCCGCGGGGATGACCCCCCGATGGTCCAGGCCGACAAGCACGACGTCGACTGCTCCCCGCGCACAGGGGGATGACCCCTTCTTGAGCCGCGCAGTTTGCTCGGACATCTGCTGATCCCCGCTGCACGCGGGGATGACCCCGGGGCGGACATCTGCGGCACGACGAATTCGCCCTGCTCCCCGCGTACGCGGGGATGACCCCGACAGTGCTCAAGCCCGGATGGTGTTCGACGCCTGCTCCCTACAGCCGTAGGGATGGACCCTCCTTGGCCGTGGCGCAGCTTGTTCTTCATGGTCCGGACTCGATTGTCGTACCCGGCGTCTAGGGTCCTGGGTGATGGGGCCGGTACCGGGGCCGCCAGCACTGGAGACGGGTACCTCCCCGGTCTGCGCGGGGGTGGTTACGGCCCAACCGGCGTCCGGGCTCTGTTGAGGGCCGCGAGCGAAGCCCGCCAGCGCCGGCTCCATCCCTGGCTCGGATGGCCGTCGGACTGGTTCCCCCGCTGAGGGAGCCGCCTGACACATGGGCGGCCTTCACCGATCCTGTGTTCCGGCCAAGCAATTCACCTCCGAACTCACCAAGGCCGAGGTCTGCCCCGAGATCTGGGACTCGCATGCCTCGCTGGGGTGCGCCCGCGCCCGCGGGACTCCCATGAGCCGGACTCCTCTGTGCTCGCTTGGAGAGACAAGTCCGTTCGTTCTAGGGCAAGTTGAGATTCTCCGAACCCGCCCTCCGGCCCGCGTCCCCCTGCTAGCGTCCTGCTTCATTCCAGCAGGCAACCGTTAAGAGCAGGAAGCGAACGATGCAACTTGGCTGATTCGATACGCCCTCGGTGGGATCCCCGGCGGCAGCCGTGCGTACGGGTCCTGACCCTCGACGACCGGCTCGTCGAGCTCAGCCTCGTCGACGTGCTCCACGATGCCGATGCCCTTCGCGGCGTGGAAGGGGACACGCCGGGGGAGAAGGTCGCCGTCATCGAGTTCCTGCTGGCCATCTGCTTCGCCTCCGGTACCTACCCGGCGTCCGCCGCCGAGTGGCCGGCCTGGGTCGACGGGAAGGACGGGCTGAGGCCCGCCGCCGAGTGGCTCGCCGGGCGGCCCGAGGACGAGGTGTGGGACCTGTTCCACCCGACCGAGCCGCTCGGGCAGAACTCCCTCCTCGCCCCCTTCCTCGACCAGCGGGGCGCCGGCCCGGCGCAGCTGGTGATCGAGCAGGTCGGCGATTACAACCAGTTCTTCGACCACCACCACCTCGACCACCCCGACCCCTTACCCGTCGCCCGCGCCTTCCGCGCCATGCTCACGCAGCACGTGTACGGGCCGGCCGGACGGGCCCGGATCTCCGGCAAGGAGACGCTCGGCCCCACCATCACCAACCTCGCCGCCACCCGCCTGGGGACCCGAATCCGCGTCATCGCGCTCGGCGAGACCCTCGGCGAGACCCTCCGCCTGAACCTGGCCCCCGTCTCCGGGCCGCCCGGCGAACTGAACCGCTCCTGGACCACCGGCAAGGAGCGCCGCGGTTTCACGACGAAGCCCCAGGCCCGCCCGGTCAGCGGTCCCGCGGACCTGCACAGCTACCTCGGCCGGTCGGTCCTGCTCCGCCCCACGCCCGAGGGGGACGCCGTGGACCGGGTGCTCCTCGGGGCCGGCGAACTGCTCGCGCTGACGGAGGAGCACCTCCAGGACGCGGTCTCCGCCACGCGGGCGGACGGGACGAGCAAGCCGCTCTGGGCCTCCGCGACCCGCGCCGTGTGGCGCGACGCCCACTCCCTCTACGCGGCCGTGGACAAGGCCCGTTCGTCCGACGGAGCGAACGACGGCAAGACCCTGTACCGGCGGCTCGCGCTCTTCCCCCCGGAGGACGTCGCCCCCGAGCCCGGCCAGCAGCCGGCCCGCCGCGTCGAGCTGTGGACCGTCGGACTCGTGGCCAAGCAGACCACGGCCATCACCTGGGTCGACGGGACGTTCCCCTTCGCCCCCGGCCTGGAGGCGCGGCTCTACCTCGCCTCCTTCCGCGGTTCGGAGATCGCCGAGTACGTGGCCTCCGCCCTGAGCAGGGCGGCGTACGCGGCCTGGACCGTCGTCTACCCGAACCCCAAGCCGGCCGACAAGACCGGCCAGATCGCGCGCTTCGACGCGCGCGGCATGCACTGGGCGGCGACGCGGGAACCGTTCGACCTGCTGATGGACGAGACCACCATCGGCGAGCCCGTCCAGGAGTGCCTGCTCGACTACGCGGCCACGGTGGCCGCCTCCGCCCGGGGGTTCCTCACCGCGCGCCTCGACTCGCTGCCGCGGAGCAGGCAGGGCGCCAAGGCGCAGGCAGCGGCGCTGAAGCGGTTCGACGACGAGCTGGCCTCGCCCAAGGCGCCGGCCGAAATCCGAGGGGAGAGGGCATGACCACCCGAGCCGAGTCCGAGGCCAAGTCCGGCCCCAAAACCAGTGAGACCAGTGAGAGCAGCGCCGCCCTGACCGCCTGGCTCGCCAGCCTCGTACACAACCGCCACTACGGTAGCCTCGCCGACCTCCGGCGCCCCCGGGTCCGCAAGGAACCGCACTTCCGGGCCATCTGGTACAGCCCGGGCGTGGAGCAGGAGGAGATCTACGAGCAGGTCGCTTTCCTCTTCGCCGTCTACCACCAGGGCAAGTCCGAGCCCTCCTATGGCTACGGGAGCCTCGGAGAGGCCGCCCGTCGCATCGGCAGCGGCGAGAAGCAGGGTCCGGAGGACCCCGGTGCGGCCCGTCTCGTCGACCGGATCGTCTCCAGCCGCCGCATCCCCTGGCGCCACCTCCAGCACACCGTCGCCCGGTTGCGCGCCTGCGGAGCGAAGCCGCCCTCGTGGGCCCGGCTCGCCGACGACCTGAGCCAGTGGAACGACCGCAAGGCCCGCGTCTCCTACGAGTGGGCCGTGGACTTCCACAACTCTCGCTCCCGGGCCGCCGGTGCCCGCACCGCCGGCACGATCGCCGACCCGACCCAGAAGGGCACCACCACGTGACCAGCAACGCCACCTCCACCGGGCGCCAGTTCCTCTCCCTGCACCTCCTGGAGACCCTGGTCGCCGTGCTGCCCGTACGCGACGAGAACGGCTCGCCCAAGTCCATCGTCTACGGCGGCACCGAGCGCCACATGATCACGAGCCAGGCGCGCCGCCGCGCAGAACGGGTCCACACCCGTGACCGCGCCAACAAGGGCATCGGCGCCCTGGCCGGCCGGACCACCGCCACCCGTACCCGCGAGTGGGCACTGATCACCAGCCGGGCCCTGGCCTCCGCACACGGATGGGACCCGGACGAGGCCGTCCGTACGGCCCGTGCCGTCATCGAGGCCACCGGGCTGAAGTTCGGCGACCCGGGCAAGAAGACCGTCGCGAACCTGACCAAGGTGCTCCTCTTCGCCCCCTCCGACGCCGGCACGCGCATCGCCGCCCACATCCACGAGCAGGCTGCGGAACTCCGGCCCTGGACGGCGGAGTACCTGACCGCACAGGCGGCGGCCGCGCCCAAGCCGAGGAAGGGCGGCCGCAAGAGCGCCGCCCAGGAATCGGCACTCGAAGCGGACGAGGCCGCGGAGGCCGTGGAAGGCGCGGCTGCCCCGGCCGACGCCAAGCTGCCCCCGCTGCCGGCGGCGACCCGCGCCGCGGTCCTCACGGCCCTCGCCCCGCGCGATGCCATCGACATCGCCCTGTACGGCCGCTTCCTCGCCGAGATCGCAGACTCCCCGAACGTGGACGGCGCGGTCCAGAGCAGCCATGCCTTCACCGTCCACGAGGCCGAGCAGGTGGACGACTTCTACGCCGCCGCCGACGACGCGAAGCTCGACCGCAAGAAGAACGCCCTGGACTTCCTCGACATCGCGGACGACGCCGGCGCCGGCATGACCGGCTACCAGTCCCTGATCACCGGCACCTTCTACCGGCACGCCGTACTCGACCGCGTGAAGCTGCGTACGAACCTGCGGGCCGCCGGCATGACGGTCGAGGAGGCCGAGGAGGCGTCGGTGGCGGCCGAGGAGGAGTTCGTCACCGCCTTCGTCGACGCGTTCCCCGAGGCGAAGAAGAACTCGACCGCCTCCACCGGTTCGCTGCCCGCCCTCGTCCTCGCCTTCGAGGGCGAACGCCCGTACAACTACGCGGCGGCCTTCCAGGCCCCGATTGACGAGAACCCCGAGGACAAGGGCGGCGAGGGCCCGGCCGGGCCGGCCGCGGTCAAGCGGCTGCTGAAGCACCACGCCTTCGTCAGCACGCGCCGCCCCGACATCACATCGGGCCGCGTCCTCACCTACGACCCCCAGATCGACGAGCTCCTGGGCACGCTGAAATCCCCCGGCGCGGAGCCCGTCACCTCCGCCAAGGGGCTGACGGCGTGACGCACGTCCTGCTCGTACGGCTCGCCGCCCCCCTCCAGTCCTGGGGGGCGGTGTCACGCTTCGCCGCCCACCGCGACACCCACACCCGGCCCACCAAATCGGCGGTGATCGGGCTGTGCGCGGCGGCCCTCGGCCGGGACCGCACCGACCCGGTGGACGACCTCGCAGGGCTCGTCTTCGGTGTACGCGCCGACCACCCGGGCACTCCGGTACGCGACTACCACTCGGTCGGCGCAGGCAAGTACCCGCTGCGCCCGCGCGACGTCATCACCGACCACCGGCGGGCGGCGGCGGTGGCCAAGAGCATGGAAGCCGCCGATGGACCGGGCTTCGGGCACCACGAACTGGCCGGGTGGTACGGGGCTCCGAAGAAGATCGCCGCCGATCCCGTCTCCGGGGTCCTGGTCTCGGGGGAGCTCTCCCGTACGGCGCTGATCACCGAGCGCTGGTACCTGTCGGACGCGGCCTTCGTCGTGGGGCTCCAGCACGGGGACCGGGCGCTGCTGGAGGAGATCGCGTACGCCCTGGAACACCCGAAGCAACTGCTCTGGCTCGGCCGGAAGTCCTGCCCGCCCTCCGGCACGCTGGCCGCCGGCATCCTGCCCGGCACGCTCGCCGAGGCCTTCGCCGCGAAACGACTGCTGCCGGGTCCGGAAGGCCCCGACACCTCGGGCCGGCGGCCCTGGGCCTGGCTCCAGGCGGCCTCGGGTGGGCGGGGGGCCTCCCCGGTCAACGATCAGCCCGTCAGCTTCGACCCGGCCCGCCGGACCCACGCCACGCGCTGGGAGACCCGTACGCGCGTCACCATCGCTCCGAACGCCACCGAATGGGACATCATCCCGTGAACACTGCGCACTCCGGGACGCGTACCGCCACTCCGACGGCACGCTTCGTCGCCACGCACTCCGTCCTGTCCCTCAACGCCCGCCACCCGCTCGTCGCCAAGTCACTGGTCGACGCCCAGGAGATGCACCGCACCGTGATGAGCGGATTCCGCGGCTGGGTCGAGGACGGCGACCCCGACGCGCGCTCCCAGATGGGCGTCTTGTCGACCTGGTCGGTGGACCTCAAGGCGGCGGCGCTCGTACTGGTCGTGCAGTCCCGGATCCCGGGTGACTGGGCCCGCATACCGCGAGCGGCTTTCACGGCCCCGCCGCACATCATCACCGTCGACCGCACCTTCAAGGCGGGCGAGGTCGTGGGCTTCCGTACGGTCGTCAACCCGACCCACAGCCGCCCTCCGGCCAACCCCACCGGGGAGAAGACCCGCGGCACCCGGACCGCGCACACCACACCCGAACACGTGAAGCGCTGGTTCGTACGCCGCCTCCAGGCCGACGGCGACCCTGCCACCGCCGAGGACGGCGTGGTCCGCATCGGCGCCACCGCCGACCCGGACAGCCTCGGCATCCGCATGCTGCCGACTCTCTCCAGCGCCCACCGCCGCAAGCCGGTCCGCATCGGCCGCGCCGAGATCCGAGGCGCCCTGACGGTCACCGACCCGGAAACCCTGGTCGCAGCCCTCTCCAACGGCCTCGGGCACGCCCGCGCGTACAGCTGTGGGCTGATCCTGACGCGCTGAGGGAGACGTGATTCGGGGGCCGACTTTTGTCCGCGGACAAAAGTCGGCCCCCTCAAGAACGGGCTTCACGGGCTCATCAGGCCGGCCGCGCGGTCGCATCCCCGCGTACGCAGGGCCTGGACTGGGTCTGCTCCTAACGAGAGCCATCCCCGCGATGGCGGGGGAGTACTGCGGATCAGAGGTTAGCTCCCACCGGAGCGGGAGGCCAGTACGCGCCGCCATGGCCGAGATCTGGCCAACTCGCCGGTGGTGCCTGCCTCGAGCAGCGCTACTTCCGCTCGCCCCGCCGCATCAGGATCGTGAGCGTCGCGCGGGCGTCGCGGCGGCGCTGGGGGTTGCGGGAGAGCACGGAGGACGCGGCCACCGTGACGACGGCGCCGGTGAAGGCGAGGCCGGTGGCGGCGGTCAGGGTGGCCGCGTCCTGGAACACGGACTGCAGGGCGGACAGCAGAACGGACATGGGGATTCCTTCGCGTCGTGCCCGGCGGATCCTCCGCCTGGCGTGGTTCCACAGGTATCCACCGGGCGAAGGTGTTCCGGCGATGTCCGGAGAGCTTGAGTGAATGTATTTGTGCAGGTCAGGGAGGGGAGAAGAATGGTTCCGGAGAAGTTCTCCGCCGACGATGGTGAGACCGGCGGTCAGTTGCCCGAGTTCTCGGTGGAGCTGGCGGCGCTCTACGCGGCCGCGGGCGGAGGCAAGCAGCTCACGCTCAGGGACCTCGTCGAACTCGGCGTGCCACACGGCTTCAAGGTGGCTGACTCCACCCTCAGCGGATGGCTCACGGGACCTTCGGTTCCCACCCGGGAGCGGCACGTCCGCTACGTGCTGAACCTGCTGATCCCCCTCCTGGAAAGCCGGGCGGCCCAGCGCAGCAAGGCCCACCAGCGAACGGGGACCGAGACCTGGCGTGCCAGGCGCGATGCGGCGCAGGCCATCCGGAAGAGCGGGCAGGGAGGCCGCGGCCCCCGGATCGGCGCGGCTTCGCCCGGCTGGCTGCGCGGAACCTCGACTCAAGCCCTCCAGGACGTACTGCCGCACGAGTTCGTCGACCGGGAGGAGGAGCTCGACGAACTGGCGGCCTTCCCCGCGGCCCCGGACGGCGGTCCCGCGTACGTGTGGTGGCAGGCGGACGCCTGGGCCGGGAAGACCGCTCTGCTCGCCTGGTTCGCCACGCGGCGCCTCCCGGCGGGTGTCGACGCCGTGCACCACTTCATCGCCGGTCGCCTGGGCACGAATCGCCGGGAGGACTTCCTCCTGGCGCTCGGCGAGCAACTGGCTTCGGTGGCCGGCCGCAAGCTCCGGGCCGCGGAACGCGGGCGGCCCGAGGCCCTGCCCGCGCTGGTCGAAGAGGCCGCGAAGGCCAGCGCCGGCCGCCACCGGCGCCTGCTGCTGATCGTCGACGGCCTCGACGAGGACGCGGACGCCGCCCCGGGCGGGAAGAGCATCGCCGCGCTCCTGCCCAAGCAGCCCCCGTACGGCATGCGCGTCATCGTGTCCGGACGGGCCAACCCGCAGGTCCCGCAGGACGTGGCGGAGGGCCACCCGTTGAGGGATCCCGGCATCGTGCGGCGCCTGGCCGCATCGCCCGCCGCCCAGGTCATCAGGGACACCGCCCTGCAGGAGTTGGATGCCCTGCTGGAGGACGAGCGCGTCGGATCCCCGCTTCTCGGGCTGCTCGTTGCCGCCCAGGGCGCCCTCACCGGCGCCGACATGGCCGAGCTGGCCGAGGTCAGGCCGCACGATGTCGCGAAGAGGCTCCGCAGCGTCATAGGCCGCAACATGGCGCCCACCGACAACGACGTCCTCATGCTGGGCGCCGCACGGGACCCGGACGACGACGCCCGGCAGACCTTCGTGCTGGCACACGAGGAGTTGTACCGGGCCGCCGCCGCTGCCCTCGGCAAGAGGGAACTGGCCACGTACGAAGCGCGCCTGCACGCGTGGGCCGACGAGTACCGGAACGAGGGCTGGCCCGAGGACACCCCGAATTACCTGCTCACCGGCTACACGCGGCTCGTGCGGCACGGCGGGGACACCGATCGACTCGCAGACCTCGTACTCGATCCGTGGCGCCAGCGCCGCCTCGTCCAGGGCTCTGGAGCGGACGTCGCTCTCGCCGACCTGGCGCTGGTTGCTCCGCCGGATGCCGATGGCCCGCCGCCGAGTCTTGCCACGGCGGCGAGGGCGGCCATGTCCCGGGAGTGGCTCCTGCCGCACACACGGCCCCTGCCACGATCCGTAGCGCGGACGGTCGCCCGGCTCGGTGACGTACGGCGGGCCAGGGCGCTGGCGGGCGCTTCCCCGGATGCCTCGGCGAAGGCGGTGCACTTCGCCGACGTGGCCCGCGTACTGGCGGGGACCGGGCACAAGGAGGCCGGTGACGCCGCACGGGAGGCGGGGGAGTGGGCGCGTACGGGACTTCGCCAGGCCGGAACCTTCGGGTACGCCGGAGATGAAGTGGAGGCGGCGGCCGGCCGGGCCGCGCTCGCGCTGATGGCCACGGACCAGGTGCCAGCGGGCTTGGAGCTGCTCCGCGTGATCCGTGGATCGAGTACGGCCCGGTACGAGGCATGGGCGGAGGCGGCCGCCTTCCTGGCGCCGGATCACCCGGAGTCCGCCGCGGAACTCCTGGACGAACTGGAGGACGAGGCCGCGGACCTGGTCGAGGAGCCGGCGGCGGAGGGAGCCGCCGCAGCCGTCCAGATCTGGGAGATCGTCGCGACCGCGGCCCCCGACCGCACGGACCGGCTCCAGGACCGGATCCTTGAGCACGCCCACGCGGTGTGGGATGCGGCGCCGACGCTGGAGAACGTCTCCGTACTGGCCGCTGCGGCATCGGCGCTGTCGCAGGACCGGCTGGAGGAGGCCACGAGCCTCGCGGCCCTGGCCCACCGGCACGTTTCGGCGCTGCTCCTACCCGGCACCGAGCCGCTTTCACCCGCGGACGCCTTCCACCTGGAGTTCGGCTTCCGCCACACGCTCGCTCGGCTCGCCGCGGCCCTCACCGACATCGGGATGCCCGAGGATCAGGTCGGCCGTCGTCTCCTTGAGCCGCTGGAACCGAGGCTCCCCGGCGGGCCGGAAGACTGGTCCGAACACCTCGGCGACATGGATGAGGGCGGAGCCGACTCCGAGGCCGAACGGCTGGCCGAGGAGGCCTTCAGGCTGGCGGAACTGGGCAACGACCCCGAGGCCAAGCACCGCTTGGACGAGGCCCTCGCCCTCCTGCCGACCACAGGCCGGGGGACGGGCCGGGCACCCCGGTGGATCCCCGCCCTGGCCGCAGCCCTCGTACGGATCGACGCGGCGGATGACGTCGAGCCACTGCTCACCCCGTGGCAGGAGCCGGCCGACCGGGCGCGGGCGTATGCCGCATCGGCCCTGGCCTACGCCGACCTCGACCGTCTCGACGACGCACGTCGGATCGCAGAGCGGGCGGCGCAGGCCGCCGGCGGGGCGACTCCCGACAGCACATGGGCACACGTTGCGCAGGCCCTGGCCTGCGCGGGAGAGGGGGAGGCGGCGGAGGACCTCCTCCGGCAGCACGTGGTGCCCGCGGACCGCAGCAAGAAGGCGGAGTGGCGGCGCGCGGACCGGCTGGCCCGCATCGCCGTCGCCTCGGGGCTCGCGGAGCGAGATCCGGAGAGGGCGGACAAGCTGATCCTCCCGCTCCTCGAAGACCTGCATGCCAGTAAGGACTCACCACAAGGGATGTTCACGCTGCTGGCCCGCCTCGCCGGCCTTCTCCCCGCCGTGACCGCGGCCGTGGCCGACGGGGAGTACCCGTACGCCGGGCTCCTCCAGGAGGTGCAGGACGTAGGGCTCGACTACGCGGACCGGAAGGATCCGAAGACCTGGCAGCCCGAAACGGTCCTGGTCCACGCACTGTTGCGCATCGGCGCGGGCGAGACGCCCGGTCGGCAGCTGGACTGGCTGACCCGTGACCTGGCGATCCGCGGAGCCGGGCACTTCCCCACGACCGCCCTCGCGGTGGTCCATGCGGCGCTCGGCGACCTTGAGGCGGCTGGCCGGGTGGCCGAGCGGCTCACCGACCCGCGGAGCCGGGGAGCCGCTCTCACCGCGATGGCGGGCCACCTCGCCCGGGTCCCGGTACGCCCTCTCCCCGCGGTCGACCCCGCCGGGCAGGACCCGTTCACCCGCACCATCGAACATCTGGCCCTCGATGCCACGCATGGCGTACGGGCCGACGAGCAGGCGGCCAGCAGGTTCCTCCACCTGAGCTTGACCACTGCAGGCTGGTACTACACGCTGCCAGTCCTGGCCCGGGTCGAGCCGGAAGCGGTCGCCCGCGCCGCGGACATCACAGTCGTCCACGCCCGTGCTGCGGGAAGTAGGGAGAAGGGCGGCGGCCGCTTCCCGCCCTCGCGGGGATGACCCCGTCGTGGACGCCGGACACGCGGAGAATCACCCATGCTCCCCGCGCACGCGGGGATGACCCCTCCCCACGCGCGCCAGACGTACGCCGCTCGATCTGCTCCCCGCGCACGCGGGGGATGACCCCCGCTCCTACGCGGACGGCACTTTCGGCACCAACTGCTTCCCGCGGACGCGGGGATGATCCCGGGAAGAAGTACGAAATCCACGTGCATGAGGCCTGCTCCCCGCACACGCGGGGGATGACCCGAGGACGCGAGGAAGAAGCGCGACGAACTTCTCTGCTCGCCCGCGCACGCGGGGATGACCCCGCCCACCGCCCTGGCGTCTCCCGTGCTGGTGGCTGATCCCCGCGCACCCGGGGATGGCCCCATGCCGAGCGTCCGGTTGTAGACCGAGGTGATCTGCTCCCGCGATCGCGGGGATGACCCTTCCCACCGGCCGCGCTCTTCCATGGCTACCGGCTGCTCCTCGCACGCGTAGGGATGAACCCAGTCGATGAGAGCGGTAGGAGCCGCACATCGGAGGAGCCGAGGGGACTCCGGCCCAAAGGCGATCTTGTTGTAGCCGCCCCCCGACAGGGTGCCCAGTCGTCCTGACGGGCGGTCGCCGCGGGCGCGTGTGCGGAGTCGGCCAGGACCCGTACTCCGCCGGCGATCTTCATGGCCTCTGTGGCGACCGCGGCCACCGCCGCGGTCGTCTGCGCGGCGGCGAGCCCCGGCGCGGGGGCGAACTCGAGTTGGAGTCCCGACCCGTCGGGGGCGACGGAGAGGGTGTGCCACTGGTGGGTGCCGTCGAGGGTCAGTCGGCCGGCATCGGTGGCGGCGGCAAGCTTCTCCCTCGCCTCGGTCACCTCCGCCGCCGAGTAGGCGGCCTGATGGGTGACGACGGAGAGGCCCTTGCCGGCGCGCTCCGTGAGGGTGCGGACCTTCGTGGGCGGCTCGCCCTTCCAGTACAGGTTGAGGCGGCCCTTCTCGGGGTCGACCACCAGGCCTGCGTATCCGGGAAGGCGATGGCGCTGGTCCTCCGGAAGGTTGTCCGTGAGCTTGTAGGCCAGTTCGTCCAGCGCGTGCTGGCGATTCAGCGTCGCGGCGCCCGTCGGCTTCGTTCCGGACGGGCGACGGGTTGGCCCGCCGCCACCAGTCCGCCCGATAACGCGGTCATCGTGATGAGTGCGACGAGTGCGGAGCGCTTCGATCCTCGTCTCATCATGTCCTCAGGTCGGTCGTAGGTGTTCGGTCGTCTCGTGAACCTGGCGGAGCCTGTGGACCGGCGCCGCTGTCGGCCGCGCGGCTAGCCGCTAGCAGCTGTCCGCCATCCGCTGTCCGTGCTCTCCGTAGTGGCTGTCCGACCGGCTTGTGGCATGGCATGACTCCTTCAGAGCGTGTCCTGGTGGGGCTCGTGACCCGGCCGTGCAAGGGGCCGGGCCCGGCGCGGCCGCCCCCCGACGGCCGCGCCGTTGTCGCCACCCCTGCGGCCCACCTCCCGTCGGCCGACCGTCGGCATGGCCGTACGGCGGATCGGACGGGGGGCGTCCCCGACCGGCGTTCGAGGTGGCGACAGCAGCGATTCTGCGGGGCCGGGGCGTTGTTGCGCTGGTCGGTTCCGGCGATGAAACAACGGGGGAGCGGCCGGCGGACTCGTGGCCGTACGGCGGGATTACGGGCGGGAGTGCCCCGAAACCGTCTTGCCCGAGCAGCCGGGCGGAGGGTTGTGTGTGGGGTCGCTGGGATGCCGCGCCCCGTCGGGGCACGTGCACCGACCGTCGACGTTGGGGTGGGTGTGGGGCGACAGGAGAAGGCACTGGACCCGGCGGCGGGGCCGGTGGCGGAGTTCGCGCTCGCCCTGCGCAAGCTGCGCCAGGACGCGGGCAGTCCGACCTACGCGGCCATGGCCCGCCGCAGCCCGTACTCCGTGGCCACCCTGTCCCGCGCCGCGGCCGGCGAGCAGCTGCCGACCCTGCCCGTGGTCCTCGCCTACGTGGCGGCGTGCGGCGGCACCCCCGAGGCGTGCGCGGAGTTCGAGGCGCGCTGGCGGCGGGTGGACGACCCTCCGGAGGGGGCCCAGCCGGGGCCGACGGGCGCGGGGGAGGGGGAAGGGGAGGGGCACGAGCGCTCCCCGTACAGGGGTCTGGCCCGCTTCGAGCCGGGGGACCGCGAGTTGTTCTTCGGACGCGACCGCGTACTGGCCGACGTACTCGCCCTCCTGCGCGACCACCGGGTCGTCACCGTCTTCGGGGCGTCAGGAAGCGGCAAGTCCTCCCTGCTGCGCGCCGGGCTCGTCCCGTACCTGCGCGCACCCGACGACGGCGCCCTGGAGCGGCCCGCCGCGATCCGGCTGCTGACCCCGGGGGAACATCCCCTCGGCACGCACGGCTCGGCACTGCTCCCGGCCGAGGCCGAAGGCGACACCTGGCTGATCGTCGACCAGTTCGAGGAGCTCTTCACCCTCTGCCACGACGCGCAGGAGCGCGACGGGTTCATCGGCGGGCTCTTGCGGGCCGCCGATCCTGCCGCGCGGCTGCGCGTCGTGCTGGGGGTCCGGGCCGATTTCTACGCCCGCTGTCTGGACCATCCCGGACTCGCGGCGGCTGTCCGTGACGCGAGCCTGCCGATCGGACGGATGACCCCCGCCGAGCTGCGCGCGGTCATCGTCAAGCCGGCCGCGGCCCGCGGACTCATCGTGGAACGAGCCCTGACCGAAACCCTCGTCGAGGAGGTCTCCGCCCGCGGCAGCGGATTGCCGATGCTCTCCCACGCGCTGCTGGAGACCTGGCGGCGCCGTCGAGGGCGCACCCTCACCCTGGACGCCTACGAGCGCGCGGGCGGCATGAGCGGCGCCATCGCCCAGACCGCCGAGGCCGCCTACGGGCGCATGGACCCGGACCAGGCCGAGACCGTACGCCGGGTCATGCTGCGGCTGATCACCCCCGGCGACGGGGTCCCGGACACCCGCCGGCCCACCACGCGTACCGAGCTCGAATCGCTGGGCACCGGCTCTGCGCCCGTGCTGGAACTCCTCGCCCGGGAACGCCTCATCACCCTCGACGAGGACCGGGCCGATCTTGCCCACGAGGCCCTGATCACCGCCTGGCCCCGGCTGCGGGGCTGGATCGAGGAGAGCCGCGAGAAGCTGCGCCTGCACCGCTGGCTGACCGAGGCGGCACATGCGTGGGACTCCGCCGGACGGGACCGCGGCATCCGGATATCCCCCGCCCACCTCTCCCGGCTCGCCGAGTTCACCGCGCAGCCCGGAAGCGGTGATCTCACCGCTCTGGAGGCCGCCTTCCTCGACGCCGCCACCGCCACCCACCGCCGCACCCGGCGCAACCGCCTGGCTGCCCGGACCGTGATCGCCCTGCTGACGGCACTGTCCCTGCTCGTGGGTACCGCGGCATGGGAACAGAGGCGGGCCGACGACCAGCGCAAGCTGCGCACCGCGGCCCTGCGTACCGTGGCCCTCGCCGAAAGACTGCGCGCGAGCGACCCGGTGACCGCGGGCCGGCTGGGCATCGCCGCCTGGGAGCTCGACCGGACCACGGAAACCCGTGCCGCCCTGCTGGGCGCGCGGACCCACCGGCGCGACCCCGACTTCAATCCGGCCGGCCCCGAGTACCAGGGGCTCGGAGGGCTCCTCAGCCGCGACGCCCGGACCCTCACCCTGCAGCGGAAGGACCGCCTGGAGCAGTGGGACATCGCGACGCGCCGCCGCACCGCGACCCCGATCCTTCCCAGAGCACCCTCCCCCAAGCCGAACATAGGCCTCGAACCGCCGCGTAGCACCTCCTGGCTCGACCTCAGCCCCGATGGGAAGCGTGCGGTGTCGGCCAGGGCCGCCGAGCGGCGCAGCGAGACGGTGCTGCCGGGCGAGGTCCACGTGTGGGACCTGGAGTCCGGGGCGCGTCGTACGCTGAAGCCGCCCGGCGTCAACGTCTCGTTCCACAGCATGAGCTGGGCGGCCGACAGCGGGACGCTCGCCTGGAACGTGGACGGCACCGTGGAGGTCTGGGACACGGCCGGCGCACGGCGGGTGTTCGCCGCCGAAGGTCACAAGCGGGCCCGGTCAGCGGCCTTGAGCCCCGATGGCGGTCGGATCGCGCTGTGCGGCTCCGACGGCCTGATCCAGGTGTGGTCGGTGCCCGAGCAACGCAGGATCGGCCTCGACCTCGACCCCGACCTCGACCCCGACCCCGACCCCGCCCTGAGCGTCGACCCCGAGGAGTGCGACGGAGGCGGGCGCCTCGCGTTCGCGCCCGACGGCAGGCTGCTGGCGGTCAGACTGGAGTCCGGGCTGCGCGTCATCGACACCGCCGCCGGCGCTTCATCGTGGTTCAGCGAGAGCGGCCTGACCGAGTTCGCCTTCAGCGCGGACTCGACGTTGATCGGCGCCCTGAAACGGGATTCCCTGGCCCTGTGGCGCACGGGCCTGCCCCTTCCGGGAGCCACCGAGAGCGACGGCGTTCCACCCGTTCCACCCGTCTTCACCCTCGACCTGCCGAACGAGACACCCTCACAGCTGGCACTGGACACCGAGCAGGGGAAGCTGCGCTACCTGCGGGCGGACGAACGCACCGTCGCCACCGTGGACATCGGCGCCCTGCGGGAGCCGCAGTGGTCGCCGGAGCCCCTGGAGACCGAGTTCGCCAGCCCGGACGGCCGGTACGCCGTACGCGCCCGGGGTGACGGGGACGCCGTCCGCTTCGACCTCTACGACCTGCGCACGGACGCGCACCTGGCCACGCTTCCCGCACTGGCGAGGTCCTCAGCCGGCCCGGGCGACGGGCAGGAGCCGCCGACGGGCGGATTCAGCCCGGACGGCAGGCTCTTCGCCTACGGACCTTCGCCGTGGGAGCACGGGGACGGCCCCGTCCGCGTCCGCGTCTTCGACACCGACCGCCGCCGCGCGCTCGCGCAATACGAGCTGGCCGGGGAGAGTCTGTCCCCCGACGTGCTCGCGCCCTTCCTCGTCGACGGCAAGGCCACCGTCTACGCCGTGAACCGGACCGGTCTGTGGGAGCTGGCCTCGGGCAGGCAGCTGGCCGATGTCTCCTCCCACCCCACGCTGGCGGTGGCCCCCGATGCCTCCCTGGCCGTACTCGGGGACGGATCGGTGCTCGCCCTTCCGGACGGGAAGCCCGTACGCCGGCTGACGGCGACGGGAGACATCCTGGCCGCGCGGTTCAGCCCGGACGGGCGGACCCTTGCGACCACCGACCGGACCGGGCTCGTCACGGTGTGGAACGGCACGGCCCAACGCCGCGTAGGAGTCCTGTCGCCCGCCCAGGGGCCTGCCCCGTCCAGCCGGTCCTCCCCGGTCCTCGCCCTGGGCTACTCCTCCGACAGCGGGACCTTCGCCACGGGAGACCACCTCGGCCGGGTGCGGCTGTGGGACCTCGCCTCCCTCAGCCCCCTGGGCGAACCCCTCCCGACACCGGGCGACAGCGTCCGGGAGGTCGCCTTCAGCAGCAACGGCGCCACCCTGCGCACGCAGGGCAACCACACCCCGGTCCGCACTCACGCCCTGGACCCGGCCGCCCTGGTGGCTTCCCTGTGTACGAGCCTGGGCGGCGGACCGACCCGGACCGAGTGGGAGGACCACATCCCGGACGTGCCCTACCGGAGCACATGCGGGTAACGACCTGCCGCCACGCACCGCCGCGGAGCCGGGCGGTCCGCCCGGGCAGGGCCACCTCGGTTCCAGGGCCGCCTTGACGTCAGAGCGGGTTCAGGGTCGGCTCAGCAGGCGCCGGAGATGGGCGTGTGGCCGACGTAGGTGACGCCGCTTGAGTTGATGTCGACGGTTTCACCGGCGTGGCCCATGGTGTGGCTGGCCCATACGGCCTGGCCGGAGGGGGTGTAGACGACGAAGTTTCCGTCGTGCTGGTAGACCGCCCGGTTGCCCGAGGCCCCGGTGTACGTGTTGGACGCCCAGCAGACGCGGGTCCCGTAGCGGTTCATCTTGTACTCCACCAGGTTGCCGTCGGTCTGCATGACGAGGCGCCAGACGAGATAGTTGCCGAGACCGTCCATGCCGCTGCGCTGGATGGACTCGCCCGGCGCGAGGCTCTCACCCCGGTTGAGCCGGTCACCGTACTGGTGCTGCGCGGATGCGGTTCCGGCGCCGGAAAGCAGCAGACCGGTAACGAGGGCGGTGAGAGCCAGGGCTCCCGTGGTGGTGCGGCGCAACTTCGTGAGCAAGACGATCGCCTCCAGATTCGTGTGAGGCCCCTTCGGCCTCCGGAAGCGATACTCGGCCGGCTCACGGCGTCGTGCGATGGTTTCGGTCCCCGCCGAAAGGTAGGTCCACAGGGCGTCAGATCGGCTGTTGAGAGCTACTCGTCACCGCGGGGCAGTTTCGCGAGCAGAGGTCTGAAACGGGCCGTGCCCGACTGGAGCTGGCGGGCGAACAGGGCCGAGGGCGGGACACCGAGTTCCTCGTCCAACAGGTGCCGGAAGGCGAGGTGGTGCCGCACCGCCTCCTGCATGTTCCCTCGGCCAGATGTGCGGCGACGACCGCGCGGCCAGCTCAGACACCCTCGGACAGAGCGATCACCAAGGCTGTGGTTGCCTCTGCATCGCACAGCACCTAGTTACCTGTAACAGACCCCAGCCCAACCACTCGCCCGAGTGCGCAGGGCCCCGCCTCGCGCCGCACTTCTGGGCACCGGACCTTGGTAGAGCGCGGGCGGGGAAGTGGTGGGCCAAGTCTGTTACAAGTAATTAATACGTTCTTCAGGGCAGGACGCCAAGCAGGGCTTGCCCCCGGCGGTCTGCCCTGAAGACGGGTGACGCCTCACATGAGGACGAGCATGTGGGACATCGTCCACTGGTTGTACATGAGGCACTGGTAGTTGCGTATCTGACCGGTCCTCATCCAGTAGATGCCGTACACGTTGCACACGTGCCATTGGTACTTGCCCATGTAGTACCACCGCACCGATGCGGCCTTCGTCGCCTGCGCGGCGTTGATCGTGGGCTTGGCCGGCGTGGGGGCGGCGTTGGCCGCGCCGCCGAGGCCAAGGACGAGCACCAGGGCGAGTGCGGCAGAGGTGCTCGTCCTGCGCAGAGCAGTGTTCGCTGGTCCGTTCTTCACGAGACTCTCCAGATTCGTGTGGCGTCCGCGGTCCACGTCGGCGGACGCGGCGGGTTCAGTAGCGAGTCTGTGAGCCCGGCGGGTTGTTGCGCTGGCCCGTTCCGGCGGTGAAACAACTACGGGATCGGGTCTCTCTGGCGGGATCCCGGCCGCCGCCGCCGATAAACAGCCTTGTCCGGACCGCCCGGGGCAGGTTGGGTCGGCTGGGATGCAGCGCCCGGCGGGGGCGCGTCGCACACGCGGCGTCGGCCAGCTCGGACAGTTCTCCGACTACCTCACCACCACGGCGAGCATCCTGGACAACGCCGGGACCCCCGGCGCCTACGCGGACCGGGCCGAGCGGATCGCGGAGATGGACGACACGGTTCGGGACTACGGCCGGTTCCTGGCCGCCGTGCGCGACACCCTCGGCGGCGGCTGGCTGCGGCCCTCCCAGATCACCTCGGTGGGTGTCCCGCAAGACCTGATCTCCCGGGCGGAGAGCCGCGAGGATTCGGGGACCGGTCACCGGCACTTCGGGCGCCTCGTGCTGCGCCCCCACATCGGCCGGACGTTCAAGGGCCTTCGGGTAGAAGAGCGCTGGGACGCCCACGCGAAGGCCTATCTGTACCGGGTCGTGAGCCGTGCCGCCGAGCGGATCGCGGCCGCCGGTCGCGGAGTGGCCGCTGCCCTCAGGCAGGCGTCGACCCGACGGCAAACCGTGCCAGGACCAGCGCGTAACCTCTCCTCGGTACTCCGCCAGCACACCAACCGGCGGGTACAGGCGGTGCGGGTAGAGCGGGCAGAACAGCCCGACTACGCGGCCGCGATCGCCGCCTTGGCCCGCCTCACCCCGCGCGCCGGTGAGAGCGGCCCGTACCGGGGCCAGCGCTCCACCCGAGCACCCCCGGCACCCGATCCTCGCCCGCCTGCGGGCACACCTTCCCAGCACGGAGAACCTCAACGTGACGCAGCACCCGTACGACCAGAACCAGAACCAGAACCAGTACCAGCCCGGCCCCCAGACCCCGCCGCCCGCGTGGGGGCCTTCACCGGCACCCAAGCAGGCGTGGACCACCGGTAAGAAGGTCGGTGTGGGCTGCGGCGGGCTGTTCGGCGCGTTCGTCCTGCTGTCCGTCATCGGGGCGATAGCCGCCCCCGACCGCAAGGAAGTTCCCGTTCCGGGGCCCACGGTCACCGTGACCGAGACCGTTCCCGGTCCCGCGGTCACCGTGACCGCGCCCGCGGCCGCGGCCGCTACGTCTGCGGCCCCCGTGCCCGCCCCCGCGCCGGCGCAGACCACGCAGGCCCCCGCCCCCGCTCCGGCCCCAGCGACCGGCACCCTGCCCGACTTCGTCGGCAAGCAGCTCCAGGCCGCGCAGGACGGGGCGCAGGCCGCCGGTTTCTACATCCTGTCTTCGACCGACGCCACCGGCGCGGGCCGTATGCAGGTCCTTGACCGGAACTGGAAGGTCTGCGCGCAGACCCCGAAGCCGGGAACTCACGACCTCACCAGCCGAGTCGTGTTCGACACGGTCAAGACCGAAGAGAACTGCCCGTAAGGCGCCGCCCGTGCGGCCTCGCCGGCGCGAATCCGGCGAGGCCGCACAATCCCCGAGCAGGAGACCACCCCGATGATCCACCGCACCACCACCACGACGACGGCCGCCGTGGCGCTCCTCCTGGCCGTTCCCGTGCTGACCGGCTGCGCCGGCGCCGACGACAAAGCCGCCTCGCCGAGATGCTTCACTGCGCAGGCGCAGGCCGACCCGACCGGCTTCCCGTTCACCTACGTGTACGGGGAGGTGGCGACCGGGCCGGTCACCTGCATCACCACCGGCGAGACGACCACCGCCGGGACCGTCTTCACGCTGACCGCGCCCGAGGCGGAGACCACTTACGTCCAGTGGTCGGCGACCTTTACTTACGACTCGGCGCACCTGCCGGGGAAGACGGTGGCCAAGGACGGTTACGCGACGCTCAAGCCCGGTCAGCCGCAGGTCATCCCAGTGGAGTCGGGGCCGCTGGACGCGTACAGGCCGGGCAGCGACGTGACGGTGTCGGTGACGCTCTTGGACAAGACCGGGATGCGGATCCTGCCCGACCTCTAAGCCCCACACGAACCATCCGCAGAGCCGCCGGCGAAACGACCGGCGGAGACAGGCGAAGGAGTGACAGTGTACCGTCACCGGCTACTCACCGAGGCGATCGAGTATCACCGCGCCGTCGACCAGCACAAGGCTCGTGAGGAACGCGCGGCGTTCGCCGCTCTGCCGTTCGAGACCGTGGTGGACCTGGTCAGTCAGGGCCTGGACGCCGAGGGAGAGCACAACAGACATCTGGTGCCGTACCTGATGACCGCGGCCTGGCAAACCGCGTTCCGGCAGTACAACGAGCGGATGACGCACCCGGAGAAAGTGGAGTTGCTGGCGGACGTCACGGGGTTCCGTAAGGTGTACGGGATCCTGTGGGAGGCATGACGGACGTGATCCTGAAGTACCCCTGCGTGTGCTGCGGCCACCTGACGATGAACGACGGGCCCGGCTCGTATCAGATCTGCCCGGTCTGCTTCTGGGAGGACGACGTCATCCAGCTGCGCTGGCCGGACTACTCAGGTGGCGCCAACCGGCCTTCGCTGATCGGGGCCCAGCAGAACCTCCAGGATTGGGGCGCATGCGACGAGCGATCCCTGGAGCACGTTAGGCATCCCGAGGACGACGAGCCGCTGGACCCGAGCTGGCGCCCCATTGATACCGACCGTGACCACTTCGAGCCCAAGGCCGTGCAACTGGCCGCCTGGCCTGACGACCGCACTGTCCTTTACTGGTGGCGATATCGAAGCACCGGATTCTGGCGTCCCGTTCAGTGACGTCGTCACCCGGCCTGTTCGTCAAGTCGGTGGAGGAGCCCGTCGAAAATCTGCTCGCGTGCGACTTGCCCCTTAGCTGCCGCGTCGTCCCGTCGGCCGGGTGTGAGTAGGTGCGGTACAGAGTGCCGCCGAGATCGATCATGGACGCGCACCGGCTGGAGATGGCGGTGCAGATCTGCACGGTCCGCTACGTCGGCCGGGTGCTGGGTGAGGACCCGCTCGCGGTGCCGTGGGAGGCCTGGCCGGGCAGCTGGCATCGTGGACGCTTCGTGCGTGAAGCGGTACCCGGAGCGGCGCAGGACACCGTACGAGGATGCGGCGGAGATCCAAGAGCGGTTCAAGTACCGGGGACGTCGCCGACCGTAAGTGGGGGGCGGGAGTTCCGCGGCCTTCTGTACGGGCGGGCGTGGACGCACGCCGAGGGGCCGGTGGCACTGTTCGACCACGCGGTGACGTGGCCGGAGGCCCGGCTGCGGCCGAGCCGACCCGGCGGCTCGACATCGGGGGAGCGCCACGGGCAGCTCGGGGTCAGCCGCCACCTGAGTTGGCCGAGGCCGAACCGCCGGAGGTCCAGCCGGAGTTGGGCTGCGGCCGATCGCGCGTGCTGCGCTCGGTGCGCAGTTCCACCACGACCTCAGCCGGGCCGAGCAGAGTCTTCAGCGCGTCGGCGAGCCGCTGCGGGTCGCCGACGAACGGGAGCGGGTCGAGCCGCTCCGGGACGTCCCGCAGGACGAGTTCCAGCGTGAGCGTGGAGACGGCCGGCTTGTGGTCCCCCTGGTAGGGCTCCACCACCGTGTGCGTCAGCTGCACCTCGCTCAGGGTCGTGACGGGCAGCCAGTCGTCCGGTCCGGCGGCCCGGACCAACCGCAGAGACGCGGGCACCCCGGCCGGCGCGAACTCCACCCGCAGGATGTCCCGAGCCCGGGAAAGGGCCATCGCCGGCCAGCCGAGCAGGTACTCCAGCCCGGCGATCACCCCCACCACCAGGAACACGGTCGACGCCCGCGCCCCGGCCAGCGCCATGCAGAAGGCGACGAGCAGGGTCGGCACGCCCAGAACGAGCGGGATGAACAGCGCCGGCCCCGCCGAGGTCAGCACGTTCCACGCCCGCCCGGCCGGGCCGACGCGCAGGACCAGGTCCGTCGAGTCGGGGCCTTGTCTCAACAAGGGATCGGTGGCCATGCCTCCAGCGTAGGACCGGTCCGCAAGAGCGCCTCGACCGTATCCGGCCGATGGGGCACGACTTCTGACGGCCGTAGCCCACAGCCGGCGGGCGCGGCGGGCTCCCGTGGTTCGAACCATGGCTCGAACCACGGGTCGGGCCACTCCTCGGCGGCGGCCATCAGCAGGTAGAGGGTGGCGCCGTGCAGGATCTCGCGGATGATGTCGGCGTGGCCGCCGTGGCGTGCGGTCTCCTCGATCAGGTGCAGCAGCACCCACCGCACCGACCACTCCTCGACGTCGGCGGGGGAACCACGGCACTCCCCGGGGGACGGGAACGCCCTGGCCGAGGTCGGCGATGCCGGCGACGGACTCGTCGTTCTGCCCGGTCACCAGCTCGTAGTCGGCCAGCAGCCCGGCCAGGGTCTCGCCGGGCGCGGGCCGGAACTCGTCGTCGCCCGATCTCCTGCAGGTGGGCTCCGCGTACTACCTCTCGCCCGACGGGCTCAGCCGAGGCCGCCTTGGTGACGAGGTCGGCGAGGCCGAGCTGCATGCCGGTCTTGAGCGGCTCACTGCCGCTGGCCTGCCCAAAGTGGCCGAGTAGAGACAGCGCTCCCGAGTCGGAGTTCGAGCCCGACGAGTTCGGCCCGACCGCCCCTACGAAGCCTGCCGCGCCCTCGTTCGGGCCGAACCGCAAATTCGGTGTGATGGATCAGAACGTCGCCGCAGGGCTGGTCGAGGAATGGCTGGCGGGGCCGAACTCCGAGGCGAGCGGCCACTTCAGCTACCAGGCCGTCGAGCACTACCGGCCGGCCGTCCTGCACTGGCTCACCGTCGGCTGCGGCGCCGAAAGCGGTCTGCCGAACCCCGAGCTCCACCTCCGGCCCACCCCGGCGGCCCTGCAGGAGTGGGCCGTCGGCTACGCCGGCGCCGCCCGCTCGCGCGACGCCTGCGGGGCCGTACGGTCCTTCTACCGCTGGCTCGAAACCCCGGCGGGCGCGGGCGGGCCCGGTCTCGTGCCGATCGGCACCGCCAGGTCGCTGCAGTTCCAGCGCGGCGGGAACTTCGCCGCCGGGCTGCTCGGGCGTGAGCTCTGGACCCCCGACCAGTGCCGCTGGCTCGCCCAGGCCGCCGACCGCTACCAGGGCACCCGGCGCGAGGGCCCGCACCGCGCCCGGGCCCTCGTATACCTCTGCCTGAACCACTACCTGGGGGGACGGAGCTCGGAGGCCGACGTCCTGCGGCCCGGCCAGATCGCCGCCATGCGGCTGAGGGGCCGCCACCAGGAACAGCACCGCACCACCTGGGACGTCCCCCAGAAGAACGCCGCCAGCGACGCGACACGCCTGCAGCCCGTACACCACGACGGCGTCCGCGCCATCGACGAGTACCTGCCCCAGCGCGCGGCCGCCCTCCCCGACACCGGCCACCTTTTCACGACCGTCAACGGCCGCCCCCTGGAACCCCAGTCCCTGCTGCGGATCCTGCGCAGCGTGGCCGCGACGCACCCGGACCTCGAAGAGGCGGCCCGCACCCTGTCCGCCGACGCGGTCACCCACTCAGCGGCGGACCCTGCCCGTCCCGCGGCCGGTTCCTCCGCCGACGTCCCGAGCGCCGGAGGCACCCGTGCATGAAGACCTCATCGCCGCGCGCGCGGGGGAGTAGGCCCTCGTGGCTTTGTTGGTGAGTTTCGAACCGCCACCCCAGCACCCCGCCACGATGTCGGCAGAGTCCTAGCCAGTGCCTGACCGCAGTGGTGCACCGGGGCGCAGCACTAGCAGTAGTTCGTGTTGTTGAATTTGGCGAAAGCGGCCCGTGTTTGGGTTCCGACAACCCCGTCGATGCCGACGCCAAGCCAGTTCTGCAACGCCTTGACTGTTCCGGTCCCGACAACGCCGTCCACGACGAGCCTTCCGTCGACGTATTCGTCGTAGTAGTTGAAGAACCTCTGGGCCGCCTTCCAGCTGTCGGTGCCCAGCTGGCCGTCGATCGTTCCAGGGTTGAAACCCCACCCACGCAGCCAGCACTGCCAGTGCTTGGCCTGGGTTGTGGTCAGGCCGAGGTTGTTCACCGCCAGGACGGAGGCGGTCTGGACACCTACCACGGGCTTGACATAGGGCTGGGACGCCGCGAAGCCCGCGCTTGCGCCGCCGGCGAGACTGGCGGTGGCGATTCCGATGACCGCAGCGCCGGATACAAGGACCCTCGTAAGGGGAAAACGCACTGTTCTTCCTCGCTTCTCTCGGTTTCTGTCAGGAATTCCCGGTGCGGTGCGGATCAGGCGGATCGCAGGACGCGCCAGGTCTGCGGGCCGACAACGCCGTCGACGCTGATGGGGCTCACGTCGCGGTTCCAGTTGGCCTGAAGCGTCCGCACCGCGTTCTTGGTGGCGGTGCCGTAGTCACCGTCCACGGCGAGGTCCGGCCCGTTGTACGAGACGTGGTTGTTCACCAGGCACTGGATCTCACGGACGCTGTTGCCAGTGGCGCCCTGCCCGACCACCGTGTTCCAGGCCCAGCTGTAGTCCGCGGTGAATCCGGAGTATCCGCCGCTGTTCTTCCAGTGGATGGAGCAGGCGGCAGCAGCAGCGGAGACGGAAGGCTGTGCGGCTGCGGCTGTGGCCGGAACACCGGCCAGCAGAGCGGCCGCGGCGGTGGTGGTCGCCGCGAGAATACGGATGCGCATGGGTGGTTCCCCCTGTAAGTCATCGTTGTGTGCAACTGGTCGTGGCTTCTCGTAACCCGTAACCAGGGAGGAGCTCGTTCGCTGTACGTGCGATGCGGCTGGTCTGCGCAGGGCATCTGTCGACGAGATCGACCGACGGTAGGTGGGCGCTGAGGAAGTCCTGTACCACCCGCCGACCCCGTCCGGGGAGTGCCGCCGTTCGGCGCCGGTACGACGGTCCTTTTCGGTGCGCTGGGAAGCGATGGGATCAGTAGACCGCCGGTCAGTGCGACATCGCCGACGGCTCCTGTGAGCCGTCTTGTCATACGCATGCTCGTGGTCTCCTTCGATCCGTTCGCCTCAAAGGTGCACTTGGCCCCACCGAACCTGGTCCGACGCGCACCCAGGGGGCCGTTCGCCCCGGCTTGGCGTGGTTCCTTACGCTGCCGCCGGCCCTGGTGAATGGCGGAGCCACCTCAGGTTGGATTCACATGGGTCTGTTTTGGGTGGATCCGACGGAAGCCGGAGCACTGGTGCTGGCGGAGAGCGTTGAGCGAATCCGTAGGTGCACTTGCCGGCCCGACCGATGGAGGGGAGAAGGCGGCTCGGCGAGGTACGCGGCATGAGTCTGATGGAGTTCCCCGCGGCGAGTCTTGTAGAAAACGGAACTCCGGCGGGGCGACGCCGCCTTCAACGACCGGGAACGCGAGGGCGACCTGGAGGTTCCCTGCGGCTGTACCGAGGGGCCGTACGAGCTTGGGCGGTGTCTGCCCGACCAGCGACGGACCTTGCGCACCGGACTATGAGAGGCAGCGTTTGCGACTACATCTGCTCAGGACTGCGGGGTATGCCCCAGCCTGTCGGCCCGCGTCGCCCAGAGGACCCGAGGCGAGGCGAGGCGAGGAGAGGGGAGCCGTCCGGGACGTCCCTGTCCGGGGTGCCGGGAGCTGACCTGTCCCACATCGGCCCGTACCCCGCCGGCCCCGTCCTGAGTGGCAGCGCCGCCAGCGAGAAGGTGCGCGTCGGCAGCGGCGCACGGGGTTTCGGTCGGTGACCAGCACTGGCCCTGTTCTTCGGCAAGTAGAGGCATGCAGATGGTGAGTGATGGTGGTCGGGGCGCCCTCCGGGCTTGGAGGTCTGCGGGGCCCACGAACCCACCAGACCGGCCACCAGAAGTTGGTGGAGGAAACCGGTGCGCGATTGGCTGGTACCCGCAGGCCGGGGCTGGAGTAGGTCCACCAGTTTTCGGCCCGGCCTGCGGCAGGCAAAGGCATGAAGAGTGGTGGGAGACGGCGCCGCCGAGGGGGATCCCTCCGGGCCGGTGGGATCCGTGGGGCCGGCGGCCGTCGTCAGCCTGCTGGTGGCCTCTACCAGGGAGACAGCTGTCCTCGGACTGGTCGCGTTCGCGCTCGGGCGCCTCCGGCGTGGTCGCCACAGGGCTGCAGGCCGCCGTGCAGGGTTCCCCGGCCATGGGGACCAGCGGGGCGGGGGCGGCCGCAGCGCTGACCGATGCCCCGCTGGTCCCCAAGGCCGTATACAGAGGTCGCGGCGCAGCGCTCCCGAAGACAGTTCGCGTGGAGACCCATGCGAACGGCGCCTCGCGCGCGGGGTGTGGGTCAGGCCAGGAGTTGCCAGTGGTGGTCGTCGGTGTCACTGCAGTAGTACAGCGTCAGGCGGGCGTCGTTGCCGCCGGTACGGACGCCGTCCACGTCCAGGCAGAGGCCGCTGACGTAGTTGACCAGCCAGTTGTGGCCGTCGGGGCGGGTGGAGAGCCAGTACAGCTGGTTGTCGCCGCTCGGCCGGCACCAGTACTCGCTGACCTTCGCACCGGCCGGGACGTTGCCGTAGTCGGGTACGTCGAGGCAGAGCCCGTCCTTGGAATTGCGGATCGTGTAGAGCGCTGTGCCGTTTGAGGTGGTGGCCTGGTGGTCGAACCAGAAGCGCTGGTTGTCGTTGGCGGAGCCGTCGCAGGTGTACTGGTTCACGGGGCCGTTGACAGGGCCGGCCCCGAGGCCGGGGATGTCCACGCACTTGCCGGTGACGTTGTTGGCGATCAGGTAGGGCCCGTACGAGGCCGTCGTCCCGGCGTGCGCGGGCGCGGCACCGAAGGCGAACGCGGCGCACAACGCGCCTAACGCGGTTCCGACGCGGGTGAAGCTCTTGGCGACCATGGGATTCCTTCCGGTAGGAGGACTTGCTTGGCGGTCGGCACGTTTTCACGGGCCGGGCGCCCCCTGTCCTGAAGAGCTTCAGCTCTCCGCGGGTCACCCCGGTGGCCCGGGTGCGGGGGCGAAATCGACGTCTGGCTGCCCCGCCGAGTGGGACTCGAACGCTCGGCTGGGCCGTTGCACCCCAAGTTTTCGCAGGCCACCGGTTGTTGCGCTGCCCCGGTCCGGCGGCGAAACAATCCGTCCGCAGGCCCGGTAGGCGTGAATCCGCCGTGTGCGCGGAAGTGCCGAACGGCTTGGGTTCCTGATCACGGAGGGGTCGGGGCGCAGTGGCTGACTCCGCAGGTACCTGCGGGACGGGGGCTCGTCGGGGCGGAGCAGGCCTGCGCGACGGGCAGCTCGGCTGACGATGTCGCCGACGCCCTCGGCGGTCATTCGTCCGGCCGACGAGATCCGCTCCGCCTCCCAGATGCCCGTCCCCGACGCGGTCGTCTCCGAGGAGGAGGAGGAGGAGGAGGAGGAGGAGGAGGAGGAGGAGGAGGAGGAGGAGGAGGAGGAGGAGGAGGAGGAGGAGGAGGAGGAGGAGGAGGAGGAGGAGGAGGAGGAGGAGGAGGAGGAGGAGGAGGAGGACGCGGCCCTCGGCGAGGCGGGCACCGTGCACCCGCTGCCCAGCAGCAAGAAGACGGCCGCCAAGAAGCCGGCCGAGCTGCCGCCAGCGCCAAGAAACCCGCCGCCAAGAAGACGGCCTCAACGGTAAAGCGGCGCCGCAGCGCCTGACCAGGTGTCTGGGTGGTCAGGCGACCGAACCTTGGCGGGCTCAACTACGCGATTCGGGCTCCTCAACGGTCTCGCCCTGGTTGGTCCATATCCGCAGCACCTGACGTCCCTCGGCGGTTTCCTCGATGAGCTGGATGACCGCGGTGGGCTGGCTCCCGTACAACCCGAGCCATCGTCGGTAGGTACGCCGTGCCGTGTCCTCGACTGCCCACTCGCCCATGGTCGCGGTGCCGCCCTCCGTGTGCTGGAGGACGACCAGGAACATGGTCATCCGGACGGCGTCTGCGTAGCTGTGGCGCTCTGCGCGGCGGCGAGGCGGCGCCGCGCAGAGCCGGTCAGCTCCACGCTGCTCCAGGACCGCGTCCCCCGTACCAGCAGTCCGCCCGCCTCCAGCTGTGCCAGCTGGTACACGACGGAGGAGGTGCTCGAAAGCCCGGCCATCACCCCGATCTCCCGGACCGTCGGGCCCGTGCCGTGCACCGCGATGTAGCTGGAGATCGATTCGAGGATCAGGAGTCCGCGGGCCTTGAGCCGGATCATGCCGCCGCCTCCCAGCCGTACTCGCGGGCCTGGCGCACCAGCTCGGCGCGCGTGGCGGGTAAACGCCCGGGGGCTGCCCAGTAGGGGTGGGCGGCCAGCTCCTCGGACAGTTCGATGAGCCGGCGGCGCAGGCCGGTGGCGCCCTGCGTGGGGGCGAGCCGGGCGAGCGCCTCGTAGGTGCGGATCCACTCGTACTGGAGGCGGATCAGGTCGTGGGGGAAAAGTGGAGCCATCTCCTCAGTAGCTCACATGTTCGAATTTAGAGGCAAGGCGACACTTCTGAGTGGCGCGCCGTTGATGTGACTAAGCGCTGAAGTTGGCCCTTGAGCGGTCTACTGGCCCCTGAGCGTTCCACTTGGCCCGTGCGGGGCCCGTCTAGGCTCCTGATCATGGACCTGGGTGAATGGTGGGCGATGTACGAGGGGCTGCGGGGGCGGGTTCCCGCGTGGCATCCGGTCGGGGTGGTCGTCGAGGCGGACGGGCCTGTCGTCCGCCGGCACTACGGCACGCACGGCACCGCTGAGCACGCTCCCCTCGGCCCCGGCACGGACACCGCCGCGTTGGTGCGACGCCAGCAGACCGCCTTCGCGGAGCGCGGTGAGCCGGTGGAGTGGAAGGTGTACGGGCACGACGTGCCCGACCTGGGACAGGAACTGACAGCGGCGGGGTTCACCCCGGGCTGGGAGCGCTCCGTGCTGATCGCCGCCCCGCTGCCCCGCGAGCAGCCCGTTGACGTGGCGGAGCCCAGGGAGGGGGTGCACGACCTGTACCGGGTGCGGGACCAGGCCCAGCGGGCCTGGGAGATCGCCGTCGGTTCCCCCGGCCCCCACGCAGCACCGTACGCAGAAATGATCGCGGACGGCTCTTCGGACGAGGGCGACGTCCTCATCGAGGTCCTGCTGAGGGACGGGATTGTCACCGAGGTCGCCTGGGCGCACGGCGATGAGATTCCCTTCACCCTCATCGGTGGCCTCACCAGCGATGATCCGGACTTCGTCAGAGCCTGCACCGACCGTTGGCGCCAGAGCGCCTGGCTCGGGCACCCCTTGCTCGCCGAGGCCGGGGGCTCCCTGCGCGAGAGCCTCCTGGAGGCCGGCTTCACCGAGGCCGCCACCGTCCGCTCCTACCACTGGAGCCCGCCGGGCAGCCCCGAGACCACCCGCCCCGCACAATTTCTCGACTGGCTCCACGACGACGGCCCTCTGTGGGACCGCTTCTACGCAGACTTCGACTTCAAGCCGAGCACCACCTACCGGCCCGCGATCACCGACCCCGTTCCCTCCGCGGTCTGGAACCTGCACTCCCACCACCGGCTCGTCCCCGACCTCCCCGAACGGCTCGACGCGATCGTCCACCGCGGACTGCTCACCGCCACCGAGCCCGGGGAGTTCATCCACTGGCTCGACTGGAATCACGACGGCTACCGCTACGACCCCCGCCGCACCGACGTCCCCGGCCGGCCGCCCCGACCCGGCAAGGGCACCTTCCCCAACGGTGACTACTACCTCCACATCACCGAAGACCTGCGCTTGGGCATCTTCGGCCACCCGTGGGAACAGACACTGACCGTCTGGGGACCGACGCTGCTTGCGGCCGTCGAGGCGGACCTAACCGAACTCCTTGGAACTCCGATCAGGCACCGCGAGTGACGGTATCGGCCCTGCGTTGCGTCTCCCTCAACTCGGGATACGGGCACAGCGACAGCCCAGGATCTCTTACTGGGCCTCAGTCGCCGCGGCACGAGCTGAGCGGTGTAGTTGGCCGGACGGGCCAAGTACGGCGCTAAGTCACAGTTGACCCTGTTGGTTCCGATGGGTCTGACGTCATCTGATCAGTTCGGAAGGCACCCCGGAGCCCACCCCGGGGCTCCGGAGTGCCCTGAGCCAACAAAGGATCTTGCCGTCAGGCAAACCGGTGAATGTAGGGCGCCGAGGATTCCGTTCACTTCTTCCACAGTCGTATGACCGCTCGTCATATCCCGTCGCAGGTGAGGTGTCCCCTTAAAGCAACGGACCTCCCGCAACACCCAGGTCACCATCGAATCCTTGGTTGTGAGCGGCGCGCGGGACCCCGCCTCGATTGGGGCGGCCCCCCTAACGCCACATAGACTTCCGGTTGTTCGCAGTTCACCGCGGGCGCATCGCAGATGGCGGGTTCTTCAACCAGACCCCGCCTTCGACGGGCGCACACGGCGTCGGTGAACGGAAGGAACAACTGAAGATGGCGCACATCGAGCAGAACGGCGACCAGTCCGACCCCGCGGGGGAGGGCCAACAGTCGGGACGCCGAGGTGCACGCCGCAACGAGCGTTCTCCCCTCGACGGACCAGCTCGGCGCGCTCGGCCTGGTCCTCAACGCCATCGTGCTCTGGACCACGAAGTACATCGACGCCGTCGTCGCCCAGCTCCGTGCCGAGGGCCACGAGCCGCGGGACGAGGACATCGCCCGGCTCTCCCCGCTCAAGCATGCGAATCTCAACGTGCTCGGCCGCTACAGCTTCACCGCCTCCACCCCGGCGGTCGGCGGCTTGCGGCCGCTACGGGACCCTGATGCGGTCGAGCTCGACGAGGACGACGACGGGTAGGGAGGGACAGGCCCGGTCTCGTGTAGATGGCTAGTGCATCAGCTCGGAGTGGGGGTGCTCGGGCGCCGCAGGGCAGACGTAGAGCTGCTGGTCGTAGCCGCGGCCGATCTGGACGGCAGTGGGCTGGCTCCGTTCGTAGGGGTCGAAGCCTGGAAGTGATGCATCTTCCGGTTCCTGGTGTGCGAGCCAACTGCTGTCGTCGTTGTCCTCGTACGTGGCGATGGTGAGCAGGGCGTCCATGTCTCTGCCGCAGGTCGGGCAGGGCCGGGGGCCCGGGTCGGTGGTAGTCCACCGTGGCCAGCCGCCGACCTTCCAGCCGGGCGCGCCGGCCAGTTCTTTGTCGTAGAACTCCTCCGGCCACGGAAGTTCTTCGCTGTCCATCTCCACGTTGGCGGCCTGCCACACGCTCAGGTTCCCCAGCTGCTCCTGCAGTTCCTTGCTCACCTCCAGGTGGTCGGGGTATTCGGTGACCTGCTCCGGGTGGAGCAGGCACGGCTCGGGGAGATAGTCGTCGAACTGCATCGCGGGCGGTTCGGGGGGCGTGGCGAGGATGTCGGTGACCGTGGCTGCCGACCGCCAGAACAGCGCGGTCTTGGGCATGATCGGGTGGTCGAAGGGGCACCACAGGACCTGGAGCAGGTCCATTCCTTCGGGTATGGGCAGATCGGGCACGTCCCGCTTGTACAGCTGCGCGACCGGCAGCATCGCGATGGAACCCTCATACGGACCGATCGCGACCTTCACGGGGTGTTTCCGGGGAGGGATGATCCGCTCCAGGGTTTCTCGTTCCTGCTCGGTCAGGATCCGTCCGCGGGAGGCGGTAGTGATTCGCCGCTTTAGCCTCACGTCCGCCGGCGACAGGGCCAGGTCGTTCCCGTCCACCACATGAGGTCCCTCGCAGTGCGGCCACGGCTCGCCGGCGGGCCACAGCAGCGGTCCGCCGATGGAGCTGTCCTGCGGTGACGGGGTCCCCCGGCGGGGGTGCAACCGGGTCGCCGTGCGGGCCAGCGGAGCGAGCTGTGGGAAGATCACGGTGACGTCGTACGGTCGGGGAGGCGTCGTCGGAGTGCTGTTCATAGCCGCGATCTTGCCAAGTGACTCTGACAACGGAGCTCGTCGTTGACGCAGCCAGTGCCGCAGGTTGCGTCGTAGACGTGCAGGGTGGAAGGGCTGGGAGTTGGGGGCCGATGACGGAGCCTCCGGGGGAGGCGCTGCGGCACGGTGGGGGCGCCGTACTGCTGGTGCTCACCTGCCAGGGCCGTACGGCCGGCAGATCCGCGTCCGGCAGGCGCAGATGACCGCCGCGGCCACCCACAGCGTCGCCACGGCGCCGGGGTGGTCCACCAGCACCACGGACAGGCCGGACACCATCGCGACCAGCAACACCATCAAGGGCCAGTCCCGCTTTCGGTACCGCCCGAGCCGCGCGGCGATGGCCGCGTCGAGGCTCTCGCCGAGGAGCTCGTCGAGAGCCTCGGCCACACGGTCGTCGATGAGGTCGCCGAAGCGGCCCTCAAAGAGAAGCGGATCGCCGCAGGACACCCGGGTTGTGGTCATCGAGCTGTCCTCCGTCATCAACTGGTTCGCTGCCATGGCCACAACTCTGTCCGTCAAAGCCTCCGCTGCCAGGCCTGCCTGCCCACGGACCGGCGGTGGGTTTTCCCTACCTCGGACTCGTGGGTTGTCCGCGTGCCGCTGACGCGGGCCACCCGCCTAGTGTTTTCGGAGTCAGCGGATGAATCGAGAAGCATGGGACCGCGATGGACGAGTACAGGAGCCGGGATGCCGGCCCCGACAGGTGGTGCGGGCCGGATCAGGTGACCGGGAAGCCGAATTCGCAGACGGGTACCCCGGGCCAGGTTCTGCCGCGCAATCCCGTGCGGGCCCTGAAATCGCCCCAGCTGTGGTTGGCGTCCGCGCACCTGGCGGCCGACGGCATATCCGCGCTCGCCGGCTTCGCCGTGCTGATGCTGCTGGTGACCGGCATCTGCCTGCTGCCGGTCGCCCTCATCGGCGCACCGCTGGTGATCGCGGCGGCCTGGCTGCTCCATCGGCTCGCCGATGCCGAGCGCGACCGGTACGCCATCCTGTGCGGGCTGGAGATTCCCGCACAGCCGGCTCCGGAACTGTCCGTGAACCTGCTGCGGTCCACGCTCACCGTGCTGACCAGCCGCTCGACGCGGCGGCAGGCCTGCTACTTCGCGCTGCTGATCCCGGTGTCTGCCCTGAACGTGGTCGCGGTCGCCCTGGCCTGGGCCGGCCCGATGATGCTGGCCCTGCTGCCCTTCTACTACGCGGAGCTGCCCCTGGGGCGGGCCGCGATCGGTCCGCTGAACATCGACAACACGGGCACGGCCTGGGCCGTCGCGGCGGTCGGAGTGCTTGCCGGCCTGACGGTGTCACCGGTGGTGGTACGCATCCTGCGAGCCCTGGACATCTCCCTCGCCCGCACTCTGGTCGCCACATCCCGGGACACCCGACTCACCCAGCAGGTCGCGTACCTGACGGCCAGCCGGGCACGGGTGGTCGACGCCGCGGAGGCCGAGAGGCGGCGGATCGAGCGCGATCTGCACGACGGTGCGCAGCAGCGTCTCGTCGCCATGGCAATGACTTTGGGCCGGGCCAGCTCACGGCTCAAGGGCGCGGGACACCCCGAAACCGTGGAGCTGATCGAGAGTGCCCGCAGCGAAGCCCGCCAGGCCATCACCGAGCTGCGCGACCTGACCCGGGGACTGCACCCGCCGGTCCTCACCGACCGGGGGCTGGACGCCGCGCTGTCCGCGGTGGCCGCCCGTTCCCCGATCCCGGTCACGATCGACGTCGATGCCGTACCGAGGCCGTCCACCACGGTTGAGGGCATCGCCTATTTCGTGGTGAGCGAGGCCCTGACCAACGTGGCCAAGCACGCCGCGGCGAACACCGCCTGGGTGACGATCCGCCGTATCGACGACCGACTGACGGTGACGATCGGCGACAACGGTATCGGCGGGGCGACCCTCGGGCGGGGCAGCGGCCTGAGCGGCCTCGCGGACCGGGTCTCCGGGGTCGACGGCAAGCTGACGGTCTCCAGCCCGGTCGGCGGGCCGACCCTCATCGAAGTGGACATGAAATGCGCGTAGTGATCGCCGAGGATTCCACGCTGCTGCGGCAGGGGATCGCCCTGCTCCTGGAGGAGCAGGGCATCGAGGTGGTGGACGCGGTCGGCGACGGCGAAGCCTTGCTGAGAGCCGTCGCCGAGCACCATCCCGACGTGTGCGTTGTCGACGTACGCATGCCGCCCACCTTCGTCGACGAGGGTCTGCGCGCCGCACTGGTCATCCGTAACCGCTGGCCCGAGGTCGGCGTGCTCGTCCTCTCCCAGTACGTCGAGGAGAGCTACGCCATCGACTTGATCGCCGACGACACCAGAGGGGTCGGCTATCTGCTCAAGGACCGGGTCTCCGACGTCGACGACTTCGTCGACGCCCTGAAGCGGATCACGCTGGGGGACACCGTCCTCGATCCCGAGGTGGTCAAGCAGGTTCTGGCGCGCACCCGCAAGCGGGACCCGCTCACCGCGCTGTCCCCCCGGGAGAAGGACGTCCTGTCAGGCATGGCCGAGGGCCGTTCGAACTCGGGGATCGCCGCACAACTGGTCATCGGTCCCGCCGCAGTCGAAAAACACATCAGCAACATTTTCGCGAAGTTCGGACTGCACCCGGAGGACGGCGAGAACCGCCGGGTCCGGGCAGTCCTGCGCTACTTGGGAGCTTGAAAGCAATGTCCTCTGTCAAGAGCCGGTTCATCATCAGCAGCGGCCTGATCGTCCTGCTCGTCGTCGTCGCCGTAGGCGCCTGGTCCGTGCTCAGCGTGATAAAAGGCCGCGAGAGCTTCTCCGCAGCCGGCCAGGCCGACGCGTCCGCCGCCACCCTGCTGAGCATCGACACCGCGAACGCGGGCGTCCAACTGAAGGCAAGCAGCGACTCCTTCGTGCATGTCTCCGCCACCGGCAAGTACACCGGCAGCACCCCGCCGAAGCTGACGACCAGCACGGCCGGCGCGATCATCACCGTGTCCCAGTCGTGCTCCGGCGACTGCGACGATTTCCGTCTCGACATCTCGCTGCCGGAAAAGCTCGCGGTGAAGGTGACCACCGTCGACGGGGGGACCACCGCGCGAGGCCTCGCCGGCAGTCTCGACATCAGGACCCGCTCCGGGGGCATCGACCTCACCGACCTCTCCGGGCCGCTCGCCCTGAACAGCACCACCGGCCAGATCCATGTGGCCGGCGCCACGTCCGACCGGTTCGAAGCCACGACGACGGATGGCGAGGTCAGGGCCGCATTCCGCACAGCCCCCACCATGACGAACGTGACCACCGGCACCGGCGGCGTCGACCTCACCCTGCCTTCCTCCGGCTACTACATCCAGGCCACCAGTGCCAACAGCACCCCCAAGATCGACATCCCGGTCGACCGCAAGGCCAGCCACACCGTGACGGTGAAGACGAACAACGGCGGTATCGACATCCACCATTGACGGAGGCCAACCGGAATACGCCGGAAATAGGAACAGGCGTGCCGTCAGGCGGACACGGGCAGACGTCAATCAGCCGGGAACCGCGTGGGCGTGTTTCATATGTGGTCAGCCGACGCGGGTTCCGTCATGGACATCAGGCCGCTCAGCCCGTCCCGCACCTGTTCGACCTCTACATCTCCGAACAGGGCTTGCTGGGCGATGAACCCCTGCGCCAGTGCCATCAAGGAGCGCGCCACGCGGTCGGCCGGTACGTCGGCCCTCATCAGTCCGGCCTCCTGGTAGGCCGTGACGATCTTGCTCCAGGTCTCGTGCATCTCGTCGAACCCCTGGCGCAGCACCTTGGCCAACTCCGGGTTGCGCAGCGTTTCCGCCCATACCTGCAGGGCCACTCGGGGAAACTCGGGCTCGTCGCCGGCTCCCGGGCCGCCGCTGCCGAGCACCCCTCCGGCCAGCACATCGCCGAGGGTCTGGGTGAGCAGTACGTCAGGCAGTGGCGGCGGGTGCTCCTCGGCAGCTCGCTCGAACGCGGCCCGGACGGTGGCGAGAGCCTCGGTCGCGATGGCCGCGATCAGCTCGTCCTTGCCGGTGAAGTAGCGGTAGACCGCGCCCGCGGAGAGACCGACCTCGCGCAGGACGTCCTGCATCGACGCGGTGTGGAAGCCGTTGCGGCTGAAGCAACGCGTGGCGCCGTCCAGAATCTGGCGGCGGCGGGCGTCGAGGTGTTCCTGGGATACGCGAGCCATGCGCTCAACGTAGAACGAGCATTCGTTCTTGACAAGCGTCACCGCCTGCAACACAGTGACCCATCTAAAACGAATGCTCATTCTTTTTGCTTTGGGAGTCTTGATGTCCACCGCCTCCGCAACTTCCGCACCGCCGTCTCCGCGACAGGGCAGGCGTCTGATCGCTGTCATAGTCCTGATCCCGGTGTTCGTGACCCTTGCCCTGTGGGCGTTCGCATGGCCGGCCAGACGGATCGCACCGCGCGATCTCCCCATCGGCGTCGCGGGCCCCGCGGCGGCGGCCGAAGGCGTTCAGAAGCAATTGCAGCAGAAGCCGGGCGCGTTCGAGATCCACCGGTACGCCGACGAAGCCGCGGCCGGCGCAGCCATCGAGGCCCGGACGGTATACGGCGCGGTCGTCGTCACCCAGCAGGGCCCGAAGCTGCTCACCGCCTCGGCCGCGAGCACGGTGGTGGCCCAGCTGCTGCAGCAGGCAGTAACCGCGGGGAGCCCGCAAGGCACGCAGGTTCAGATCACCGATGTGGTCGCAGCGCCGGCCAACGACCCACGCGGCGCCGTACTCAACTCCAGCCTGCTTCCGATGACCCTCGCGGGAATCGCGGCCGGCGCCGTCATCACGCTCCTCGGACTGCGCGGTACCCGCGGAGTCCTGGCACTTCTCGGATCGGCCGCCTTGGTCGGCATCGTGGCAGCCGCGCTCACCCACAGCTGGCTCGGCGCGCTCACGGGCAACTGGTGGGCCGAAGCCGGCGCACTCGGCCTCACGGCCCTCGCGGTCGGTGCCACCGTGGCCGGGCTCGCGGCACTGATCGGCCCGGCCGGCATAGGCGTCGGCGCCCTGCTCTCCATGATGGTCGGCAACGCGTTCTCGGGCATGACCTCCGCCCCTGAGCTGCTGCCCGAGCCGGCCGGGCTGATCGGCCAGTGGCTGGCGCCCGGCGCTGGTGGCTCACTGGTGCGGTCCGTGGCGTTCTTCGACGGCGCAGGGGCCGGGCGGCCATTGATCACGCTGACCATCTGGGTGATCGCCGGCTTGGCCGCCGTCCTGCTCGCCCGCCCGCGCCGCCCCGCCTCCACATCCGCCGCCGTGCCGCGGCAGGCACCGGAGGCCGTTCCGGTCGGCTGAAGCCGACCGGAAGCCAATCGCGGTGACAGCCGCCTCAGCTCGCTCGGATGGAAAGCCCCTACAGCGAAACACCGAAACCAATCCCCAAGGGCTGAATGCCGGCCGTGGATCTTCGGGATCGTTCTGGGGACGTCGGAGCAGTGCGGGTGGCAACCGGCCCCGCCGCGCCGGGCGTGCCACGTCACCGCCCTCATCCGGGAGCGGGGCGAGAGGAACCGGAAGGCCACAGATCCCGCGGTGCCGTTCGTAGACGGTCTTCCACGGACCGAACCGTTCGGGCAGGTCGCGCCACTGAACGCCGGTCCGCACCCGGTGCAAAATCCCGTCGATTACCTGCCGGTGGTCCCGCCACCTGCCACAACGCCTGTTGCTGACCGGCAGGAACGGCCTTAGCCGTTCCCACTCCGCATCGCTCAGATCACCCCGCCCCATGTCCACATCAACGACCCGGACCCACGCCCGTCACAAGATCACACGAATTCTGACTCTCAGTCCGCGATAAAGGGTGCGTACCCGACCGGCACCTCGCTCACCTCAAGGTCTGAGAAGACCAAGGTCAGATCATGAGCGTTGGTCTCAATGTGAACCTCATGGAAGTCGATCCCGACAGCCTTCGACCAGCGGAGGGCAGCCTCCGACTGGAGACGAAGCTCGGCTCCGTACAACTCGTGATGGTTCGCGCCCCAGACATAACCGTCGAGGTCGATGGCGGTTTCGCGGTCGAGGAGCCGCTCGTCCAAGGAATCCCGCCAGGTATCCGTGGACAGGAACGTCTCGCATCGGGCCTCGACGCAGTACCGGAGGAGATACCGCAGGTAGGTCGACGGGCTTTGGGGGCCGTCCCACACATTGATGATGACCTCGTAGTCGCGCATGTAGGTGGTGTATCCGTGGTGCACGACAACGGCTTCGATGGGCTCGTTCAGCGTCCGCTGAAGTTCTGCGGTGTCCATGCCGCTCTTCTACCTCACTCGGCAAGCCCTTCGACAGCGAGATTCAGAGCGTTAGGCACTCGTCGGCTCAGAGATCGCCCGGACAAGTCCTAGAATCCCGGCCCGCTGATTCGCAGCCATCCTTGCGAACTTCAATCCGTGCAACCTCGCACGCTCAAACACTTGAATTTCCGCTAGCAGAACGCAACCGGAAACGCTGTGCAGATTGCTAGGGTTCACGCGCATTGAGGGATGCCAGTTAGAGCGGCTAAATCGAGCGAAGATCATCAACAGCATCCAGAACCTGCGCCAAACCGGATCCGACTCACAACGGTTGACTTCTCTGTCGGGAAGCCGACATGAACCGAAGGGCTCTACGGCTGTAGCCGTAGAGCCCTTCGCATCTATCGTTCAGCAGGGACCATTCGAGGCAAATTTGAGAGCTAGGGACAATCCGATTTACTAGGATTCTTTTCGCGAATCGCCCATGATGTTCAGAGCTTCACGTGCCGCCGCGACGACTTCACCCCAAGCTTGAGAATGAATTATCTCTGCATCGTTTGATGCAGAAGACAAAGCAGAATCAAGCGCAGAGTTCAGGACAGTCATTGCAGAGACTTCCACGTCGTCAAAAAGAACGAATCCCAGCCTCCCGCTCGGCTCGGCCAAGACGCCCGAGTCGTCGAAAAAGTCTAGCGCTTCATCAAGGCCGGATCCACCTGAGGGTTGACGCAACCAATTCTCCTCTTGCCAATCTCTATTCCCTAGCTTGTCCAGCCAGTCAATCAGTTGCGTTCGTATCCATGGCGTCTGAAGGTCATGACCCTTAGGGGGCATTCCAAGTCCTCCACGTCTGCCACTCGCTGAGCGGAATGTGAGCCTCTACCGGATAATCCTGTATTCGCGCATTGGGGGGCAGGAGCTCACCTCCACGCCCTACGATTCTACCTCCAGAGTTAATCACTACGTGATCAACTTGTTGCGTAGCCCACTGAGAGTTGAGGTCTCCCCTGTCGATGCGAACGCTGTCTTGGCCCCTCGGGGCGCGCCACACAAAACCTGCCTTATTGTCATTCTTCTTATACTTGCTCGTCATGTGGGGCCCCGACCAGTTATTCGGGACCTTCGCGCTCCCGTACGGGAACCAACCCGGACCGACTGGCTTACCTCCGGCGACAGGGCCGCTGGGCCCCGCCTTCGCTCCTCGCAGAGCGAACGTACCTAGGCGAGCACCTCCTACGAGTGAGCCCCATCCCATTCCTTCTTCGAATGCCGAAGAGCTCAGATCGACTCCGTGATCTTCTGCCACACCCCCGAAGCATGGCTGCGTGACAAAAAGGCCCTTGTGCTCAATACATCCCCCCGTCAATACCTGAACTGCCCCCAACACTAGGCCGACCTTGAAATCTTTGTCATTCCCGTGCGGCTGCTCCACCCATTTCGTTTTGCATTCGAATCGGCCGCACGTGGTCTTGTATTGCCCCTCGGGAGCCGGCGGGGCACTGCCGCCCTGTGAGACCTTCGGTTGGCCCGGTTCGTTTCCTGGGGTGGTGTTTTCCTGTTCTGTTGTGGGCCTGGTGGGACAGTCGATCTCCGCGCACCTGCCGGTGGGGTCTGCTGTGGTGACAGGGTTGTTATTGGCATATCCGTAGCCGTTGAGCGACTGCGGAGAATCAGGCATCAACAGCGGGTCGACGCTGATGAATTGACCGATGTTGGGGTCGTATTCGCGGGCGCCGATGTGGGTGAGCGCTGTGTTGGTGTCGGCGGACTTGCCGAGGAAGCGCTTGTCGTCCGGCCAGGTGCCGACGGAGTCGCCGCGGGGCGCACCGAATGGAGTGATGTAGCGCTTGCTGACGGTTTGCTCGTCGCCGCTGTCGATGGCGACTGAGGAGGTGCCGTGGTGGTCACCGGAGAGGAAGGAGACCTTCGAGGTGCCTGTCTCGTTGCTGCGGACCGCTACGCGCTGGCCGCCGAGGGTGTAGTAGCGGTTGGCCCACTTCTTGGTGCCTTCGAGGTGGACCTCGGTGGCCCCGGCATAGAGGATCGTTTCGCCGCCGGTGTTGCGGCGGATGAACAGTTCACCGTCGGCGTCGTAGAGGTAGGTGGTGGTGTCGGTTCCCTCTGCGAGCTTGCTGAGCTTGTTCTCACCGCTCCAGGTCAGGGTTTGACTGGTAGTGGTAGTGGGTCCGCGCAGGCGCTTGGTGGTATTGCCACCGTCGTCGTAGGTGTACTGGTCCGCGACACCCGTGCAGTCGGCGTTGGCGGTGGTGGAGACGAGGGCGTGCTTGCGGGTGGTGTCGTAGCAGTAGGTGCGGTCGGTGGTAGCGGAGCTCGTGTGCGTGGTTTCCGAGGCGCGCTGGCCGCCGGCGTTGTAGGTGTAGGACTTCCAGTAGGAGGCGGGACCTCCGAGGTTGGCCGTGGTCCGGCCGATAGTGGCGCAGTCGGCGGTTTTCGGGGTCCAGGCTTCGGTGACGCGGCGCTGGCCGTCGTAGGTGAAGCACTGGTAGTCGGCCGCGCTGGCGCCACTGACCGTTGCCTTGTCGAAGATCGACTTGACGTTGCCGGCGTCGTCATGGGTGTACGTGCTGTCCTGGACGAGGCCGTGGGTCGGCTCGTAGACGGTGGTTGCCTTGAGGCGGCCCGTGCCTTCCTCGAAGGTGTTGGCGATGTCGACGTCCTTGACGCCGAGCGCGCCCGAGCGCGAGAGCTTCATCCTCTCAAGCCGGCCGAGGGGCGAATAGCCGGCGCTCTGGACGTACCCGCTGGTACCGGAGAGACCGTCCGGCAGCAGATAACTGTTGTAGTCGGTGGAGATGGTCTCCGAGGGGAGGCCGCCGGCCGCAGGCTCGGACGTGGAGGAGACGGTGCCGTCTTCCCAGAGGTTCGTGCCGTATTTGGTGGTCGCGCTGACGGCACCCGAAGTGACCAGCGGGTCGTCGGCGGGCAGCGTCAGCTCGGTCTCGCTGGGGCGGCCGAGGTAGTCGTACGCCGCGATCTTCTTGGTGTAGGCCTTGCCGGTCGTGCCGCCGACGTAGCTGGTGGCGGCGGTCGGCGCACCCCGCAGGAGAGTGTCGTAGGTCCAGGCGGCCAGCTTGTTGGCGTCCGTGCGGGAGGTCTGCCACTTGCCGGTCTTGCGACCGAGCTCGTCATAGGCGTACAGGAGCGTGTTACCACGAGCGTCGACCGTGCTGGAGACCTGGTCCAGCAACGAGTAGTTCGTGGTGGTCGTGCCACTGTCCGGGTCGGTGGCAGTGCGCTGACGGCCGAAGAGGTCGTAGGTGTACGACCACTTGGCGCCGTCCGGCCCGGAAATCGTGGCGGGCGTACCGTCACGGTTATACGCGTACTTAACGCTGGTGTACGCGGTACCGAGAGTGGCGCCGTACGCAGCGTCGTCCGGCTGCTCGCCTGAGTAGGTGCGGGTTTCTGTCGTCCGTCCCAGCGTGTCGGTGATGATACGAGCGGCCGTGCCTCCGTCAGGCGCGGAGGTGGCTACCGAGTCGCCGGTGTAGCTGGTAGTCGTGGACCACTTCTTGGCGCCGTTGACCCACAGCGCGGCGGTCGTGGGCCGGCCTGCACCGTCGAAGGTGGTCCTGGTCTGCGGGAAGGGCCCTCCGGCGGTGACGGCGTCGTAGTCACCGTCCGGCGCGTTCTTGTCGTCCCAGGCATCGGCGTACGTGTCGTAGGCCAGGCCGCGGGAGTCGTAGCGGGTGTCGGTGAGGATCCGTCCGCCGTTGGGCGAGATGGTCTGGGTCTGCAGCGGACGCAGCAGCGAGTCGGTGATGGAGTAGACGGGGGTCTGGTAGGTGGTGTTGTCGTGCTTGAGCTGGGTGACGGAGGTCCAGGGTGAGGAGCCACGCTGGAAGGAATATCCGTACTTAATGTTCGGAGACTCACCCCCGGACTGGCTGCGGTTGCCGAACCATGTACCGGTGACGCGTCCGAGAGCGTCGTACGCGCTGGTGGTGAGCTTCGAACCGGCGTCCACGGTTCTGATCACCGCACCGCGGGCGGGGTCAAAGTAGGCGTAGGTCCGGTGGGTCTGCCCGTTGGAGTCCAGCACGGGCTTGGCGCTCACGCTGGCCGTGAGTGGGCCGACGGTCGCCGGGGTGTAGGCGGTGGTGGAGGTGTTGCCTGCCGCGTCGGTGGCGCTCAGGGGCCGGCCGAGGGTGTCGTAGGTGGTGCTGGACAGCTTCTGCCAGCCGTCCGTCTCGGACGGGGTGCGCGGATTGGTGCCGTTGGCGGCGGGGTAGGCCTTGGGCCGGCCTGTCCAGGTCGCCAGGCCCTTGGTCGGGACGAGCCCGTCTTTCCAGCCGGTGACAGTGGCGTCGTCGTAGACGGTCGCGGTGTCGGAGATGACGTCACCGCGGGTGGTGAGCGAGCTGGGCAGGGTCAGCTTGTCATCGGTGACGTCGTTGCCGTCGGCATCGGTGCACGCCTGGGCCACGGTCCGGGTACGGGAAACCAGGTCGGTCAGGCCCACCGCCGGGTTGCGGGCGTACCAGGTGTTTGTACAGGTATCGTCGCCGCTCTTGTACGAGTCACCCAAGGCGTTGACACGCGTGACCATGCCATACGTGTCGTGCAGGTAGTCGGTCTGGGTCCGACGGAAGGTGTCGGAGGTGGTGAGGTAGGCGTAGCTGTACGTGCGCGAGGTACGAACCCGCGAGGCAGTGATGGTCTTGTCGACGATGGGCTTGCCGTCGCTGTCCTTTGCGACCTGACCCGCATCCGTCATCTTGTAGACGGTCTGCGTGGCTGTGTTCGTGTACCCCGGGTAGTTCAGGGAGGACCCTATGACGGTTGCGCCGTTGTAGGTGACCGTCTGGCGAAGGAAGCCGGATACCTGGTCGTAGTCGGTGTAGTCCGCGATCGCGATGGAGCCGGTGCCGTCGATGTCGATGACGGGCACCTTGTTGGTGCGGGTGACCTTCGGGTCGGCTGTCTTGTCGCCGTACATGCCCTGCATGTACACGTTGGTGGTCTTGGAGCGGTTGGAGCCGGCGCCGGTGTAGGTGGTGACCCTGCCGTATCCGCGCCAGCTGGACCAGGTGCGATCCTTCTCCTTCGTCATGGGGTCGTCGTTGTAGCGCCAGCCAGGCTTCTCGTACTCGTACGAGGTGGACACGGTGGCGGCGGTAATGGCGTCCTTGGTGGTGACGTTGGTGACGCGGTACTTGTGGAACCAGTCCAGGCGCGTATCACCGCCGTTGACCTTCCACTTAACCGGGTAGCAGGGGCGCGTGGCGTCGTCATTGTCGTCGACCGCGGTCGGCATCTTGCTGCCGCTGACACACTGCGGGTCGGAGAGGGTGACCTCGGTCGTCGCTCCGGTCTCCGAGGTGATGGTGCGGATGCGGGGACGGTTGATCGGCAGGATGTCGTCAGTCGGAACGTCGACCCGGTTGGGCCGGTTGTCATAGGTGAAGTCGACCGGGTTCAGCTTGAGGGCGGTGCCGTTCTTGCCGGTGCGGATGATCGACTTGAGGACCAGGCTCCGCTCGCTCGGGTCGTTGAGATCGACCGGAGCCGTGTACCCCGAGACGAGGGCATAGGAATCGACGTTGGTGAATGCGTCCGGCTCAAGTGCAGTGGACCACACCTGCGTGGTGATGTTTTCCAGGCGCTTGCGAGTGAAGAACGAAGGCCCCGTAGCTTTACAGTCCGTCGCGCCACCAGCGCAGATGGTGTCGAATGGTACGTCGGGCCAGTTGTCGGCCGTGTCCTCCGTGAGCGAGGAGCAGCCGGACTCGCAGCGCTCCGTATAGGTGAACTCGACCCGTCCGGAGGCGATGCCGGTGAAGAGTGCGTCAGCCCGCTGGCCGTACTTGATCTCATTCAGATAGCCGCCACGGTTGTAGCCGATAGCGGTTGTCTTGTCGCCGTTCTTCGCGTAGTAATTGGCCTCCTTCGTATACCAGTACGTGGAGGCGTTGCCCTGCAGGTCCTGAACCAGGTCGAGGTTCCAGCGCCAGGCCTGCTGAACGGCACGGCCGGAGAAGCTGCTGCTCTTCTTGTAGCCGGGCTCGCCTTCGTCGTCACCGAAGACGGGAGCGGTCCAGACCGAGTTGGTCTCAGAGCCTGCGGGCGCACCAGGAAGTTTGTTCAGGCCGAAGGTGTAGGTGGTGCCGGTGCTGGTGACTACCTTCCAAAATTCACCGTCGGTGTCTTTCGGGTCTGTGGTGATGTCGCCGTCATCGTTGCTGCCCGCACCGTGCCCGCGGATGACCTTCGTGGCGTCGTCGTTCTTCAGCCGCCAAGTGTTGCCCGTCGCGTCCGAAGGGTCCTTGACCAGTTCGTTGGCCTGGCCGTTCAGGACGAGGGAAGCGTTGTCGTACTTCCAGCACAGGTCGTCCTTGCCCGTCTGGGCGTCGTCCTCGCATGAGCCGTACTTGCGCTCGATGTAGGAAGAGGAGGACAGGTCGAAACCCTCACCGACCTGGGAACCCTGGTTGTTGGTGTTTGCAGTGAGCCCGTCGATGGAACCCGAGTCGTACGACAGGGACAGGTCCGGCACAGGGCCGGCTACCGCGGGAGGCACCGTGATCGGATAGGACCAGCTGAACCCTCCCGATGACCGGCCCGCCTGCCAGCTGGAAGAGCTGGCGAGCGGGGTGGCCTTGTAATCGCCGCCGCCCGAAGGCGAGGCGAGGGTCGTGGCCATCACCGCGAGCACGGTGGGTGCGGCCGAAGCGGCACTCATCAAGGGCGTGCTCGGGAGTCCGTCCTGAGAAGGGAGCAGGACACTGCCCGTGGCGGTCGGCTTTGCGCCGGCCAGGTTGACGTTGGCGGACAGCTCATGGCTGGCGATGTCGTTGTTGGAGGCGAGGGGTGTGGTCGTGCGGCACTCCGGCTTGTCCGGAGTGGTCAGCGCGCAACCGGGCAACGTCACCAGGCCCAGGCGGGTGGACCAGGAGCCGCCGATGGCCGATGCGAAGGAGTCGTAGTTCACCTCGACTCGTGCGGTGCCGGGGGTGGCGGCGGTGGCCGTGAGCAGCACACCGGTGATGCCGGCCTTGCGGGCCGCCTGCTGGTCCAGCACCTGCACCGTGGCCTGCCCGGAGGCGGTGGCGCCCGCGCGGGCGCTCTTGGCCGGCCGGGTGACGGCCACCAGGGAGTTGGCGGCCGGGGCGCTGCTCAGGTCGTTCTTGAGGGTGGTGGGCTTGGGCCAGGTGTTCTTCGGATTGGCCTTCGCGCGCTCGGCTTGGGCCTTGTCCTCGGCCTTCAGCTTGGCGATCAGATCGGCTGAGGCCACCGCCTTGACCGGCACCGAGTTTACCTTCGCAGGCCGGTGCTGGGGGCTCGACGGTCGGCCAGGTGCCTCTGCGGCGCTAGCGAGGGGTGCGATCGAACCGGTGACGGACAAGGCCAGGGCGAGGACTCCGATGATCGGTGTTCTCGCCAACAGACTTCTCTTTTTGGACACAAAAACTCCTGAAGCGGACGAGCCGCAAGGTAGAGGTGCGTGTGACTAGCGATGGGCACACGGAGAGGAGGGGGCGGCAGGCCGAGGTCGCGTTCTGCGACCCCGGCCGCTCAGCGCAGGCCCTGGCTGCCATCGGCCGGCGGCAGCCGTGTCTGGACTAGGTCAAGTCCTTGACCTGTTCGGCGTCATACATGGCTCCGGACCACACGCGCACGTCGTTGATCTTCCCGGGCATGAAGTGGGCCCAGGCGCCGTCGACGAAGCTCGCGCCGACCAAGAAGAAGGTGCTGTTGGACTCGGTGGCGTAGTAGGAGCCCTGCTTGGAGACCTCGTTGCCATCGACGTACAGCTTCAGCTCGTTGTCCTGAGCGTTATGGACGACGGTGACCTGCACCGATGTGTCGAACTTCGACGTGGGCGGGCTTGCCGACCAAGTGCCGCTGCCGTCGGCATTGCGGCGGCCGAAACACCATTGGCCGAACGCGGTGTCAACATTCGCACCGGTGTCGTGATCGGGGATAGGTTCGGTAGCGGTCTTCTTGAACCACAGGCCCCATGTCGCGCCGCTGTCGGCGCGCTGGCTCAGGACCTGCGCGATGTACCCGTTGGGCTTGGCGGCGAGCTTTGCCGGGTCGAGTTCGACTTCGGCCGTCGCGGTGAATGACCCCATTTCGTCGACGAGCGCGCCTGCTGCCCATGCGGCGTCTGTGGTCCCGTTGAGGACCAGCTTCCCGCCGGCGATGGTCGCTCCCGTCGACAAGGTCAGGTCGCGGTCGTAGCCGGAGGTGTCCGGCAGAACCCTTCCGGCGACAGTGTCAGGGTTCCAGCGGGCCGCGAGTTCGACCCTGTTCTGGCCCGTGGCCTTGTCGTGCATCCGCACGTCGGTGCTCAGCGATGCCGCGCTCAGGTCGGACTGCCAGACGGTGACCTCGTCGATGAGGCCGGGGAAGTCGTTCCCCCAGGCGCCACGGTCCTTATTCCGGCCGATCGTCAGGGAACCGGTTGCAGCCACGGGCTTGAAGTCCGAGGGCAGGTCGATCCCGCCCTGGTAGTCGCCGTTGACAAACAGATGCAGCCGCTTGTTCGTCTTGCTGTACACGGCGGCAACGTGGGTCCACACCTTGGGAACGGTCTTCGCCTTGGCGTTCACGACGTACTTGGTGCTGCTGGCGGTGGAGTCGTCCGTGGTGGGCAGCGAGACCGACCAGGTTCCGCCCGCGTGGTGGGTGATCGCGACGGCGCTCATGTAGTTGCCGGCCACGCCCGCCATGGTGAACGTGGTGTCGACCCGGTCGGGGCGTACCCAGCCTGCGATGGTGAAGGACTCCTGGGTGTTGATCACGGGCCCGGAGGTCGCCGCGTAGTCATCGACACCGTCGAGCCGCAGAGCTCTGTCCTCGTCATTGATGTTGGTGAGCCATCCGCGGCGACCGTCCGAGGGGCGAAGGGCACCATTGTGCAGGCCCGCCGGATTGGGCGAGAGGTCCCTGGTCGCGGTGTCTGCAGCATTGTCACCGGACATGTCGTGGAAGTTCCAGTGCGCGAGCGGGTCGGGGTCCTCGTTGACGGAGAACCGGACCAAGGACATCTGCCCCAGGCGCCCGCCGTTCACGGCGTCCACGCCCCTGACGTACAGGTTGTTCAGCCCTGCATGATCCGGGGCAATTCCGATGGAGGAGCTGGCTGTCGCCGGCACGTAGTTCCATTTGGTGTCCCCGTCCATCTTGTACATGTACTGGACGACACTGGAGTCCTCCCCGACGGCAGGACGGAAGGTGAACTTGCCCGGTACTCCGGGCCTGCCCGCGGCCGTGCAGCTGGTTGAGGTGCACTCGGTGTAGGGGCCGCCGAACGAGATCCGTGGGAGGCCGGGAGCCGACGCGTCCACCTTGAAGTAGCAGGTGACATAGTCGCTTCCCGCGGTCGCCGCTCCGGCGGCGAAGGACCTGGTCCATGTGAGCATGCGGTACGTCTTGCCGTCCTGCAGGGTCGGCATCAGTTCCGGTTCGGCGCGGACCGAGGCATTAGCCCCGTAGAAGCTGTTGCTGGGGCTGTCGATGAAGGGGCCGCTGTTGACCTTGACCCAGTTCGACCCTTCCTGCCTCTCGATGAGGAAGGCCACACGCAGCCGCGCCTCCGCCTCGCCACCCGGATAGACCTTGGCCGTGGCACGCAGATCGGGATCGGTGCGCGAGATGGTGGTCGCTTCAGCGAAGTTCTTCTCGCACGGGGTGCCGTCGATGGTCTGGCCTGTCGGCGCAGCCGGGTTGCTGATGTAGTCCACGGAGAGCGCGGCGTCGTTGCGGAAGCGCTTCCAGGCGCTCGTGTCGTACTCGTTCTGGGCCCGCAGTTCCAGAGTCAGTGGAGACTTGCCGGTCGCCCAGGCCTGGACCGTGGGTGTCAGGTTCTCGTCCGGTTCATCGGGATTGTCGTTGAACTCGATCGGCGCAGCCGGAGAGTTCGGATCGCACGCCGATCCCCGCCCCGCGGACACCGAGCGGTCGCCCATCAGGTCTGCGTAGGCCGGCTTGTTTCCCCAGGTCGTCGACTTGGTGAACTTGCCCGCCGTACGCACAAGCCACACGTTTCGCGGTTCGCACTGGAAGGCCCACGGCTCCGTGATAGTGAAGGTCGCGTCCAGGACCCTCTTCCCGCGCAGGTTGTCCGGCGTGAACTGGAAGTAGAGCCGCTGCAGGTACCCCGGGCCGCAGTAGTAGCCGGCCCACGACCCGCACTCACCCACACCCTGGCCCATGTTGTCGTCGGCGTTCTCCCAGCCGTACTTCGCGTATCCGTCGTTGCGCAGCAGAAGGCGCTCAACGTTGTAGTCCGCGTTGACGGACGGGTCGATGTACAGAGGAAAGGCCGCAGGATCCTTCTGCGCCATGAGCTCGGCGTCGGGGACCACCGTGAGGCTCGTGGCGTCTACAGCCAGGGGCAGGCTTGCCGTCTGATCGCCCTGACCAGGACCATCGAACGGTGACTCACCACCCTCTCCCGATCCGGCTGCGGGACTCGGCTCTGCAGCAGTCACCGCGGCAACGGAGTGCATCGCGGTGGAGGCCGCCTTGGCCGTTGACTGAGCAGGCGCGCTCTCCGAGCCGCTTGAGTCCCACATCAGCGCCGGCGGCGCCTCGAAGACCGTCTGACCATCACTGTTCCAAGCGGTCAGCCCGTTCTCCTTGGACCCGGAGACCTCCAGCCCCTTGGCCTTGAGAGAGAACTTGACTTCCTTCAGCGCCGGACTTGCTGCGGCCTGGGGAGTCTTGACGACGAGGACCTCACGGAAACCCTCCACCGTGGCCGTCATACGAAGGTCGACGCCCGGCAGCACCTCCGCGTAGGTGGCACTGGCCCCCTCAAGCGTCGGCTTGGGCAAGGACTTGGCCCAGCCCAGCGCGAGAGTGCGGCCTTCCCGCTCAATCTGCACCAAATCTGCCCCGGCACCACCGCCCGAGAAGCTCAGACCGACAACGGCAGCTTTCGGCCCCACCGTTCCGTCCGGACGGGTCACCAATGTTGCATCAGGCTCCACCCAGGCGCCGTCCGCGCTCTTCACCCGCACAGGCACGACCGACTGGACGAGACGGAACGTCTCCCCATCCGGGTTTGCATATGTGGTCGTGAACTCCGAACGCTCACCGATGACTTCCACGCGCCGGCCGCTTTCCGCGGCCTCCTTCAACGCCCGCTGCCCCTCAGGCAGTGGAACCTCCGACGCGGCTGCGCCGTACGCGGGCGGCAGTCCGACCAGCAGGGCCAAGCCACACAGGGCACTCAGAGCACGGCGAAGCCGTCTCCGTTCTCTTACTGACATATTCCCCACCCGAGAAAAACAACAAGGGCCTCCCCCGGGCCCACGGCAACGGCACTTAGGGCCGGACGCCAAGACTAAACATTCGATTAAAAATGATCAACACACGTTTGGGCCGAACTTTGCATTCTCGATATTCACGCAAGTGCCGTAAATGGGTATTCCAATTATTCGCTGATACTTGGGGGCGTTTTGACCTGAAATACGGCTCAGCTTGACGCCGACCCGCCCCAGGCAGGGTCGATGGCAGCAGCCTTAGACCCCGTCGTGGTGCAGAAGATTGCGAATTGGCCGTCCTGACTCTGCTCGGCGGTGAAACCGCTTCCCAAGACGCCGAAGCTGGCACGGGCGCGGCCGTCCCAGCGGGCCGGGCGGCACACGCGAACGTGCACCACGCGGCATGGCCGATCTTGCTGGACTGTCACGGAGTGGCCTTGCTGCCTCGGTCGAGATCCTTGAGGAACTGCCGTTGGCCGTCCAGGAATCCGTCCGCGAAGAGCGAGCGGGGCGCGAAGAGCGCAGTGAGCGTGATCTTGAGGTCTGACTGCTCGATGGACCGCTTGATGAGGGAATGGGTCGCGTCCGGGTAGCGCTTGGCCGTCAATGCACCGCCTGCGGCCAGTACCTCGCGGTAGACGCGCTCCGTGTCGGCGACGTCTACGTTGATGTCCTGGCCCGCGAGGGCCAGCAGCACCGGTACGCCGCGCAGGGCGCGAAGGTCTTGCGTGGCGTCCGCGGTGTAGTTCTTGGAGATGAAGCCCCAGCGATCGGCGGTGATGCCGTCCGCGTCGCCGTCCATGGCCTCGATGTACTCCTCGAAGGTCGCGTGGCGTTCCAGCAGCCGTCGGGTGGTGTCGCTCTTGGCGATCGCCGCGTCGGTACGGGCTGCTGACGCGCCGTCGGCGCGCAGTTCGGCGAGGAGGTTGTAGCGGCCTTGCTGGAGCCAGTTGATCGCGGGCGAGACGGCGATGACGAAGCTCACGGGCGTCTTGGCGGCGACCTTCGGCAGGACCCAGCCCGCCTGGCTGACGCCCCAGAGGCCGATCCGGTCGCCGTCGATGTCCGGGCGGCCGCGCGCCCAGGCTATGGCGGCGGCTGTCTCCTCGGCCCGGTCGTCCATGGACTGGCCGAGCCAGTTCCCGGGCGCACCCGCGACGCCGGGCTTGTCCCAGGACAGGGAGGCGTAGCCGGCCTTGGCGTTCGCTTCCCACATGGGCCGGTACCCGTCGTCGTGGGTGGCGTCTACGGGGCCGTCGCCGTGGACGTACACGACCAGGCCGTGGCGTTTGCGGCCGTCCTTGGGGGTGGCCAGTACTCCGTTGAGGGTGTGGCCGCCGTGGCGGATCGATACCCGCTGCTCGTCCATGGCGTAGGAGTTCTGCCACAGCACCACGCCGCCGAGACCGGCGGCCACGACCAGGACCGTGACGAGTGACCACACGGCTATGCGGAGCCCGCGCCGTCGGGGCTGGATCTTTGGATACATGGGATCTGACCGCCTCTGTTCGGGTGAGCGAGCCTAAAACTATCACCGCAAGCACGATCGTCGCGAGAATGATAGTTTTGAGTTTCGGGATGCAGCGAGAAAAGAGGGCACGGTATGGGGCTGGACACGACGGACACCGGTACTGGACCGCTGACGGTCCGGCGCGGCCTTCCGGCCGGCGCCGAGCGGCGGGCGGCCGAGCTGTACTGGGAGGCTTTCGGCCGCAAGCTGGGCCCCGCGCTGAACCCGCCGGACAAGGCGGTGCCCTTCATCGCCGCCCACCTGAACGCCGATCGCGCGGTCTGCGCACTCATCGACGGCCGGCTCGTCGGCCTCGCCGGCTACCAGATCGGCGGCCGCGCCCTCACCGGGGGATCGGCCTCCGCCGTGCTGCGCGCGTACGGACACCTGCGAGGACTGCACAGACTCCTGCTCCTCGCCCTGTTCGAACGCCACCCGGCCCCCGGACAGCTCGTCATGGACGGCATCGCCGTGGACCCGGGCATGCGCGGGCGTGGCGTCGGTAGCCTGCTCATCGAGGAGGTGGCCGCCGTCGCGGCGGAACAGCACTGCTGGGAGATCAGACTGGATGTGATCGACATCAATCCGCGCGCCAGGGCCCTGTACGAGCGGCTCGGCTTCACGGCCGTGCGTACCGCGCACACGCCCTACCTGCGCGGGCTGCTGGGGTTCGGAGCCGTGACCACCATGCGTCGCGCCGTCGCAACGAGAGGAGCACGAGAACTGTGAGCGCCGAGACGGACCACGTCGAGGTCCCCACCCGCATGCTCGTCCACGCGCTGATCCGCGAGGACGGCACCGTCGGCGCGGACGAGCTCTACACCGTCGCCAACACCCTGGGCATGAGCGACCAGCAGGTGCGGCTGTGCGTCAAACGCCTCGTGGCCGAGGGCCGGTTCACCCACGAGGGCCGTGGCCGCAAGGCGGAGCTGCACGCGACCGAGGACACCACGCGTGCTCTGGCTCCCAACGCGGACTTCCTCCGGCACGCGTTCCAGCAAGACGCCGGGCTCGCGCCCTGGGACGGCGTCTGGCACCTGGCCGCCTTCGCGGTGCCCGAATCGGCACGCACGGCCCGGGACGCCCTGCGTGAAACCCTCGTCCACCTCGGCGGAGCCCCGCTCCAGGGCGGACTGTACGTCTGCGCCAACGCCTGGGAACCGTACGTCGAAGAAGCGGCCCACCGCCTCGGCGCCCATGGCGCGCTCACCCTTCTCACTACGACCGACCTGCGCAAGGGCGACACCCAAGAGCCTGTCGAACTCGCCCGCCGCCTGTGGTCCCTGCAGGAGATCGCCGACCGCTACCACCGCCTCAGCCGCATCGCCCGGCCCCGCCTCGCCCGGCTCACCGGCCCTGCCGGACTCTCCGCGTCCGCACTCCTCACCATCGCGGTCGAGCTTGCCGCCGAACTCACCCGCGCCATGGAGCCCGACCCACTGTTGCCTCCTCAGCTCCTGCCCCAGCCCTGGCCCGGCACCCAGGCCCGAGAGCTCATCGCCCGGTGCTGGGCGGCCCTGCACGAACGAGACGGCGGCGAAGCCCGCCCGGCCCTCTTCCGCCTCTACGCCGACATCACCCGAGAAGCTGCAGACCGAGCCGCGCGCTGAAGACGGGACAGAGGACGCGCACTTTGATGCGTATCCGTTCTGGCGTCCGCCGGAGTGAGTGGTTGTGTGCCTGAATCCGTGGTTGTTGGCCGGGCACCGAGCCGGCTCACCGCACACGGCATCAACCACCGTGATGCCGTTCCGCTTGGGGCCGAGGCCTTGGGGCGCTCCTCCTCAAGATCGCTTGCTCTCCAGGCGGACGGCTGACAGAGTCCGGCAGACGGCCGCAGTCGGGCGGCGTCTTGGGGAGGGTCGCCGTGGGTGTGGGAATCGCGTTGCTGGTGTTCGGAACGGTCTCCGTGGGCTGGGGATCCGTGTTGCTCTTCAACCTTCGCGGTACGGCGGACAAGGCTGCGGCACGCCGCAACACCGGACGGGCTGTGACTGCTGCCCGGACGATGGACTTGAGCCTCACCGAGCCGTCGCAGCTCGGCCCCTGGTTCTTCCGGCTCATGGGCGGCTTCATACTTCCCGCCGGCCTGGCCCTCTGCCTCGTGGGCCTTGTCTTGACGGTCGAAGGGTGACCCACCGCTTCACGTGCCGCTGATCCGGCCGGGACGTTTGACATCGAGAGCCGCGCACCTCGTGGCCCGGGAGCCTGTCGTGGTGGTCCTACTGCCCCAACCGGCAGGCACGGGCCCGCAGGGTGCCATGCCTCGCCCTCCGGAAAGGAATGGCTGTGGCGGATATTTCGTGACGCACACGACGGCGGGGAGGGGACCGATGGTTGGCTCATGCTTGATCGCTAGTGCCGGGGCCCGGGGCCTGCATGCTTTGAGGGGGGCCGCGGTGGTGGTCGGTGAGCTGGTGCGTGCAGAAATGCGACGCGTCGATTGGGCGTCGTTGGAGTGCGGCTGCGGTGACTCTGCGGAGCATGTGCCGCTTCTGATCGAGGCGATCATCACTGCTGAGACGCCCCAGGACATGATCGGATACACCCTCGATGGCCATGTCGAGGGAAGCACGATCATCTTCGAGTGCACTCCGCCGGCGGTCGGCGTGATCATGGCCGCGCTGGCGGGCGACCTCTCCACCCTGGCACGAGAGGTGCTGCTGCAGACGTTGTCCTTCGTGGCCGCGGGTTCCTGCGACTACGGGCCGACCGCGGGAAGTGAGGGTCTGGGCGAGGGGTGCAGGCAGCACGTGCAGCAGGGGTACTGGAGGCTTGTCCAGATCGGGCTCACGGGTACTGCGGAAGACGCCGAAACAGTGGCGGACATCTGTGAGTCCTTCGGGCTCGGCGGTGACAAAGCTGTCTTCTACCAGGCCGAGCTTCGCGACCGCGTGCACGCGAAGACAAAGCGGGGCGCGTCGGCTCTGCCACGCAGTGGTGTCGGACCCGTGGCTCTGTAGGCGGATTCCGGATTCCGAGAACACCTGTTGCCCGGGGGCAGGAACGCTTCCCCTCTCCGGAAATCGATATCGCCGAGTTCAGAGAACGCCTCGATCCTTGCTTCAGGACGGTGATTGTGCTCGGCACGATGCGTCCAGGAGGACGCGGCCCTGATGAACAGCGCTGCGGGTCATGGCCGGACGGGATCGCCGCAATCCGTTCGCGTGGCATCTTCCCGGCCACGTACGGTCTGCGCATGACCAGGACCACGCCGACCAGACCGGTCTCCGCGGAGGCCGTGTTCCCGGACCTGGCCCCCTACCGGGGCCGCACGACCCGACTGCACCCCAGGCCGGGACGGCCCGGCATGCGTGAGAGCCATGTCGGCGGTCCGATGCTGTGGCCGGACGTCGAGCCGTGGCCGGTCTGCCGCGAGCCCCACCAGCCCGAAAGCGAGGGGTACGTGCCGGACGAGATCCGCAGTGCCCGGGCCGCGGGCGTCTGGCCGCGGAGCCAGCCGTGGCCGGGCTCCGGAACGTCCGGGAAAGACGGCCCGGTGCCGTTCATAGGCCTCGCCCAGTTCTTCCGCCGGGACATCCCGGCTCTGGCGGCCGGGCCCGATGGTGCTGATCTGGCGCAGATCTTCCGCTGCCCGTTCAACCACGGTCCGTACCTGGAGCGCCGTTACCACCTGCGGTGGCGGCAGGCCGCAGAGACCGAGCGCGTGGAACGCTTCCTCGCCGCCCCGCCCGAAGTACCCATGCTGCGATGGGAGCACGAACTCCCCGCGCCGTGTGTCCTGCATCCCGAAGAGGTGGACACCTATCCCTGGGCGGAGGACGACACGCTGCCGACCTCTTTGATCGCCCGCATCGACGCGTGGGACGAAGCCCAGGCGGCGGAACACGGCCCTGAGGCCCCCAGCTACCAGTTCGACCTGTCGATCCCGCCCGGCTGGCGGGTGGGCGGCTTTCCGAGCTGGGCGTCGACGGGCCCGATGGCCATCGGCTGCGAAGCCTGCGCGACCCCGATGCGGCTGCTGCTGACCGCCGACGGCTACGAGATGGACGCCGGCTCGCACAGCTGGACGCCCCTGGAAGACCGCGACCCGTCCCTACGGGGGAAGGCCTCGATCCAGGGCGGCCCGTCCGTTGCCCACCCCACCCGGCTTCGCTTCGGCCGGGACCGGGACCTGCACGTCTTCACCTGCCCGGCCGACCCCGGCCACCCGCCACAGTGGGTGCTCTCGTAGGGGATTCGGGGCTTGGGGGCTTGACCAGCGAGCCGCCGCGAGCTGCCCTGGCACGAGACACGCCGAACCCCGTTCCTGTCTCCCGCCGATATTTCCCGCAGCAGACTCTCGCGGTCGTTCCCAGAATCCGGCTTCTTGGCACGTCTGGCGGGCCTCTTCGCCTCAGGAGGTAGGCGGTGTGGAGCGGGAGTAGCGGTCCGCGAGTCGACGCAGGTGGGTGACCAGTTCCACGGGCTCGGTGACACGGAAGTCGAAGTCGAGCATGCCCAGATAGACCGCGAGGGTCTGCACTGTATCGGCGCCGGTGGTCATGACGCAGGTGTTGGCGTCGAGTGCCTCGACCGTGCCGACCGCAGGATTGATCTGCTCGATCACCGCCGCCGCCGGGGCGTGGACGGTAACCCGTGCGTGGTAGCGCCAGGCCGCGCCCGATACTCGTTGGGAGACGTACGCCGCAGCGTCGCCGCCGGGCAGTTCGCGCGGGGTGAAGCGCGGCCCGGTCGGGGTGCGGGGCTGGATTCGGTCGGCCCGGAAGGTCCGCCAGTCCTGGCGCTCGACGTCCCATGCCACCAGGTACCAGCGCTGTCCCCAGTTCACCGCCCGATATGGCTCCACGATGCGGCGGGTGGGCGAGCCGGCGTGGTCCAGGTAGTCGAAGCGCAGACGTTCCTGGTCGCGGCAGGCGGACGCCAGGGTGGTCAGTACCTCCGCGGTGACGGTCGGGGCCGGACGGTCGGCCGGCACGGCCACGGTGTACGACATGAGGGTCCGCACCCGGCGGCGCAGCCGGGAGGGCAGCACCTGCTCCAGCTTGGCGAGCGCCCGCAGGGAGATTTCCTCGGTGCCGGGGACGGTGCCCTGCGCGCTGGTACGCAGGGCGATCGTCACCGCGACGGCCTCCTCGTCGTCGAGGAGCAGCGGGGGCATCACCGCCCCGGCGCCCAGCCGGTAGCCACCGGTGGTTCCGCGTGTGGCGTCCACGGGGTAGCCGAGCTCGCGCAGTCGGTCGATGTCGTTGCGGACGGTGCGGCCGCTCACCCCGAGGCGCCCGGCCAGCTCTGATCCCGGCCAGGCCCTCGGGGTCTGCAGGAGGGAGAGCAGGCGCAGCAACCGTGCGGATGTATCAAGCATGAGGACAAGCCTGTCGTGCCATTAGGAACGTATCGTGCCTATATTGAGAATACTGTCGTACTCATGGAGAACAAGAGCAACACCGACGCCCGGATCCAGCCGTTCCGCATCGATGTCCCGCAGGCGGATCTCGACGACCTGCGGGAGCGGCTGGCACGTACCCGCTGGAGCGGCGAGATCCCCGGCGCCGGCTGGAGCCGGGGTGTGCCCACCGACTACCTCAAGGCCCTGGCCGCGTACTGGGCCGACGGTTTCGACTGGCGCAAGGCGGAGGCGGAGCTCAATGAGTTCCCGCAGTTCACCACCGAGATCGACGGCCAGAACATCCACTTCCTGCACGTCCGCTCGCAGAACCCTGCGGCCGTGCCGCTGCTCCTGCTGCATGACTGGCCCTGCTCGTTCGTGCAGTTCGTCGAGGTCATCCGGCCGCTGACGGAGGACTTCCACGTCGTTGTGACGTCCACGCCCGGCACTGGTTTCTCCGGTCCGCTCGGCGAGGCCGGTTGGAACACCGGCCGCATCGCCGGGGCGTTCGTCGAGCTGATGGGGCGGCTCGGCTACAGCACTTACGGCGTCCAGGGCACAGGTGGTGGAGCCTGGATCGCTGCCGAGATGGGGCGGCAGGCCCCAGACCTGGTCGTCGGCATTCACGTCAACGGCCTGGTCACCTTCCCCTCCGGGGATCCTGCCGAGTTCGAGGGGCTGACCACGTCCGAGCAGGAGCGGCTGGCGCGGCTGGAGGATTTCCAGCAGGACAAGATGGGCTTCAACGCCATCCAGTCCACTCGTCCGCAGACCCTCGCCTACGGACTGCATGACTCGCCGGTCGGTCAACTCGCTTGGATCGCGGAGAAGTTCAAGGAATGGACGGACCCCGCCGCCGAGCTCCCCGAGGATGCCGTGGGCCGCGACCGCCTGCTGACCAACGTCAGTGTCTACTGGTTCAGCGGCACGGCGGGCTCCTCGGCGAACTTGTACTACGAGGCGGGCCACGACCCGAGCGCCTGGGCCCCGAAGGCCCGTGGCACCGTCCCGACCGGCGTCGCCGTCGCCCTGCACACCGACATCGCCATCCGCCGCTTCGCCGAGCGAGACCACAACATCACCCACTGGACCGAGCTGGAGCGCGGCGGCAACTTCCTCTCACTGGAGCAGCCGGAGGCGTTCGTCGCCGACGTCCGCGCCTTCTTCGCCGCGCGCGGCGCCTGACACCTCAAGGTCGGTCAGCCTTGGCATCCGATGCGGTCACGGGGCGGCAGGCGGCAGATCATCCGGGCGCGTACGCGGATCGACCCATGATCACGGGGCGGGAGTCCGAGCTCCCGGTCCCGGCCGCCCTTCGACAACCAGGAGCCTGCATGCCGGTCGAACTCGACTTCCCGGAATTTCCCTTCGAGGAGCCCCCCGGCTCGATCAATTGCCTGCAGAAGCCCTGGAATGGCGTCCTCGTCGTGGTGGACCACATACCGTTCACGACCGGCGACAAGGTCACTTTCGACGTCACGGTCTGCAGCGACACCTCCGGGCAGACCTTGGCCGCGAAGACCCAGGGTGTCGTGAGCGTCACCGCTGACACCACCTCCGTCAGTTACACCATCCCCTGGGTCGGTGTCCTGGACGCCGTCACCGAGGGCTCCATCACTGTCTTCTACACCCTCACCCCCGCCGACGGCAGCACGCCCTCGATCTCGCAGGAAGCCATGGTCCAGTACTCCCGCCAGCAACCCGGCGGCACCGTCTGCGGTCCGGACACCTGAGCCGCGTCGGGCAAGCCCTCGCGCCAGCGACCAGAGAAGCCCGCGTGGCCACCTGAGCGGGCGCCGGCGCTGCAGCAGCGTCGGCCAAACCTCGACGGCACCCGCTCAGTCGGACGCCCCTCAGCGAGCGCCTCGGGGCGGAGAGCTGAGGAGACGTTTCACCTCGGCCGGTCCCGCCCCAGCCGGCCGTCTCCACAGGGTGTGGCTTATCCACAGGCGTGCTTACCGGGTGCTTGCGAGGTGGGACGATCGTCGCCATTCCGACATGAAGGAGGGGCGGTTGATGTCTGCATCGGCGCTACTGAGGCTGGATGAGCAGTTGGACTCCGAGGACGCCGGCGCTGCGCTGGCGGCGGCTTGGGACGTCTTCGACATGATCACCAAACTCGCCCACAGCATCACCTTCGACGAAGGCAGCGACGAGCTGCAGGCGATGATCGTCTCGCAACAGTGCTCGGAAGGCCGCGACCGCCTTCCGCTGCCCGAGACAAGCCTGCTGGTCACGGCTCCGCCCCCGGAACCGGGGGCCGCCGGTCTCGCTCCGTACGTACGACTGCTGGAGCACGTCAGCGCCGTGCTGACGCGGCTGTCGGCCGGCGAGGTGGCGGACGCGGCATCGGCCCGGGCTCTGGTCGAGGTCGGGGAACTGGCGTCCGGTGCGGCCGTGGCCCTGTCCTTCGTTCGGGGGCAGTGAGGTGGCGACCCTCGGGGAGCTCTTCGACGTCGCGATCGCACACCTGCAGGAGGTGGCACAGACCCCGCTTGCCTCCGTCGCCTCCGATGAGCGTGCCGCTCTGGCCGACGAAGTCGACGGGCTGCTGTTACAGATGCAGAAGGGTCTTGGTCCCAGGGCGTACACCCCTACTCCGACGGCCGACGAAGACCAGCGGCGCCGACGGGAGCTGACCCAGGCGGAGCAGAACCTGGAGGACTGCCTGGGCGACGCGCGGAAGGCGCTGGGCACCGCTCGCCGGTACCTGGCCCCGCAGGCAGGGGAGGGCGGACCGGCCGGCGAACGGATCGCCTTGGCGGCGCAAGCCGTGGGCGCCGTACGCGACACGATCAGCAGCCATCTCGGTCCCGACCGGACCCCACTGACGCCGTACGCCTACCTGCTGCGGCGCCAGAAGGCGTTCGACTACCTCGCCCGGCGGTACTCAGAAGTCGCCTGGGAGGCAGGCCACGTTGTGCACCGGCTCTCCCAGGGTGCCGAGCATCCCGGCGCTGTCGACGCCTTCCAACAGGCCAGGACATCACTCGACCACGCCTCCGTCTACGCGCAGGCGGCGACCCGCGACGCCGATCCCGACCTGGCCTCGCTCCCTGCGGCGCTACCCGTAGAACCGGTCCAAGCGGCGGCGACGGACGAAACCAGTGCCATCACCACCCGCCTCGCGGAGGACAGCGAGCGGCTCTCCCGCGCCGCGTACACCGCCCTGCACGACAGCGCGGAGCAGCGGCTCAGCGGCGCGGACCTCAAGCAGATCTCCTCCTGGAACGCGATGAGCCGGCTGCTCGCTGGGCGGACCCTGATGCACGTCGCCGGGGACATGACGGACGGCGCCGCAAAGGACGGTCTGAAGAGCGCTGCCATGGCGCTGCGAGAGTCTTCCAAGGCCTGGGACAAGGCCGCCGCAGCCTGGGGCAACGTCGTCGATACGGGCGATCCCCGGGAACACCCACCACTCCCGCCGCCGGGCTACGCGCAGGTCCGCCAGGGCAAAGCGGTGAAGATGCCGTCGACCGACCCCCATCCCGCGGTGGTGATCTCCCGTACGAGCACGGTGCGCCTGGGCCAGCTGCTGCTCGGCCCGCAGTGGACCCCCAAGCAGCCGCCGGGGCCTGGCAGGCCGGCCGCCGACATCGTCGCCGACGCCGGGGGAGCGGGAGCCCTCGCCGCGACCGCGTACCGGCTGTCGGCCACCGGCTGGCAGATGGCGGGCGCCGCCCCGTGGGTGGTCCGGCGCGCCGAGGCCGGCCTGGTGACCAACTCCGATGAACACAGGCCCCGGACTCCCGACAAGAACCGGTCCTTCTACCCCGTCCACTCCCGACAGATCGAGTCCCTGACAGGGGCCTACGCGGCGGTGATGGGCGCGGAGCAGAAGAGCGCCGCCGCGCTCCTGTCCGCCGCGCAGAGCGCGGGCACTCCGGTGCCGCGGGCGATGCTGGATGCTGCCGCCCACCAGTCGATCGCCCAGGAACAGAGGTGGGCCCCCACGCAGCCGGCACAGGCTCGGCAGCGGGCGCTGCCCCGGGCGGAGGTGCCCACCGACCTGGCGATCGGGCGCCGTCCGGGACTGCGGCAGTGAGCCCGCTCGCGGGCGTGGGCAGTTTGGTGTCCGGACCCGCGAGAATCACCTCGTGAGTACACCAACGCAGTCCCAACGGATCGTCGGACGCGGCGTCAGCACCCTTATCCCGCAGAGCGCCACCGCCCAGGCCATGGCCGCGCTCACCGGGCTGGAGACCGTGCCCGTGCACGTCGGACTCCTCCAGGCAGCCGCGCTCCTGCTGGAAGACGCCGCACGGACCGCTACCGACGAGCCGGCGAAGGCCGCCATGGCCAAGACGGCGGGGATGCTGCGGGCCGCCATGTAGCTGTCGGCAGGGGTGATCCCCGCCTGCGCGGGAAGCAGTCTTCCCACCGCACGCCCATCCACCGGCCCTTGGGTCATCCCCGCGTGCGTGGGGAGCAGACTTGCTGACCTGCGACTCTAGGTTGAGAGCAGCATGTTCTGAAGCACTTTCACCGAATCCGGCATATCTAGCATCTCCCGCAAGTCCGACGAGAAGTCCACCAGGGCCTGGAAGCCAGGGTAGACCGGTAAGGGGGCCGGCCCACAGGTCGTTGCCCCGCCGCCGGCCGGATGGCCAGGGCCTTGGGCTGTGTGCCGGGCCGCGGGAGGCGGGGAGCTAGGAAGCATTGCCCCGGACCGGCTACACCGCCGCCCGTGGGGTGCGGGTCGCTGCAGGCGGGGAAACCGCTACCCGGGGTGCCGGGGCCGCCGCCCTCTGCGCCGGGGTTGCCGTGCCGGGTAGCAGGGTGACTGCGAGCCGGGCCGCGTGCCGGTCAGTGGTCTGTGCCAGGGCCTGGAGGTCGCCGGGGGCGAAGCGGGCAGAGCCGACCGCTGCCGTGACGAGGGCCTTGGCCCGCTCGGCGACGTTGTCGTACGGGCCTACGGCCGGGCCCGGTCCGCTGTCATGCGGCGGCAACTGCTGCCAGGCGTCGCGGAACTCGGCCACCCTGCGGTGGTCGGAGGTGACCAGCTCCTGGCCCATGGGGCTGGCGATCCAGTCCTGGAAGTTCTTCGTCACCTCCTGGGCCGCCCGTACGGAGTCTTCGCGGGTGGCGTACGCCGTGGGGGGCTTTCGTTCGACGAGCTGAGGCATCGGCGCCTCAGCAGAGTCGGCGGTCTCCTTGGCGACCGGCTTCGCCGAGGGTGCCAGGCCGGGCTCGGCCCGGGCCGGGGCGTTGCTGTAGGTGAGGGTCGCATCGGAGAGCTTGAGCAAGGCGTCGGCGGCGGGGAGGTCGCCCTGGAGGCGGCGCGCCAGCGTCGACGCGGAGGACGAGATCGCCTCGCAGGCCCGGATGGACGCGGCCTTCCAGAAGCCCTGGAACCGGACGTCGGCCTTCAGGTTCTCCCAGTAGGGGCCGGCCTTCTCCTTCATCACGTCCCAGACGTGCCCCAGGGCGCCTCGGACGGTCTGGATCCGCTGCCACTCCGGGTGGTCCTTGAGCCTGTCGGCGTGGGTGTCGGCGCCGGCCAGAGCCGTTGCTACGCCCGCTCCCGCCTCCGGAGCCGTCGGCACGGCAACCGGAGGTTCGGCAGGCGGCGCAGGGCAGCCGCTCGCTTCGGAACTCCAGGGACACCGGCGGCCGGTGCGATCTCGGCTGCTGCCCGCGCATCGGGCCGCAGGACGGCCACGTCTTTGACTACGGCGGTCCGGATCTCGGCTGCGGGAACGGCGGGGACGAGGTCGTCCCAGGCTGCCATCGCCTCTTCGAACTCCGGGCAGTCGTTGCCCTCCGACAGCTCGGACGGGGCGAATCCCGCGGTGCTGCGCGATGCGAAGAGGACCGCGGGACCACGTCCAACCTTTCCATGGGGTGGCCGGGCTCCCCCCACAAGGGCATGGCACCCGTTCCGGTACGGGCGTCTGCGGCAGGGGTGGGGCCGGTTGCCTGGTCCGCTGGTGTTGCCATTGCGGGTATCTCCTCGGTGTCGTGTTGCGCCGCAACAGGCGGCGGCGGCAGGCAGTTGCTGTGCGGCGGGCCCTCTACAGCGGCGCGTTCAGTTCGGCTTCGCGGCGGCCGAGCTCGGCCGCCGCCGGATGGACCGCGGCGGCGCTCGTCGTGTCGGAGAGCCTCACGTACAGGTCGAAGGCCTCGGCGCTGTCGGCCGGCGGCGGGACGAGGAGCGGCGGCGGCTGGTGGGTGCCGGCCGCGCAGGCGGCGAGCTGCAAGCGGGGGATGAAGGCGTGGAGGGTGTTGATCCAGTCGGCTTCGGCGAGCTCGCGGCCGGGTTCTTCCTCTCCGGCGTACGTGCGCATCCAGCCGGCGTAGAGGGCGGTGAGGTGTTCGAGGACGGCGGAGTGCCGGTACCAGCAGTGCGTGATCGTGTTGTGGAGCTCGAACGCGGTCCGGAGCCAGTCCACCCAGCAGCCCAGCTCGCGCATCCGCATCTGCCGCTCCTGGGGTTCCATGGCCACCCACACCCAGCGTTGCGGCTCCGCCTTCTTCGCGGCGGCGGCTCCGGGTGGTGTCGGCCAGAGATCTGCCGGGTTCAGCGGGTCGGGCACGGATACCTCCTGGGCTCGGTCATCGTCGGCTCCCTACTTCTTGGCGGGGGCGGCGGCCTTGGGGTCCGCGAGGAGCTTCTTGAGGTCCTTGTCGCGGAAGGTGAGGCGCATCTTGACCTTGATCGGCGGCAGGTTGGTGTACTGGGCGATCGCGGTGAAGTCGGGGAGTTGCTGGAGGGAGTGGACCGGGGCGAGGTCGGTCTCGTTGGCCTGGGTGTTGGTGGAGCGCTCGCCGCGGGAGCGGCCGTGGCTGGTCTTCATGACCTCGGTGCGCCCGTACAGCCCGGAGAAGTAGCGCAGGGTCTCCAGGTCGCCGCAGCCGGGCAGGAGCATCCGCAGGCCGCTCGCCGACAGGACGGTGTTGGCCTTCTGGACGCCGAGGGATTCCCGGAGCTGGGAGAGGTCGTGCCAGACCGTCAGCATGGCGATGCCCATGCCGCGGCCGGTGGTGAGGATGGCGGGCAGGCGGGGGTAGCGGAGCATGTTGCCGGCCTCGTCGATGAGGAAGCCGACCGCCGGATCGATGGCCTTGCCCGTGGAGTTGTAGCGGGACTCCGCCGCGTGGATCGCGCCGGCGATCAGGGAACTGATTAGGGGTGCGAAGCGGTCGGCGTCGGCCTCGGAGGCGATGACGCAGATGGTGCCGCGCTTGTCGAGCCATTCCTCGAAGGTGAAGTCGGAGCGGGCGCAGGTCTCGCGGACCTCTTCGTCGGCGAAGACGCGGGCCAGGACGTTGAGGCTGAACTGAATGGAGCCGATGCCGTCCTCGTGCAGGCGTAGCCAGGGGGAGGCGTAGTCCTCGGCGACGTCGGTGAAGCCGTGCGCGAGGAGGACGGCGCGGACGTGGTCGACGGCGTCCTTGCCGAGCGAGATCCAGCGGCGCAGGTCGGAGATCCCGCCGCCGGAGAGGTGGGCGGCCAGGAGGATGCCCTTGAGGACGCTCTTGGCCTGGTCGATCCAGGGCGCGGCCCGCTTGTCGCCGCCGGAGGCCGAGGCCTCGGCGAGCCAGGAGGCCATCCGGTCGGCGGCCTTGGCGTCGGTGCAGTACGCGACGGGGGACCAGCGGTCGCTGTCCCGGCCGGGTATGCCGGCCGGGGCGATGACCCAGATCGGGGGCCGTGCGGATCCGGCTGCGAGCCCAGGATCGGACCAGTCTTCGGTGGGTACGCCGATGGCGCCGCGGCGGTTGTAGATGACGTCGAGGTCGGCGGCCTTCGTCGTGGTCACGACCAGGGGGCCCTGCCACTCCGCGGCGTTCGGCAGGACCAGGCCGGTGGTCTTGGAGGAGCCGGGTACGCCGAACACCGTCGCCGAGATGTTGGGCTGGGCGGCGACGATGTTCTTGGTGCGCAGGCCGCGGCCTGCGGTGATGCGGTTGACCCTCTTGGTCGGGTCGTTGGCGGCGTACATCTTCCGCTCGACCTTCGGGCCGCCCCACTGGGCTCCGCCGGCAGCCCCGCCGAAGGACAGGGTGCTGGAGATCTTGACGATCACGGCGCCCAAGACGAGGACGAAGAACGCCGTGAGCCCGTAGAACAGCCAGGAGGGCGGGGCGGGCCGGTAGACGGAGCCCGGGCCTTTGACGAGGGCCGACAGCACGGTGGAGGGAACGCTGTCCGTACTGCCGACCCAGCCGTTGCCGGACAGGAGTCCGGCGAGCGGCCCGGCCAGCAGGACCGAGCTGCCGATGGTGACGACCAGGCCGGCGCCGTACGCGGCGAGCAGCGTGTTGTCGTCCAGCCCGGCGGCGGACGGGCCGGTGCGCTCGGACACGTCATGCACCTACTGTCTTGGGTTCGCTGCGTTGAGGCGTGCCCTGCTGGACCGGGCAACGGTCTTGAAGGGTGTTGCGTCTGAGGGGGTATGAGCCGGTCCTGCGCAGGGCTGGATCTGTTGAGGGGGGATCCGTGGAAAAGGACGTGGAGCGGGAGCACCAGGCGGATGCGGCGCCGAACGCGTACGAGCGGGTCCTCGCGGAGGACCGGAGGGTGGTGCGCGAGGCACTGCGTACCAGCCGCGGCGGGGCGCACTTCGGCTTGGTGCTGACGGTCTTGGCACTCGGTGCGGTCGGGTACTTCGAGGGCCCGAAATGGCCGTTGATCATCGGCGGCGTGTTCGCGGTCTGGTTCGCGCTGGCTTTCGTCATCGTCCGCCAACGCGGCGGGCGGGGCTGGAGGGCGATCGAGCGTGCGTACATCGCGACCTTCGGCTGGGCCGGGTGGCTCTGACCTGACCGGTGTCGGGCCTGGCGGTCACTCGTGCACACGACGACCCACACCTGCCCGGCCGGCGAGCCCTCGGTTCCCCAACCGGCGGCCCGACACAGGCTCTCCAGCAAGCTGATCCCGTGGGTTCCGCACGCTCGACACTTCAGGAATGACGAACCCACGGGCTTAGATCACCATCTTCTCGTCGGTCTCGAACAGTCGTTGCTCCGTTCGGGAGAGCATCAGCTGGACGGCGTGCGAGCCGCCCCCACGCCCGACCTTCCACAGCGCGCGGCCGCGCTGGCCGGCGCCCCAGGAGCCGATGAGGTCGCATTCGGAGTCGGTGAGGCCGATGGCCTCGCGGGTGATCTGGAGCGGCCGGGTGTCCTGGGCGAGGCTGATGCGGGTTTCGCAGGAGGCGATCAGGTCGCGGGCGATGGCGACGGCCTCGGAGCCGGCCGCGCCGACGGACTCGAAGTCGCTGAGCCGGTGGGTGGCCAGGACCTGGATGGTGCCGGTCGCCCTGCTGAGCCTGAGGTCCGCGTCGATCTTCTTGACCATGGTGGCGCCGCCGGAGCGCATCTGCCGCCACAGCTCGTCGCGTACGACGATCCACGGCTTCTGCCCCGGCTGGTCGATGGCCGACTGCGCCCAGCTGCTGACGCAGGACAGGACCATGGCAACCGTCTCGTCGCCGTACTCCTGCAGCGCGGAGATGTCGACGGACTGGATGGGGGCCTCCCAGTCCAGGTCGATGGAGGTGGCCTCGTCGAAGAGGCCGCCGAGGTGGCCGGTGACCATGCCGCCGAGCGCCGAGCGAATGGAGGCCATCTGTTCCCGGGCCCGCTGGATGTCGCCGTCGCGGATGCGGAGCTCGCGGGCCATCGCGTCGGTGGGGTCGCGCAGGCGGTCGTAGACGAGGGGGAGGGTGGGCACGGCGAAGCGGGTGGCGCCCGTGCCGTGGAGCTCGCCCGTGACCTCGCGCACCGCGACGTCGAGGGCTTCTTCCTCCTGGGGCTGCAGGGTGCGGCGGAGCTGGAGTTCGAGGAGCGCCTTGAGCAGGGTGAGGCGGCGGCGGTGGATCTCGGTGAGGCGGCCCTTCAGCTCGGCCGGGTCCTTGATGAGGTCCAGGCCGGCGCCGAGCGGGCCCGCGTCCAGGGGGTTGAGGCGACCGGGCAGTCCGGGACCCAGGCGTACGGGTTCCACCCCGAGGTGACGGCACATCGCCTGGTACTCGCCTTTGACGTCCCCGGCGATCAGCGTTCGGTGGCCGAACGCCATCAGGCGCAGGGAGAGCGCCTTGATGTGCGCGCTCTTACCCGAGCCGGGGATCCCGGTCACCATCACGTTGGGGTTGGTGCACAGCCCTTCCTTCACCCAGACCGCGGGGTGGGCGCTGAAGGCCTCCGTGGTCAGGACGTTGCGGCCGATGTACGCGCCGATCGGCGGCAGGCTCGCGGCGTGCAGGAACGGGTACATCCCGGCGGCGTTCGCGGTGTCCGCGCGGACGACCTCGGTACGGGGCGCGGAGGCGGCCCGGCCCGCGAAGGGCTGGGTCCACCCCTTCTTCGGGGCGACCCGCATCGAGGTCTCGGGGTCTTCGAGGAGGCGGGCACGCCGCTCTTCCCGGGCGGTCCGCTGCTGCGGGAGCGCTACGGGCGGGCGGTCGGCGATGCCTGCGGCCTCGTCGATGCCGATGGCTTCGAGGAGGGTGTCGCCGGCGGGGCGGCGGGAGAAGAGGCCCATCAGAATCCCATCCGGCGGTCGGGCAGGCCCTGGCCGAGGGGGAGGGCGCCGGTGGCGAAGCCGGTGTCCTGGGCGCCCCACATGCGGCGTACTTCCAGCCCGGAGGCTGCGGCGTCGGCCTGGAGTTCGGCGCAGGCGGTCTCCAGCTCGTCGAGTTCGGTGACGGTGACGGTGAGGACGGCCGTCATCCGCAGGACGCCCTGCCCGGAGGCGCGGGCGACGTCCTGCTGGCGGGAGATGGCCTCCTCGCGGCGCTCGTCCTCGCTCTCGTCGCGGCCCGACTTGGCGCGCAGGTGGCGGGCGGAGCTGCGCTTGGCCTTGTCGCGGGCCAGTTCCTGGCGGGCCCGGCGGGGGCCGATCGGCTCGTAGAGGAGCGTCATCGCGCGGCGGGCATTCTGCCGCGGGCGCATCAGCGGCTGCAGGATGGTCGCGTACACGGCGGCCTGCGGCCAGGTGCGGACCTGGTAGGAGACGGACCAGGCGCCGTCGTGCCGGTAGATGCCCCACGCGGTCTCGGTGGCCGCCGGGCCGGCGAGGTCCACGTCGACGCCGGGCGCGGTGCCCGTCCAGCCGGGTGCCTGGGCGGCGGCGCCCCGGGTGGCGAGCATCTGCTGGGCCTCGGGGTCGTACGCGGTGCGCACGGTCGCCGCGACCTTGCGGGGCGGGAGCCACTCGACGACCTGCAGGCTCGCGGTGGACAGGGCCTGGCCCATGGCGTGCAGTTCTCGTACGAGGACGGCCGCGGCCCCGATCTGTCCGCCGCCGGCACCCTTGATGGCCAGGCGGGCCCGGGCCGAGGACATGGTCACCGTCAGGTAGGTCTCGCGGGTGGCCGCGGCGGGTCCGGCGCCGTCCATCAGCTCGGTGAGCGCGGTCACCGCGGCGGCCGGGGCGTCCGGGGTGACGTGCCGGGCGGTCCAGGAGGCCAGGGCGGCGCCGTCGTCGGGCAGGCAGCGCTGGTGCACGGCGATGCGGGTGACGGGGGAGTCCTCGGTGCAGTAGGAGCGCAGGAACTGCGCCCAGGACGCGACCCGGGCGGTCTGCTTGTCGGTGTCGACGAGGGCCAGGCCGGGGAAGGAGATGCGGGCGATGGCGCTGTAGGTGCCGGCCACCGGGTCGTGGACGACACCGAGCTGGCCGCCGAGTCCGTCGGGGGCTTCCAGGATCCGCAGGCGGGCCAGGATGCCGGGGAGGTCCATGGGTTGCCGCCCGGTCTTGGCGGAGCGGGGCGCGAAGGCGCCGGAGAAGAAGAGGTTGCGCTGGGTGGCCACGGAGATCTGGTGCCTTACTGCGAGAGAGATCCATTCGTCGGCGCTGAGCCCTGAGACCCGCCCGAAGGCGAGCGCGAGCAGCAGCAGGGCGAGCGGTACGCACACGAACGCGGCCTGCCAGCCGACGTTGAACGGCAGGAGCGCGAGGAGGGAGGCGGCGGCGACCATCGCGAAGCCGGGGCCGGAGAGGCGGCCCATGAAGCCGGTGGTCTCCGACTGCCAGCCTCCGTAGGAAACGGGCTGTGACATCTCATCCCTCATTTCGCGGTACCGGTGCCGGTGCCGGGCCGGTTGGCGTCTCCGCCGACGTCGCGCCGGAGGCGGGAGCACCGACCAGTGCGGGCGCCGGTCCCTCGGAACGGCGCGGGGCGATCACGACGTGGCGGCCGCCACCAGCGCCTTGGCCCAGGCCGGCGTGTGCGGCCGTACTACCGAGCCCCGACTCCAAGGAGTCCTTGCCGGCCGCCACCACTTGAAGGCCGAACGCGGCGACGCCCAGCGCCTTGCCGCCGAACCGGGCCGCCGACTTGGCAGCTCCACCACCGCTGGAGCCGCTCCCGGCCGCGGAAGCCGTCGAGGGGACGGAGGAGGAGTTCTCGGACTCAAGGGCCTTGGTGTAGCCGGACCCGCCGACTGCGCCGGCGCCGCCGGGTTCGAGCCGTGCTCCGCCGGAGGACGAGGAGGCGGAGGAGCCGGCCGAGCTGAGCCAGCCGGAGACCATGGCGCCGCCCTCGCCGTTGGTGGTGAAGGTGATGAACTTCGCGAGCGCGGGCCAGCAGAAGCAGGCCGCGAGGAACATCACGAAGCCGACGAGCATGTTCTGCACACCGTTGCCCTCGGTCATCGCGAAGAGGCCGATGGAGAAGACGCCGACAATCGCGGGCTTCATCAGGACGAGGGAGATGAAGGCGTTGCGGGCCTTGGGCCACCACTCGGCCGTGCTGTCGGAGAGCTGACCGGCCAGGGTGATGGGCATCGTCGCAATGATGATCATGATGCCGACCTGGCGCAGGAGCATCTCCACCCACAGGGCGGCGATCGCCAGGATGCAGACGATGCCCATAACGATGACGACGCCGACCGCGGAGGTGGCCACCGTCTCGCCGGAGATGAGGGCGCCGCCGACGGTCGCGGCGCCGCCGCCTCCGGTGATCAGGCCGCCGAAGAGTGCACCGAGCTGGCGCTGCATGGCCTCGGACGCGGTGCCGCTGCCTCCGCCGCTGAAGGTCTTGTCGATGATCCAGGTCGACAAAGCATCCGACCACTCCAGGGCCGTCTGCGCGACGACCCAGTAGACGGAGGAGATGACGGCCCATTTGGCCAGGCCTACCAGTGCGGTTGCCGCCGGCGCCCCGTTCTGGCTGACCGCCACCTTCCCGAACTGGATCAGCATGAGGAACACCGCGAGGACCACGGACAGCGAGGTCATCATCAGGGTGAACTTCGCGATGCCTGTGTCGTCGAGCTTGATGGAGGAGAAGTCGTTGAAGAGCGTCGCGAACTCCGACAGCAGCCAGACCACGCTCTTGCCGATGTAGGACGCGGCCTCCTTGAGCGCGTTGGAGGCGAACTCGGAGAACTTGCCCGCGACCCAGTCCAGCGGCCCCTTGGCGGGCGGCGGGTACTTCGCCTCGCCTTCGAGCCGGCACACGGAGAACGGGCGGTTGTCCTTGACCACGCAGTCGGTGAGGTACTGGTTGAGCTTCTCGTAGTTCTTCCACTGCTTGTCGGGGAAGTTCTTGCGCCACTCCTCCAGTCGCCGCATCTCGGCTTCCCGCTGCTCTTCGTCTGAGCACTCGGCCGCGCCGTTCCCGTCCGCACCCTCACAGGGGATCGTCCGGCCGGGAATCCGTGGATCGCCCGGCCCGGGCAGGTGGCACAGCTGACGGTCGTCGATCTGGTCGAACAGGCAGTACTTCCCCTTCGGGGTGAGCCCGATGGTCCACTGCTCCCACTCTTTGGGGATCGGGTCGGGCGGTCCGACCGTGGAGTAGTGGTCTTTGTTGTCCTCCGCGACCGCGATGGACAAGCCGGCGCCAACGCTCAGGAAGGAGAGCAGGGCGCACAGCAGGACGAGGGCGCGCGCGGTGCGCTGTAAGCGGTCAGTCGGCATGGCGTACCTGGACCCAGCCGTCGTCCCAGGCGTACGTGCTGGTGGGCTCGTAGGCGACCGGGAAGGTGCGCAGCGAGTCGTACGCGTCGGTGAACTTCCAGGCACCGTCCTGCCACTTCACGATGAAGTCGACCATGTCCCCGCGCAGCGGGTTCTCGTCGCGGCCCCCTTTGGGGCCGGTGGCGAAGCGGTCGTAGGAGACCCACACCTGCATGACGTCGCCCACCGGCAAGCCGGGGGCCTGGACGGTGGTGCCCCGAACGGCGTTGACGGCGGTGGTGAAGTTGATGTCGGCTGAGATCCCGCCGGACGGGGGCAGGCCGAGGGCCTCGCGCATGGCGCGGATCTCGGAGACTCGTTTGTCCGCGTACCTGGGGGAGTCCGTGGAGGCCACAGCCTTGAGCTGCTGGGCGGCCTTCTCGTCGTCGAGCCAGGCGTACTCCTCCCAGAAATAGACGACGGCCGAGAGCCCGCCACTGGGGGAGCCCGGGAAGCCGGTGGACACGCCGTCCTTCTGCCCGGTGGGCTTGCGCAGTGTGATCTTGTGGCCCTTCTCAGGGGTCATCGGCCCGGCCGCTGCATAGCCCGTGCCCGTCGGCGCGGGCGCGGGGATGCTCACGGCTGGGGTCGCCCCGGCCTGCGGCTCGCCCTTGTCGTCTCCTCGCATCAAGTTGGCCGCGGTGAAGCCGCCAGCAACCAGCAGCGCGGCCACCGCGACGACGATGGCGGCGAGCACGAATCGGGCTCTGCGGGCCTTGAGCCCGTTCGACGAGTCCACGCTCAGGCACTCGTCATGTTGTACGCGGCCAGGATCAGCGAGGACGTCAGTCCGATGCCGCCCGCGCCGATCAGGCTCCACAGCACGCTCTGCTTGCCCCGTGCCGCCAGCGCGGCCCGCTCGGTGTTGTGGCCGATCGCGACCAGAGCCCAGCCGCTGAGCCCGCCGAGCACGGCGAGCGCGAGGCCGCCGCCCGCGGTCCACGCCAGGATCGTCGCGGCCGGCTTCTTGACCTCCGTCGGCAGGCCCGGATCGAAGTCCGGCACGGGACCGGGTGAGGCCGCCGCGACGTGCACGCCGGGGTCGGTGGCAAGGGCGTGCAGGCTCATCAGGAGCTGGCTCATACTCGGTGATTCCTAATTCGTCAGACGGCAGGGACTACAACGGCGGGGACTGCAACGGCAGGGAGCGGGGCGGGTTGCGGAGCTGCGGGCAGCGGATCGCCGAAGGCCTCGCGGGCGGCGGTGAGCACGGCGGTGGCCAGCTCCTCGGCCGCCTGGCGGGTGCGCGGGCGGATCCGGGCCGGCTGGGCCTGGAGTCCGTTGGCGCGGATGTCCGCGTCGTGGGGGAGGTGGACCACGGCGGCGGCACGGGCGGAGAGCATCGTGGCCGCGGCCTTGACCACGGCGGGAGGCCGACCGTCGGCGGTGGCGGCCAGGACGACCACCGTGCGCTGCAGGGGCAGGCCTTCGGCGTGCAGCACCATCACGGCTTGCTGGAGGGTCTGTATGCCGTCGGCGGTGGCCTGGGCGCACAGGATCGGGACAGCGAAGGGCAGGTCACACCAGGCGCGGGTCAGGCTCGGCGTGCCCGAGTACCGGGTCGCGAGGAGGTCGTGTGCCACGGGGTGGACGGTGTCGGCGATGGCGGCCTGCCATCCGCCTGCGGCCGCGAGTTGGTACCAGGCCGCGGGCTGGGACGGCATGGGCAGCGGGGCCGCATGCCACTCGCGCCCATCGGTCAGTACGTGCCAGTCGCCTTCAGGGGCCCGGCGGCTTGCCGCCGCGCCACGGATCTGGCCCCGTGTCGCAGGTCGGTCCGGCAGAAGTGCGGCCAGGCCACCGGCCCGTTCTGCTCCGCTCCACGTCGGCCAGGGGGAGGCGAGGCGAGGCGCCAGGTCCAGTACGACGGTGGCCGCCGCTGCCGCGAGTTCGTCGGCGAGGAGGTGCGCGACGGTAGAGCGCGCGCTGCCCCCGGTCGCCGCCATCACCGGCACGACGAGGCGAGCGCCCTCTGGGAACACCGTGTGTGCCGAGCTTCCCCTTTTGCTCATGAACCCCCCAAGCACCCCAACCCAACCAAAGCCGTCGCGAAAATATGAAATTCATACGCTGATCGACCCGGAGCTGAAAGACATGGGCACTTTACGCAGCCCGCCCCACATCACCTGAGGGGTATACAGGACCCCTCCCCAAAAGCCGAAATGGCATAGTGTCACGATCCGCCACGCACTCACAGTGAAATCAATATCCGGCCATGCGGCCTGATTTCGTCTTCGTGGGCGCACATCAGAGGAACTGCCGAAGGGGCCAGGTGGGGGCGAAGCGATGGCTGGGGGTGGCGGGTGCAGGAGTGGTTGCCACCCCGCTCGCTCTGGGGCTAGGTGTGGTGATGCTCGTCGCCACGCTCGCCGAGGACGACAGCAAGGGGCGCAACGTCGGTACGTGGCCGACAGCCGGCTCCCTGATGATCGGCGGCAGCGGGGGCGTCCCGGCCCCATACGCTCCGCTGATCCTGGATGCCGCCGCGGCCTGCGACCAGGGGCTGCCGCCGGCGATTCTGGCCGCACAGATTTGGGCCGAGTCGAACTTCGACCCGACGGCCATCTCCCGGGATTCCACCGGCAGGCCGATCGCGTACGGGATATCGCAGTTCATCCCGGGGACCTGGGCCACTCATGGCATCGACGGTGACGGCGATGGCGACAAGGACGTCATGGACCCGAAGGACGCGATTCCCTCGCAGGGGGGAATGATGTGCGGCCTGCTGAAGAAGGCCAAGGCACATCCCGAATACAGCGGATCGCCCATCGAGAAGGCCTTGGCCGCCTACAACGCGGGCTGGGGTCGAGTCGAGCAGTTCGACGGTGTCCCGCCCCCCGCTTTCGCCCAGGGGCAGACCTACGACTACGTCCAAAGGATCCTGGCCCGGGCGGTGAAGTACACGGCCCCGGGAGGCGGAAGCGGGCCCGTGGAGCTCCCGGACGGCTTCGAGCTCCCTCCGGGCACCCCGCCGCCGGTCCGCACGGCCGTGGCCTGGGCCCTGGCCCAGAAGGGCGGCTGGTACCAGCTCGGCGGCGACTGCACCAACGCCCTGGGGTCGAACCCGCAGCACTGGTGCGACTGTTCCTCCCTGATGCAGCAGGCCTACAAGGCGGCCGGGATCACCATCCCTCGCGTGACCTTCGACCAGATCGACCTGCCCAACGAGGTCGGCCTGGACAGCCCGAAGCCCGGCGACCTGGTCTTCAACGCAGGCTCCGACGGCTCGGCCTCCAACCCGGGACACGTCGGCATGTACATCGGGTCCGGCCTGCTCATCGAGTCCCCGCGCACAGGGGTCCGTACTCGCATCGTCCCGTACAGCAGCTGGCGGAACTCGACCAACTACATGACCCGGGTGACCGGCATCCGCCGGGTGGTGGCCTGGTGACCGACACGAGCACAGGAACCCCCATGCACGACCAGACCCTCTTCCGCCCCTGGGGTGTCGTCGACCCGCAGTTCTGGGCGGGCGCGGAGCCCGAAGGGGCCACCACCCCGCTGCCCGGAGACCCCACGCCCCTCGATCTCGGCGACGAGCCCGTGAGTTCGGACCTGGCCGAGCAGCTGGCAGCCATCCAGGCGGCCGCGGCCGGCGACCTCGCCCGGGCGCACGCCCTCGTCGCCGAGCTCGACGCGAAGACCACCGCCGCGCGGGGCGAGCACCACATCGAGACGGTCAGGGTCCGGGAGGTCCGTGCCTACGTCGTCCATCTGACCGGCCATCACGAGACCGCCGTGGCCTGGTACCTCCACGTGGTCCGCCTCCACGCCGCCCTCCACGGTCCCGGGCACGAGGAGACGGCCCTCGCGGTACGCCGGGCCTACAGCATGTGGAAGGCGCTGCCGGCTCCGGACGCGGTGCGTCTGGCCGAGGACCTGATCGAGGCCTTCACCGCAGCGCCGCCTGCAGGGGACGAGGCGATCCGGCGCGTACGGGCCCACCTTCGCGACCTCCACGCGTCCGAGGACGGGCAAGGGCCCGTACCGGTGTCCGCGCGATAGGCGGTCGGGGCAATCGGGGCTACCCTGCCCCGACCGCGGCCCGCCGGAAATCGGCTGCTGCTTCGGCCTCAGCCCACGGTGTGACGAAGGCTGTTGGCTAGGGGGCCGCGGCGGTGCCGGTGAACGCTGTTCGTATGCTCCGGGCATGAGGCTCTTTCGTTGGCGTGACCGGAGCGATGCAGATCTGATGGCAGGGACCCCCTTCGCTCGAACCGCGGTCCTGTACCAGGCGGGGCGCTATGCCGAAGCCGAGGCAGAGGCACGCTCCCTGGCCGCGGGCCCGTTCCGGCCGCGCCACGAGATCAACGGACCGCTCGCGATGGGCATCGCCGCGCTCGCGGTAAGCTCCCAAGGCCGTCATACCGATGCCCTCGCCATGTACGACGAGCTGTTCCCCGCCCGCCGTCAGGGATTTTGGCTCCGAGCACAGGCACACCCTGAAAATGCGCTCGGACCGCGCACGGGAGCTGGGCGCTCTCGGCCGGTACGGCGAATGCGAGGCGGAGTGCGCGGCCGTCGCACAGCTCGCGGACCGCGGTACGGGACCGGACCTGCAGTTCATAGCGGCGGTCGCCCGAACCGGGCAGGTCGCCGCCCTCAGCGAGCTGGGCCGTCATCAGGAGGCCGAGGTGCTGGCGCGCCAAGTGCTCGCCACCCACCACGAACCCGACCGGCTCAGACTGCTCCTGCGGCTCAATCTGGCCGGCACCCTCAGCGGCCAGGGCCGCTACACGGAGGCCCTCGCCGAGGTGCAGCGTGCCGACGTGCTGCGCCGCAACTTGTCCCAGGGGGACTACCGGCCTGTGACCGGCGGTGTCGATGCGGCCGCAGCGAGGGCTCTCTTCGGGCTGGGCCGTGCCACCGAGGCCCGGCCGCGGGCCGCGGCCGCGTACGACGCCTGCCTGGCGAACTTCGGCCCGGACCACTATTACACCTGCAAGGCCAAGGCACTCCTCGACCGCATCGAGGGGGCTTGAGCAGGCGGGCCACGGCGGTATCGGCGCACGCGGGGGTTCAGAACCTGATCCTGAATCCCTGAGTCGGGCCGAGTCCGTAGCCTCAAATCCGGTGGCCCGTGGGCCGGAGTGATCCTGAACAACCCGCGAATGATCAAGGGTCCTGGACCTGGCGCCCGCCCTTGCCAGCCACCGCGTGAAGTTCACCGTGGGGACCGGCCCTGCTCACCGGGGTGCCTTCGGGGCGGGCGCGGGAATCGCCAGCCGTGGCCCGTCGTGAACTACAACGTGCCCGCCTTGTCCGATGAGGAGCCGGGTGGAGTACACCACCGACACCGTCGCGGCCGGGCGGGAACTGGCCGCGATCCGCATGCTCACCGACTACGACATGGACTCCACGACGCCGTTCGCGGTGTGGCTGGTCGGCCAGCCCACCCTGCGCAAACGGATGAAGCACGGCGTCCTGGCGGCCTTGGACCAGCGGATCTGGATCAGCTACCAGATGCCCACGATGAGCAGGGAGGAGACCTCCACTCGCACCGCCATTACTGAGACCCATGCGACAGAGTGAGCACGAAGCCGACACCGTGTGCACGACGATCACTAGAACTCAGGGACCGCCGCCGGGGTCGCTTCATCCCATCCCATCCCATCCCATCGACGACCAACACGTCGCCCTCATGCTCATCTTCAGCGTCGCTCAACAGTGACTGAGCCCTCCATCTGTCTAATGAGCACCTGAGCTGTCTAGCTGTGCATTCCAGTTGGCCGGGAGGGTAGCCCTCATACGACCTGAGCTGGGCGGTATACCTCCGCTTTCTATCCTGCTGCTCTCCCGCTCGTGGTGCTCGGGCGGTGTGGAGATCTAGTCGCTCGGGGAGTTCTCTCAGTGGAGGCCGAGAGTGACATCGCTGCCGAGTCGCTGCGCGGATGGTCTGTGAAGTGGTCCGTAGGCCGAGCAGATGTCCTGTTGCCGGTTGGTGATCTGGACTTCGGGCCTCCTCCGGACGGCGCGGTTCCGGCGGCGCAGGCCCGGGCAGAGGTCCCGGCCGGGCCGAAGGACCTCCAGGTGGATGCGCTGCCAACCGCCTCTTTTGCGAGGCCCGCCGGTCCCGGTGCAAAGGGCCAGGTCTATGCTCCAGGCACTCGATTCTGCGTTCCGGAGGGGGCCGCCTCCGGCGTGACCTGTGCGAACAGCGGATGTTTCGTATGGATCCGGGGGATTCTGTGAGCCTTACTGTTCCGCGCGCCGTCCGCGGTGCGCTCGTCGCCGCCGCCACGGCGCTCGCCACCACCGCCGACCTGCTCGCCACCGCCTCGTCCGCCGAGGCGGCGAGCGGGTACGACCGCTGCGCCCGGGGGCAGGTCTGCGTGTTCAGCGGGTCGGCCGGCACGGGCTCCATGATGGTCGTCACGAAGAGCCTGCCCAGTCTCGGCGCCTGGGACGACCACATCAGCTCGATCGCCAACTACAGCACGTACACGGTGTGCTTGAGCTCCGAACCGGACTACGAATTGGGCGGCAGGTGGTACCCCTACGAAGAGGTGTCCTTGGCCACGAGCGACCGCCCGGATCTGGACAACGACATCAGCTCGATCGAGCTCCTGCCGTACGGGCAGGGGAGCGAATGCGGTCTGTCCTACTACCCCGTGCAATGGTATGACCAGGAACCGCGAGTGCGTCCCTCCTCCTCGGCCGCCGAGGCGGCCTTCGGTGACCTCAATGGTGACGGCCGTGCCGACCTGCTCGCCCGCAACCGCTACAGCGAGCTGTGGTACTGGGCCCCCTCACATGAGTGGAACGTGACCGACAGGTTCGAACGCATTGGCACCGGCTGGACCGGGATGAGCCAGATGCTGCGCCACGGCGACTACAACGGAGACGGAATCGAGGACGTATTCGCCCGGGACAAGAACGGCGTCCTGTGGTTCTACCCCGGCACCGGCTTCGGCACCAGCAAGCGCCTCGGTACGCGTGTCCAGCTCCGCGGCACGTGGAACGGAATGCGCGACATGGCTGCGGCCGGAGACCTGAATTGTGACGGCAGGCGGGATCTACTCGCGGTCGACGCGGCCGGTGTGCTGTGGTCGTACCCGGGCAACGGGAAGGGTTCGTTCGGGACGCGCAAGAACCTCGGTGGCGGCTGGGGCGTGATGAACGAGCTGGTCGGTGCCGGTGACATGAACTCCGATCACCGCTCCGACCTCGTGGCGCGGGACACGACCGGCCGGCTGTGGCTCTACCCGGGCAACGGCCGCGGGGGCTTCGGCGACCGGCACCTGATCGGCACCGGGGGCTGGAACGGCTTCAAGGAGCTGGCAGGGGTCGGTGACTACAACGGCGACGGGCACCCCGACCTCCTGGCACACGCGCACCAGGACAACTCCATACGCATGTACCCCGGGACGGGTGCATCGGACGGCCACCTCGGCCGCCCGGTGGCCGTCATCGAGACCTCGGACGCGCACCTCGTCTTCTGAGCCACGGCCGCCAGGCCACCCGGTCCCACCACCACCGTTCAGAACGGACTGCATTTCGTATGGCCCGAATCCGTACCCTGTGTCGCGTAGGTCGACGTCTCCTTCGCGACACAGAACTGGCAGAAGGTCATCCGTGACCGCCGCCGGCCCGGGTACTTCGTGCGCCGCCACTTCGAGGCCATGGTCTTCTACGGGCCTTGACCCCGGATTTTGGACACCGGAGACACTTGGATCTTGATGGTCCAGGAGCCCAACCGCTCGGCGGCCGGCCGGTACTCAGTCCGGCGAACGGCCTACCCCTGCCGCTGGCCGTCGCCTGAATCAGCGCGGAGTGCCCAGCGCGCCCGACCTCGACGCCCATCATGTCGAGTTCGGATTGCCGTCGCGGTTGTCGGCATCCTTGCCCGGCACCGAGGTCATGTAGGGCGACGACGCCCCGTAGGCGGAGGCGGCGATACCGGTCTAGTGGATCTACCCTTCGCCCCTGGTTGATTATCGTGCCGCCGCCTGCGGGCCGTGGTACTGAGGTAAGGACGTAGTAGTGCGCGGTAGTACGGGGAGATCGATTTTCGCGTTGATACGCAAGGTGGCGGCCCTGACACTGGTTGTCCTGGTCGCCCTGGTCACCCTGGGCGGGCTGCAAACGCCGGCGCAGGCGGCGGGTGTTCCGGACCGGGTGGTGACGCGGCTGGACCTGGCGACGTACGTCGTGAACTACAAGAACGGCATGCCCAGCACAGAGGACACGAACCAGTTCAGGTGGGAAGCCGACAGCCCCGCGGAGGTCGCTGAGATCATCCGCGCGATGCGGATCGCCAACCAGGGTGACGCTGCGACGCGGGGTGAGGCTGAAGCCATCCTGCAGCGGTACGGCTACAACCTCGACTGGATCCAGGACACTGTCTCCGAACGGTCTTACCTGGTCGTCCGGGAGAGCGTGCCGTGCCAGCGATGCTGGGGCATGTACATCCTGCGCTACGACACGTCGTCGGCGCAGGTCAACCTGGCCGTCGAGGTACCCCACCCGTTCCATGACGAGAACACGCCGGAACTGGGGATCAAAATGTTCCGGGACGTCGACGCGAAGATGTTCGCGATGGCCGGCACGCACCGGTACAACAGCACCGAGACGCGGCCGGAGTACGAGAACAGCCGGGTGTCGGACATGGCGCGCAGTTACGAGAGCCTCTTCCACAAGGTGCACACGAACTTCACGACGTCGGCGCCCAACGCCACCCATGTCGTGCAGCTGCACGGATTCGAGGAGCGGGCCAACTATCCGGACGTGGTGCTCAGTAACGGCACCCCGGAGCCTGAAATGCGACTCGACTCGTTCTCGAAGGCGCTGAACGCGAACGACGTGTGGGCCGGAGTGTTCGACGGCGTCCACTACCCGGACCTCGGGGCGACCATCAATCCGCAGGCCAAGCACACCAACGGCAAGGGCGGCTTCTTCTACCACATGGAGATGACGCAGTGGGTCAGATACAGCACGACCAAGCACACCGCCGTCATCGAAGCCCTTAAAGACGCGATGTTTGCCGGTCGCCCGGGAGAGGTCGCCGACATCCCCTACGCACCGGGATACAACCCGAGCGCCGCGGTGGCCTACGCGGTCAAATACGCCAAGATAGAAAATCCGGCCTACAAGGACTTCGCGAACCTGGGCGGCGACTGCACCAACTTCGTCAGCCAGGCCCTGCTGGCCGGCGGCTGGAAAATGAACGTGCCGCTGGTGAGCCACCCCAACACGCACCGGGAACGGCCGTACTGGTACTACCGCGCCAATGATGTCTCGTGGACATGGTCCGCTGCGAACAACTGGGCGGAGTTCGCGAAGGACAGCGGCCGGGTCGAGAAGGTGCGCTACCTCAGCGACGTCGGCATCGGAGACATCGTCCAGTTCGCCAACCCGGCGGACCGTAACAAGGACCACACCATGATCGTCACCAGCCTGTCCGAACAAGGTCCACGGATGAGTTACCACAGCACGGGCCGCCCCACGAACAAGCTGGACGAGCCGCTGTGGGACATCGTCAACCGCCATCGGGATAAGGCCTTCTACGCCTGGCGCGTCGTCAACACCACGGCCACGCCGCCCCTGAGCTGATCCATCCGCGGGGTTTGGGTTGCGACCCAAACCCCGCGGACTCCCTCCACACCGGACAGCCAGGCTTGCCGCCCTCGACGCTCACACCGCGTTGCGGTAGTTCATCTGCTTCAGGCCGTCTCCGCCGGGCTGCGGCTCAAGTCGCGGAGCATGACCGCGTAGAGGCATGAGTCGGGGAAGGGGCGGCGTTCGCCGACCTTGGCGTACTGCCAGGTCCCGGACGCGAGGATGGGTGGTGTCGACCAGGAGCACGGCTCGGCCGCCAAGCAAAACCGGACCCGGTCGGTTCAGAATCAGCCGCACGGAGTCGATTGCCCCCTCGCCTCGCTGGACGCTGCGAAACTGTCGCAAGTTCAGCGAAGCAGGCTCATCGGGGGAGAGCACAGTGGCGCAGAAGAGCGACAAGCCCTACTACCGGGCGGGGCACTGGGTACGGCCGTCGGCCGTCAAGCAGGTGAAGAAGCCCGCGACGGGCGTCATCGTCGTGGCCGCGTTGCTGGCCATCGCTACGTGGAACACGGTAGTCGGCGATGACAGCGGGGCACCTGCTCCTGCTCCGCAGCAGCCGATCCCGAGCGCCGCAGCCACTCCCTGAACGGGGAACAGGTCTCTCAACTCCGGCCGTTCCGTCGGGACGCCCTCCCTGCCCATCGCTCCAGCAGCGTCGAACTACGCTTCTGGCTCGGTCGTGAGTTGCTGGGCCGGACAGCAGCTGCCTCAACCGTCGTCTCCGCCAGCAACCGCATCCACACGGCTTGCCACTCAGCGACCTGTGTCTCCGGCACGCCGCAGACAGACAGGTACGCCCCTGTGGTCTGCCAGGTCTTGGGCAGATTCCCACGGTTCAAGAGCCGGCTGACGGTGCCGGCGGAGACACGCCCACCGGACCGCAGACTGACCATCTGATGGGTGAGGCCACTCGTGACGCGAACGTCTGACAGCGCCTTGAAGAAGCCCTCGACCGTACGGATGCCAGAGGGACTGGGCCAGGAGCGTCCTGCCGTCGGGTTGTCGCGGGCGGTAGTAGGAGCGGACCCCGCTGCCGGCAAGTACGCCGAGTTTCGGCCGAGGGCGAGCTGCGCTCCCGTGTTCCTGTCCCGCGCCTGGGGTGCGGGACGCCCTTTGGCCGCCAGGTTGATGCGCATGTGCCGGTACAGGGCGCCGAACTCCAGCAGCTCAGGGCCGTGGGGGATGCCCCTCCGAAGGATGTCCAGGAGCTCTCCGGTAAAGGCGGTGAACGGCTCACCCGGCGGGGCCAGCGCTGTGCGCGTTTCTGCCGCGGCGGCCAGCAGGAATGTTCCCTCCACTGATGCCTGATCGGCCAGATCCGCCGGGTCACCAGCCATCGACCCGAGGGCACGACCGCTGTAGCAGCAGTCGAGGAGGACGACACATCGCTCTGCCCGGCTGGTCAGGAGCGCCTGCCGTAGCCACCGGTAGGGCAGCCCGGTCTCCACCTGTTGGCTCCTGGACTGCGGCATGGCCAGGTAGAGGTCATTCTCCGGGTCGACCAGCCCGTGGCCCGCGAAATAGACGAGCACGGTGTCACGCGCTTGCTCGGCTGCCGACCGTACCGCGGCCATGGTCATCTCGGCAGTCGTGGGGTTGGAGAGGGTCACACAGTGGTCGGGCGGCAAACCCCAGCAGGAGGGTTCCGCCATTGCCGCGGCCAGGGCCGCCAGGTTGTTGGACACCGCAGGCAGTGGCTCAAGGTGGTCATAGCGACTGGTACCTATCAGCACAGCCCGGGTCGCACCGGGGTCAGGCAGGGCGCTCACGCTTCTGGGGCCTCATCCGCAACCGGGGCCTCAAGGGAGCGGACAATCCGGCTGATCTCGTCGTCGCTGGGCTGCGTAAGAACGATCACGGTGTTGCCCCGCCTGATCTCGACCGGCGGGTTCTGAGGCCTTGTCTGCTTCCAAGTGGCCAGTGCCACCACGAAGGAGGCAGCGCTCCAGCCGTTGTCGGTCACCACCTGGATGACGTCCACCAGACTGCCCATCTGCCCGGACTCGGGAGGCTGCTCCCGGAGCGTCAGCGAGGAGGACTTCCGGATGTCGCTGTCTGCCTGAAGCCAGTTGTGCAGTGAGCGCAGCTCGTCAGCCTCTGCCGCCACCCGTACGTCAACACGCATGGTTTCTCCCGCCTCCACCTGTCCGCCCTCTCGTGCACCACCACCATGGTCTGGCAGAGCGTGCCGCCTGGTGTGCGTTTGGCTCATTCCCACTCTTACCTGGTGCGGAATGAGCGGTGGCCCGGCCACTGCGGGGGGCCGGAGGCGGGGGGCGCCGGAACCTCGGGCCGCTCTCGTCGAGCAGGCCGAGCACCGGGCCTCGGAGCGTCGACGTACCCCCCTACCCCGGAATACGGGCGGGACCAGCCGTTGGCGAAGTCGCAGTGGAGGTCGGTCCAGCGGCGCAGCTCTTCGGGTGTGGAGCTGGGATGGTCTTGGAGGTGCATCAGGGCATTGACCCACTGGTCCCAGAGGCCGCCGGGCTGGGTGAAGCGATCGGCGTGATAGGTGCCGAGGTGGGCGTCGAGGCGGAGGAGGGCGCCGAGGGCAGCGGGCTGGTCGTAGCGGAGGTCGGTACGGGGGAGGTAGCGGTCGAAGGTAGGCCGTCAGGATCTCGGCGTCCGCCGGGGTGCCCAGGCGGGCCAGAGCGAAGCAGTAACCGCCGCCGGAGTAAAAGACCTCGCTGGCCAGGAGCAGATCGCCCATGCGCTCGCGGAACGAGGTACATCGGCCCACGCCGATCAGCCAGGCTGCGGTGAGGCGCGCGCCATTCGTAGGCGAAGAGCGCCTCCAGCTCGGCGGGCGAAGCCCTCGGCGTGCGGCCACCCCGGCGCAGGACGCCGACCACTGCGCAGGTCGAGGTAGCGCGGGCGGTCCGAGTCCTTCCTCGTCACGTAACGCTAGATCACGTGGCCGTAGCCGATTGCCTCGGGGCGCTGGAACGGCATGGGGTCGCCTTCTGGGTTCGGGTGCAGATCACTGCAACAGGGCTTCCATCTCGGCCTCACCCTCGACGGAGCGGGGGGATCCCCGCGTGCGCGGGGACCAGAATGCCTCGTCGCCGACGCGGCCTTCGATCGGGGGATCATCCCCGCGTACGCAGGGAACAGCCGTAGGCGCCCTCGAGCTTTCGCTCGGACTGGAGGTCATCCCCGCGTGCGCGGGGAGGAGGGACGGGTGCGGTCGCCGATGCGCGTGCCGAGGGGGGTCATCCCCACGTGCGCGGGGAACGAGATTGGTAACGAGATTGGTGAGGAGAGTGGTAGCGCGATAGGAAGGAACCCTCTCAACACTCGGCAGGTCCTGGACTTTTGTCCGCGGACAAAAGTCCAGGACCTGCGTCGGACGGCGGCGCGATGCTTGTTGCCATCGGTGACATGCGCAGGGACATCACAGTGGTGGCGCAGAGTTCGTGTCAGTGGGTGTCGTGCGCAGGGGTCATTGCAGTGGAAACGCAGAGTTGTTACGGCGTCGCCTGGGCGCTCATGCACCTGATAGAGACCGGTCCGAACCCTGTCCTGGCCACCGATCCCGGACCGGAGGCCAACGAGTGGCACCAACGGCACTTCCTTCGCGCCGTGACCGGAGAGCTCATCCCCTGAACTTGACGACATAGCAACGTGCGGTGTCGTCCCGCAGGCGGCCCGGGAGGGGTGGGCCCTTCAGTTGGCAGGGGGCAGGCAAGAGTAAATGCCACACGGTCCTACCGCAGGACGGGGCAGTTCGCAGCCTCGTACTCGTCCGCGATGGTGAAAACGCTGGCGCAACTCGGACACTCGGCCTTGCCGAAGAGATGGGAGATTCCCTCGGCGAGTACGTCTTCCCCATCGCGTTTCGCGGTCTCGTGCATCCATCGGCCGACCCCCGAGAGCTCCTCGGCAGGACTCGGCCGCAGGTCACGCCGGTCTGTGTCACCCAGGTCCCAGTCCCGGATCGCCGCGTAGCGGCCATAGCCGCCGATGGCGATGGTCACCTCCACCGCGCAGTGGGGGCATGGCAGCTCGTAGAAGTCGTCGTCGAAGTCGCCCAAGACGTTGGCCCAGTGATACTGCTCCTGGACCGCGAGCAACGCGCGGAAGGTAAGCAGGTAGTCGGCCGGCCGCGACTGCAAGTGCCGGTCCAGGAGGGCGCCGAACTCGGCGATCGCTTCTGCGCTTCCGGCCAGCAGCTCGTCGCCGTCGTGGTGACTTGCCGCTCGTTCCATGATTGCTCCAGCCAGGTGTCGTGCCCTCGTGCTGCCCGCGGCGAGGCGCACCAGCCGGGGCAATGCCGCGAGGCCGGCCAGCGACAGCAGGTCGTGCTCAAGGACCAGCCGATACCCCAGCTCGGTCCACGCTTCGGCGTCGTCCTCACGCTCCACCAGAGCCAGAAGCTCGGGTACGCGGTCCACGTCCAAGCGGCAGTCGTACATCTGTGCCCAGTTCACCACCCAGGCATTGAACAGTCCCGCGAGCTGCGAGTCGACCCCGGCCCCAACGCTGCCCCCGAGGTACGTCGTCAGCTTGACGTCTGGCTTCGTGATGTGTCCGTGGTGACCCCGTGGTCAGCCGACTTCAGGTGCCGCGCCAGGCGGAGCAGGCTCCACCGTGGTGACGCGCCGGATGTGGCCCACCCACGAATCCGGCGTCAGGGAGGACCACGCAACGTCGATCTCAACGCCGTGAAATATGCGGGTGAGGTCCGCAAGCTGCGTGAAGATCGCCGTCTGTACGTCCTCGTGGGCCGCGTCGGCGGGCATCGGGACCTTGCCGCATCCGCCACCCGAGTCGTCGGCGATGAACGTGTAGGGCCACACGTCTTGCCCAGTCAGCAGGATGATCTCCTTCGGTATGCCGAAGGGGGGCCGTTTCTTCTTCGCCTTGGGTCGTCTCGCCACGGTGCCATCCAACCTGACGGACCGCGGGGTCAAGCACCCGGCATACACACCGCAGCCCCTTCCGTGAGCTGAGGACCGTCTCACTGACACAACCCTCCGCGCCACTGACATCCACTGGCTCTGGCCCACATTCGGTGAATCGGTAACTGATCGTGGGGTCCCGTTGCTGCGGGGCCGGAGGCAGGTAGGACCCGGATGGTCGCGGTTGCGTAATCAGTCGAGTGCGCGAGCTATTGCTCAGTGACGATCTGGGGCAACCGGATCTTTGATCGTCACCGAACGGCCTCGGGGTGCTTCGTGCTGCATGCTCCGTCCGCAGGCAGTGATGTCTGCTGTGCTCGCGTGTTCCTGCCAGATTTGAAGGACGTACAGATTCAGGGCGTCGACGACTTGGCCAAACGCCGTGGAAACGCCTACGCCACGATCCTGGCCGGCTACGGCCACGGGTAGCCCAGTTCCTCAGGGTTGTAGCCTCCGCAAAGCTCGGCGGTGGCACGCGGGTCGCCTGCGGTCAGCAGCGATTCAAGGTGCTCCGCCTGGAGGGATGGGACCTCTGCGGAGACCGGGAGGGTCACCAGGAACTGTGCCCAGGGCAGATCTGTGTCGGCCCGGTTCGGGGGATGCCTCAGGATGACGTCGATCCGATCAGGTTCCGTGGTGCGGGAGGCCCAGACGTCCTCCAACTCGCACTCCCACCTGGCGAGCCAGTCCCCGCGGTCCCTCAGCCCTGCCTCGAGCAGCCGCGCAACCACTCCTGCCGGCCACTCCCAGCTGCGGTCCTCTCCGGCTCGCAAGACCTCGATTTCGTACTGGTCTGCGGCGAAACGAAGCTCCGGCAGGTCGAGGTCCTGATGGGCCAGGTCGCGCCAGCCGGCCCAGACGACGTGATCCCTGTCGCGCCTGACCGTCACGTACAGGGCGCCGCAGCACTCCTCCACGCCGCACCCGGACCAGGCGAGACGAACCTCGTGGGGCGTCACCGCGGCATGCAGCGGCGCGGCACCGTCCAGCAGATACCGAGGGTCTTCTCCCAGGTACCGGAGGCCAGCCACCCTGCCGGGGAAGGACACGTCGGCCAGGAGATCCCGGCCATTGACGATCGGGCGGACCTCTATGCCGCCCTTGCCTGGCGGTGGGCACACGATGTTCAGGCTGAGAAGGTCCGGTCCCATGGTCATCGCGCAATGATCGCGGAGCCGGCTCGCAACTGTCATGTGAGATTCGTGTGGGCTCCGCTGAGGGCAGCAGTTCGGGCCGCCTCAGGGACCCTGGTCCCCGGATGCCTCTCCGGAACGACGCAACGACGGGACGGCAGCCTGGGGCACTGCCGCTTCAGACGGAGGGGGCTCCTCCGCGGTGACCTGCCGGAAGTGGCCGACCCACGAATCCGGCGTCAGGGAGGACCATTCGACGTCCGGTCGCGACGCCGGCCGCCGCGGCAAGTCGCGCCCCAGCCCGCCCGGCCAGAGCGATGGCCACACTGGTCAGAAACTCACGCAACGCCGTCGTCCGGCGGGCGTACCGGGTCGTCAACCCGCCGACCTGCTCGGCGAAGATCCGCTGTGAGCAAGCCGTTTCCCGGCAGAAGAACCGACGGACCACAAGACTGATCGAGACCGGCCGTCCGCCCGCAGCCAGGCCGTCCAAAACGCGACGGTATCGACTGTGGACTCGGGCGGAGAGTGCCCCGCACGAAGGACACCCGGCCTCCTTGCCCACGGTCCGGACGGTGACCACAACCACGTTGGCCAAGTCGTCGACGCCCTGAATCTGTACGTCCTTCAAATCTGGCAGGAACACGCGAGCACAGCAGACATCACTGCCTGCGGACGGAGCATGCAGCACGAAGCACCCCGAGGCCGTTCGGTGACGATCAAAGATCCGGTTGCCCCAGATCGTCACTGAGCAATAGCTCGCGCACTCGACTGATTACGCAACCGCGACCATCCGGGTCCTACCTGCCTCCGGCCCCGCAGCAACGGGACCCCACGATCAGTTACCGATTCACCGAATGTGGGCCAGAGCCCATCCACCCTGCGCACGACAGACTCCCGGTGCCCCTCTCGACCACTGCAAGTTCTTCGGCAGTCGGTGTCACACAGAGCCCCGCTCCCGGTACTAAGCAATAGCCAGCCGGAGCTGGAAGCCACGCGCTTCACTGGATGCGCAGGGGAGGAGAGGCGATGGAAGCCTCGTGGATAGCCGCCGGGCTATGTGTTGTGCCTTACGTGGCCCGGTGCTTGATGGTCTGGTTCCGGTCTCGCCGCGACTCGGAGGCTGCGGCTTCCCAACACCGTGCCGGGGCCCGGATGGTCGAGGCGCTTCCGATGGGCAGTCGGATGCGTTCTGCTGCCGGGGACGAGGTCACGATCGAAGTGGGACAGCAGCCGTTCCGACAAGAGCGGGCTCCTCATGGTGGATGACACATCATTCCCGCAGACGCTGCCAGGCACAGGGGTCAGGACAAGCCTGGGGCCGTATCCCTTCCCTGATGTCTATCGGCGCGAAATGCCGTTACTGACCCGCTTCGTCATGAAGCACGGGGCTGGCCCGCAAGAGGCCGCGGATGCCGCCCAGGAGGCCTTCGCCACGGCGTACCCGGTATGGGACAGCATCCGCTTCCCGGCACGCTGGCTGCGGACCGTGGCTGTTCGGGTCTACTTCCGGGCCAAGCTGCGCGAGGACCTTCCGGGGGAACTTCCCGCGACCCGGGCAGAGTCTCATGTGCCTACGAGCATCCAGCTGAGTGACCAAGAGCGTGAGGTCTACGCGGCCCTCGTCGAGTTGCCGTCTCGGCAGCGGCAGGTCATGGCCTGGTTCTACGACGGGTACACCCTGGCGGAGATCGCCGAGGAGCTGGGCATCACCAAGGAAGCGGTCCGGCAGAACCTGTGTCGGGCCCGGGCCACGCTCAAGGCCGGTCTGGGCCAGCGAGGAGGTGCGTGATGAGCGAGCACCAGGACATGTTCATGGATGGCGACGACCCCGAGTTGGATGCCTGGCTGAAGACCGCTGACCAGGCTGTTCTGTCTTCCTTGGAAAGCGGGATGGACCTCTCCCACGGTCTCGCCGCGATCACCGGGCAGGAAGCCGCCGCGGTGGAGGACGCCCACTCGGGACCCACAGCAGATGAACCAACCGGATGGCCGTATGACCGCCACGGTCGAACACAACGGCGCAAGCGACAGCGGATGGAAGGGGCGGACAGCAGCACTTTCCACTTCGGCGACAGGGTCACCATCCACGGAGGCTCCGACAACATCGGCATTGTCTCCGGCCAGTCGGGACCAGCCCCCGCCGACGGAATCCAGATGCACCACGCCCTCCAGGAACTGATCCGCTTGCTCCAAGAATTGCGGAGCCAGGTTTCTCCCCCGCTTGACCAGGTCATCGACGAGGCCCTGCCGTACCTGAGCGCCGATGCCTCCGTCCCGCTCCAGGGCCGGCGTCGCGCACTGATAGCCGTCATGGGAATCACCGCAACCATGGGCGCCGTTGGCCAACCGACCTTCGAAGTGATCAGGGTGATTCTCGACCTGTTGAATGACGAGTGACCGGCTCTGGCCACGGCTCCACCAGCAGCAGCATGGGACATGGGGAGGGCTGACGGACTCTGCCTGCCAGGAGGCTTCAGGTGGGTGGGTGGGTGGGTGGGTGGCGAGAGGGTGCTCAGCCGGCCCAGACGATGGTCAGGACGCGGAGGTGTCCGAGGGTGCGGTTGACCCAGTAGACGACGGTGAGCGGACCGATCGACGCGCGCCGCACATCTTCGCCTTCGGGATCGGTACGGTCCCATTGGGGCCAGGACCACGGCGAGCGGGCGGCGATGTCGAGCACGTCGCGGGCCATCTCCTGGACGGTCGGGTCGAGCTCGGCAAGATGGACCGCCGCCTGCTGTGCCAGCCGAACGGGCCAGGCATCGCTCACCGGCGGGCCCCGATGATGTCCTCCAGGGCGACGCTGTCGGTGTCCTCGTACCCCGAGGTGACGAGCGCGGCGACCGCGGGCGCGGTGTCGAGCCGGCCCTGCCATTCGCGTACGACCTCGTGCAGCGAGGAGAGGTCGTACGTCGCCCGGGACTCCTCCAGCGCAGCGTCCCAGTCCCGGTCGAAGGCGGGGAGCCAGCGGCCGGCGGCATCGTGTCCGGCGATGCGGGTACGGAGCCTCGCGGCCGCGGCCGGGGCGGGGGGCGGCGGGGGCTGATGGGGGTATACGGGCTGTGCGCTCATGCGGGTTCCCTTCCTTCTTGTGTCGAGTGTGACGCCCGGCGGCGGCCGGGTCGAGGGTGGGCGGTGTCAGCGGCGGAAGATGCCACGAATCTCCCTCTGCACGGATTCACGTGGACGCAGCCCGGGACAGCTGTCAACGGCCCGGGCTTCATGCTGTCGTCCCGTGGCACCCGAGCGGGCCGGAATGCCCGTACCGGCACCCTTGGGAGGGGTTGGGTCCAACGCTCCCAACGGTGCGTGGCTTGACGGAATTACGGGTGGTCGGGGCCAGCAGTCGACGACTTCGTGGGGGGCTGCACGCGGGCGGGCAGCCCCGCCCGTCACCACCTGCCGATCCGGGCACGTGCCGGGGAGCAGGGCAACCGGGATGCGGACGCCATCGGGTTCGAGGGGCCATCCCCGCGAGCGCGGGAAGCAGGACTCGGTTGTGCTCCGCGTGTACGACGGCCTGGGGTCATCCCCGCGCCAGCGGGGAGCAGCGCACCGGAATGGGCTGGTTCGGGTCGTAGTCGGGGCCATCCCCGCGTGCGCGGGGAGCAGGCTTACTGAGCTGACACTTTAGGGAGAGGGGGAGGCGTTCTGAAGCACTTTCGCCGAATCCGACATATCCGGCAGTCCGCGATGAGTGGCCACTCTCTCCCTCCGCCGCCCAGTGTCGGCGTGACTTCATGGTCAGGACACACCAGCCACAGGAGCCGCGCCCGGCCGCACGCGATATCCGAGCTCCCGCTGGACAGCCCTCGTGCGATGACCACGACCTGCCCCGCATCCCGACCATTCACTTCTATCTCCGGCCGCGCCCGCCCCGCGACGCAGCCGGCCCGGCCTCAGGCTGTCCCCGCCGGGCTGCCGTTCAGGTCGCGGAGCATGACCGAGTAGAGGGGCGAGTCGGGGAAGGGGCGGCGTTCGCCGATCTTGGCGTAGTGCCAGCTCTCGTAGAGGGCTTGGACGCGGGGGTGGGTGGTGTCGACCAGGAGGACCGCCAGTGCCTCGTCGCGGTCGGTGAGGAGGGCTTCGTGGAGGCGGCGGGCCGTGCCGGTCTTGCGCCACTTGCTGCGGACCATCAGTTCGGAGACGGCGAAGGTGGTGCTCGGGTCGGGCGCGGGGTCGAGATGGTCGCGCCACCATTCGCGGCCCGGGTTGGACGGGGCTCCGTAGGAGAACCCGACCGGATCCGCCGGATCCTCGCCCTCGTAGGCGATCACGCATACGAAGCCGGGGTGGGCGCCCCAGTGGTCGACGAACCAGGCGAACCGCTGGTGGAACTCGTCGTCCATCTCCTCGGCGTACGCGTCGTCGTGGACGTCCAGGAGGGTCTGGCGGATGCGGTGGAGGTCTGCGTGGCCGAAGCGTTCGAGGCGGTACGCACCTCCGTGGTCGGTGTGGAGGGCCGTGTCGGCGTCCGTTCGGTGGTCTTCGGCTGCGCTCACGCGGAGTGGCTCCATTCGGTGCGGTAGCGGTCGGCCCAGTCGAGGGCGGCGGTGGCCGACGGAGCGAGGGTGAACAGGTCTCGGTGGAAGTCGCCGAGGAGGGTCCGCATACGGCCCGGCAGTGGTGCGCCGCGCATGAGTTGGAACGCGGTGTCCGTGGTCGCGCAGGCCTGGTCCAGGTCGCCCTGGTGGAGCTGGGCCAGGGCCAGGCGGGACGTGGCGAGTGCCCGGTTGCGGCGGAAGGGGTGGGGCAGGACGGACAGGGCCCGGTGGGAGGCGGCTTCGGCCTCCGCCGCGTCGCCGAGGCGGTCGCGGACGATCGCGGTCAGGGCGTGGAGTTCGGCGGGCCCGTAGAAGGCGATCCAGCTGGGCCGGTTCGTGTCGGGTGCCTTGGTGAGGGCCTCGCCCGCGTGGCCGAGGCTGCGCAGGGCGCTCTGGCGCTCACCGCGGTTGGAGTGGCTGACCGCGGTACGGGCGTGCGCGAGGGATGCGTAGAAGGGGTCGCGCCGGCTGACGGCGGTCGACTGCGTGGCCTGGGCGGCCGCGACGGCGTCGGCGTGGCGGCCGCGCTGGTGGGCGAGCATGGCGTTCGAGTTCCACACCCGCATCGTGGCCTCGGGATCCTGAGCCAGGCCCGCCAGTCGCAGGGCCGTGTTCAGGTGCGCCTCGGCCTGGCCGAGCCTGCGCGAGTCGATGCACGACCAGGCCGCGGTCGCGGTGTAGTTCGCCGCGACGGAGAACAGGCGCTGCCGGGTACGGCCGGTGGCGGCGCCCTGCTGCAGCGCGAGGGCCTCACGAGCGCCGGCGAGGGCGGCCCGTTCCAGGTCGGAGCTGCCGCCTCCCGCGTCGTCGGCCGCCATCAGGGCGTCCAGGCCGTCGCGCAGGCGGATGACGTCGGCGGATCCGACCGACGGACGCGCCCCGATGGTGGGCGGGTTCGTGGAAGGGCCGGTGGCCGCGGCCGCACCGGCCGCCGCAGCGGCGAGGAAGGTTCGGCGCAGCACGGGCATCTCCTGCTCCTGGTCGGCCCCGGTCGAGCCGGACCCGGCCGGACCGGACACAGTCGAGCCGACTGAGCCGGCCGAACGCCGGGGGACGAATCCGAGTTCCGTGACGGGTGCTCCCGCCACCGCTTCCAGAGCCCGGCGCAACCGGGCGTGGGGCCACCGGTTCTCACCCGACAGCCAGCGGAAGACCGTACGTTCGCTCGTGGCCCCGGGGCGGCCGGTGATCCCGGCCAGGGCATCGTTGACCAGCTCCGCCAGCGCGGCGGCGGTGAGCTCGTGTCCGCGCATCCACGCTGCCAGCGGCTCGTTCCTGGGCTGTGCCATACGAGCCACGGTAGAGGCGGCCAACCCCGGACGTCAGGTCAAGCCACAGCCAAGTCGTCAGTACCGGTGCGAGCAGCCCGCCATGGGTTCGTCATGGCCCTCCCCCGACCGGCGGGAGTTACTGGTGATGCACGGATCCCCTTCCCCCATCCGTGCGTACGTTCCCAGTGACCCCCGCCCAACGGAGGCAGCCGTGCTGGATGTGGAACCCGCGAACCTCGGAGCGCACTGGGCCGCCCGCAGTCACCTCCACCCCGCCCAGGTCTGGCGGGAGTGGGACGACGTGCTCGGCGTCGCCTTGCTTCCGGCGGGGCGGCTGTGGGACGCCGTGGCCCTGCCGTACCGGCAACTGCAGGCCGTGGCCCAGGACCTGGCCCCGTACGGGCTGCTGGAGGACTCCGCGATCCTGGCGGACCTCGCGGTGGACCGGTGCTACCTCTTCACGCCCGTCGGCACCGCCGCGCGATGGGACGTACCGGGCACCACGGCACTCGGGGAAGGGTGGTGGCTGGTGGCCTCCAAGCCCGGTGGCAGGCAGCGGCGTACGGGGACATGGGTGCAGGAGCCAGGCTGGCAGACTGCCCTCACGGACCCCGTCCTCCTGCGGGAGTCACTCCGGCGGAACGCGGAAGCCGCTTCGTGAGCACGGAGAGGAGGGAGGGGAGAGGAGGGAAATGTACGCCGGCAGGCAGGGGCGGGAGGGCGCAGCACCCGTGCATCCCGTGCATCCCGAGCGTCGCGCGCTCTGGACGTTCCCGGGCTGTGACCAGGACCAGGAGGACACCGCTGCCCGGGCCCGCTTCAACGTCGGCATCGCGTACGGCCACCCTGGAAGAACTCGACCGCCACCTCCGCAACGAGGGCCGGCTCGTCCACCGCACCTGCGAGCCGACGCACAGCTCCCTCGGCCAGTTCACCCGCACGAGCGCCTCGTTCCTCAACGGCCACGCCCTCGCCTGCCTCGTCGCGGCCAACCGCTACGAGCACGTCCACAACGAGCTGCTCCCGATGTGCGAAGCCGGTTTCACCGTCCTATCCGACCGGTACCTCGCCTCCTCCCTGGTGCTCCAGCGCCTGGACGGCGTCTTCGAACAGTTCGTGCTCGACCTGCACCGCGAGGTCCTGCTGCCCGACCTCTCCGTGATCCTCACCGCCGAGCCGGCCGTGATCGCCGCCCGCCTCGCCGCCCGCGGCATCCGTCACCGCTTCCACCTCGACCCGGACGCCCCGAGGCGCGAGATCGAGCTGTACGGAGAGGCGGCGCGGACCCTCACGGCCATGGGCGTACGGGTGCTCGTCATCGACTCGACCACGACCACCCCCAAGGACGTAGCGCGCCGAATCGCCGACGCTCTTCCCCCGGACGGGAGTACCGTCCACAGCGCCCCAGTACCGACCCAAGCTCCAGCCCCACCAGACCCGACGAGCACACGGTGACCCCGAACCCATGAGCCCCAGACCCGCAACCCCCGTCATCGACACCCACGTGATCCTGCGCGACGGCGACATGATCCTGTTGTCGCAGCGCGGAGGACCGTACGGCCACGGCCGCTGGCACGCCCCCTCCGGCAAGCTCGACCAGGGCGAGTCCCTCACCGTCGGCGCCGCCCGCGAACTCCGCGAGGAGACCGGCGTAGAGGTCGACCCCGAGCACCTGCGCCTCGTACACACCGTGCACCACAGGCAGAGCGAGGCGGTCGAACGAATCGGCCTCTTCTTCCTCGCCACCGAGTGGGAGGGCGAGCCGGTCAACCGCGAGCCCGAGAAGTGCCTCGCCCTTACGTGGTTCCCCGTCGACGCCCTGCCCGAAGACATCATCGAGTACCCGGCCGCCGGCCTGTACGGCTACCTCAAGAACGCCGACGGGCTGACCGAACACGGCTGGTGACCGGCCACGGGGGACACCGGGGTTCCACGAACGGAACCCCTGGGCCGTATGAGGCACGTGAGCTCCGAGGGCCGGTCACCGCGGTGAACTTCACACGGAGGCCGGCGAGGGCGGGCGCCAGGTCCAGGACCCTTGATCATTCGCGGGTTGTTCAGGATCACTCCGGCCCCGGGGTGACCTGATATCAGGCTACGGACTCGGCCCGACTCAGGGAATCAGGATCAGGTTCTGAACCCCCGCGTACGCCGATGCCGCCGTGACCCGCCTGCTCAACCCCCGTCGATGCGGTCGAGGAGTGCCTTGGCCTTTCCGGTGCAGTAGTCCTTCGGGCCGAAGAGCGCCAGGCAGTCGTCGTACGCGGTCGCAGCCCCGCGGCCGGGCCTCGGTGGCACGGCCCAGCCCGAAGAGTGCCGTCGCTGCGGCCCGATCGACAGCGCCGGTCGCCGGCCGGTAGTCCCCCTGGGACAAGCTGCGGCGCAGCACGTCGGCACGCTGCACCTCGGAGAGGGCCTCCGCCTGGCGGTCCTGGCCACTGAGGTGGGCGGCCAGAGGAAGCCGGAGGAGCAGTCTGATCCGGTCGGCTTCGAGGTGGCCCGGCGGTGGGAGAAGGGATGTGACACCGATGGCGCCGAGGCTCTGCTGAAGCGGGCCGCCCATGCCGGGCAGACCGGAGCCCTGGCGCAGTTGGCGCAGATGCGGGACTCCGCCGGAGACCGGGCGGGGGCCGAACGCTTCGCACGCCTCGCGGCCGACGCGGGCCAGCCGCCGGTACTGAAGCCGTTCGCCTGGATGCGCACGGGGCCGGGGAACGACGACCGGCACCGCCATCACGCTGTGGCCCCACGGCCTGGACCCCGACGGCAGGCCTTCGACCCTGTGGTGAAGAACTGTTCCGTCTCACCGGACTTTGACTTGTCTCACCGATTCCTCATGCTGTCTGTCAAACCGCGAGGGCAGCCGGTGGGACGAGCTCGTGGCACCGTCCGTCGCGGGGGAGGGCCCAGAGGACATTGACCCGGCGGCGGGCGAGGGCGAGGACGGCCTGGGTGTGGGGACGGCGCCTTGCGCGCCGACGCCATCGCCGGGCGGCTCGTCGCCCGTCACCTCGACGATGGCGCCACCCTGGAAGTTCCCCGCACCGCCATCGACGGGGACCGCCACGCCAACTCCCTTCTCTGCGAGGAGGCCTGGCGGGCCACAAGGCCCTCGGATATCGACGGCCGATCGCCTACACCCAGGACGGGAAGTCCGGTGCCTTCCTGCGCGGCGCCGGCTGGAAGGACAGCGCCGAGCGGCGCCCGTGCCCCGGCTGGCACACCCCTCCCGGCCCCCGCACACCGCGCGGCACCGAACACATCGCCCGCACCCTGTGGCAGGCCACGTGATGCGGGGTCAGCAGTGCGTTGTGCCCTGGGAAAGCACGAAGGTGGTCTCGTCGTCGTGGACCCGCACCCACTCGGCCGTGGGCTTGCCGCGCCGGTCGACAACCTCCTTGTTGTACCAGCCCCACAGATAGGACTGGGTCTGGAAGGTGTAACACCAGCCCACGTCGACGCGGAACGCGTCCCAGTCCTGGTTCGGGTTGGTGCCCTGACCTTTTTGCAGCCAGTAGTCGCCGTTCCTGTCACCGCACGGCGGGGCGTTCTGGGCCAGCCATTCCTGGTCGCCGCACCAGCTGCGCGCGACATAGACCGAATCCCCCGACTTGTTGAAGGTCTCGGAACACATCGGACTGGTGCACCACCCATCGTCGGCTTGTGAAGCAGGGGCCACGGCGACGAGGCCAGTCAGCGCCAAACCGAGCGCGACACCTACGCGGGTTATCGTTCGGATCGGTGATCGAAGTGACATGTTCTCTGCTTCCTTGATGGGCCGTACCGTTGATGGACGCGGCCCGGATCAGGTGGGACATGCTGATCGTGACGGATGAGCTACAGCAGGGCCAGAGCCCGGCGTCCCGCTCGCCAGTTGGGATGAAAATCGCGCGCTGACCTGCGCGAATACGGGGGGATGGAACGCCATGGACTTTCCTGCCACACAGGGTCTGTCCGATCTGCTGGAAGTACTGAAGAAGCGGAGCGGCCTCAGTTACGCCGCGCTCGCAGGGCGTTGCGGTGTGAGCACGTCAACTCTGCACCGGTACTGCCGGGGGCACACGGTGCCGGACAGCTTCGGCATGGCCGAGCGCATCGGAAGAGCCTGCGGGGCTACGAGGGAGGAGCTGAACGAGCTGCACCGGCTCTGGCAGCAGGCCGACGAGCAGCGTGCCGCCGGTGCGCTGACAGCGGCCGCGCCAGATGCCGGCACACAGGCGGCGCCTACAGGCTCTTCCGCACCTCCTCCCCTGGCTCGCCGAGCGCTCACCACGCCGATGAGTCGGCAGTTGACTTGGGCAGTGTTCCTCCTGCTGCTCTCGTCCCTGATGCTGACCGCGAGCGGCGGGCGACCTGCTGGTGACCGAGCGGCCGAGGAACAGTGGATTCCGGGGCCGAGCTGGCAGCAGGCGCCGCGACCTGTTCCTGCAACGCTGTTCGGCGTGACCATGAATAGTTCGACGGGCACCATGCCGGCGTTCCACGTCGGAGCGGTGCGTCTGTGGGACAGCGGGACCCGCTGGAGTCTGCTGGAGCCGCAGCGTGCCGCGTTCGACTGGGCAGCCCTGGACCGGCTGGTCGGGGGTGCCAACCAGGCAGCCCTTCCGGTGTTGTTCACTTTCGGTGGGACCCCGTCCTGGGCCAGTCCGGACGGCCCCAAGACGGCCTACGACGACGGGTCGAGAGCCTCGCCGCCCGACGACCTGGCGGATTGGGACACATACGTCCAGGCGGTCGCAACGCGTTACCGAGGTCGGATTGAAGCCTATGAACTGTGGAACCTCGCCCCCTCACCGAAGTTCTTCACCGGCAGCCCTCAGACTCTGGCAGACATGGCGAAACGAGCCAGTCGCATCATCAAGCGCGCCGACCCGCAGGCCACCGTCGTCTGTCCTGGCATCGGAGAGCTGTGGCAGCAGGAATCGCGGACCTACCTGTCGCAATTCGCCGCAGCGGGCGGCTACGAGCACTGCGACGTCGCGGCCGTCAAACTGCACCAAAGAGACTTCGGAGACAAGCCGGAGACCCTCGTGGAACTCGCAGGAATAGTCGAACGCGCGTTCCATCAAGCCGGGTTCCATCTGCGGATTTGGAATACCGGCGCCGCCCACCGGATCGCTACGTCGGCCCCACTGTCCGAGGAACAGGCAAACAACTACGCGGTGCGCTTCTACCTGATAGGCCTCTACACCCGGTACGAGCGGATGTACTTCTACAACTGGGGCGGAACCAAGATCCCCATCGTGCTACAGGCCGACGGCGGTGCACCGACCCGCTCCGCGCTCTTCGTCGAGGAGCTGCAACGGTGGCTGCACGGAGCCCGCATCACCTCCTGCGGACACGGCCTTCCCGACAACCTGCCTGCGAACGTGTGGCAATGCCGATTCCTGCTATCCACCAGCCACGGTGACGACGAGCCCGCAGCAATCGTCTGGGCCGACTCGGGAGAAGCTGTCATGACCTCTCAGCCCGGCGCCTACCGCGTGCGGCACCTGGACGGCCGCCGTCAGGAGACCCAGCAAGGTACAGAGCTACACGTCACCGAAAGTCCGATCCTCGTCGAGTACCGGAGCGCAGCTGGGTCCCACCCCTGATCACGTCACGGTTCAGCCGACGCAGCCGAGCAGCTCGCCTTGGGCCTGCGTGGCTGGGCCCGCACCGGCCAAGCTTCGCTGAGACGGATCGCTGGTTCGTCAAGCTTCGCTGAGACAAGTCAAAGTCCGGTGAGACGGGACAAGAACCTCCCCTGGCACTCGCCTGAGGTTCATTTGGCGGCTCGACCTTTGTTTGTCTGGCCCGGCCCCCGATCCGCGCCTTCGGTCTTTGATCAACCGCCTCCAGCCAGGTCCTGTGAGGAGAGTGAGGGTCGTCGGGTTCGATGGATCGGATGTCCTTGTGAACCTCGCGGATCCGCAGGAGCAGCAGCACTCCGAGGTCGGACGGCTCCCCGCGCACGAGGTCTCCCTGCTTCGCAGCGCCGCCCTTCGCAACTCTTCGGCCTGGGCCGGGAGATCAAGGCTGCGGAGATCGAACGTTCGCGTGGAGGAGAGGCGTACCTGTCAGCAAGGGCATGTGAGAGCCCCGAGCTGCGGTCCTTCCTCCTCGGCATCCAGCCGGGGCACATCCTGCCGGGGACCGTTGATGGGGATTCTTGAAGTTTTCAAGAATCCCCATCAACGCCGTCGGCTTCATCGGTACCGCAGCGCGCCCCCGTCACCTGGTCGTCCGGTTGCCCGGCGATCAGGTGGCCCGCTCCCAGCAGCTGACCGCGTCCCTTGCCGTGCAAGTGGCCCTCTTCTTGTGGGTCGCCGGCCGGGGCGCCGTGGCCCACACCCCGGATGGCGAGCCCTATCAGAAGGCGAGCGAGGGCTTGGTGGTCGAAGTCCTGGCGGGGACCACGAGACATGCCGTGGTCACCGTCGTGCGCGTTCATGGATAGCGGCTTGAGCCGGCCAGTGACCGCGATTCGACGGGTGAGTCGAGCCGCGACTGCGGCCTCCGCCAGGAACCGGACCGTTCAGACGCGGAACAACTCGGCGCGCGCCGCACGACAGGGGACGCACAGGGGGCTTGCCCCCGGAGAGCCGTAGCGCGCGCACGGCTGATGACTTCTCTGCACTAGTCAAGGCGAGCCGATCTGAATGGCCTCGTAGCCAGTCGGCGCCAGTAGATGGGCGGCGGTTACCGTACGCGAGAGCCACGGCGGCCGGACATGAACGACCGCTCGGCAGCGTCACCCCGGCCCGTGTCCCGGGCGTGTCAGTGGCCTGCGGCATGATGCGGGAGACGTGACGGCAGATCCGATAAGGATTTCAGAGGCCGTCTCGAACGGGGGGCGTTGTGCACAAGCTGGTCTCAGATGGGGTAGGGGTCACGGAGGATCCGCAGCTGCATTACGAGAGGTGGCGGTGGGGCGGAAGACTGCCGAGTGAGTCGCTGCGCCGTGCCCGCGAGAGCAACGTCCTGGGGCTGCTCGACTTCGACAGCGACCTGGTCCACGACCTCGGCGCCGCGGATCCAGACGTCCAGCGTGCCGTGGCGGTGCTCGCCGCTCAGCGGGCCTGCGAGGTGGCGGGCCTGACCGATGTGCCGTGGGTCGCTGGGGCGCTCGCCGCGTTGACGCAGGGGCATCCGCTACCGCCCCCTTTCGACGACGCGGCCAGGATGCGGGAGGCGCTGGAGTCCACCCCTCTCGAACCGGGCCCGGATGTTCTCGGGGCAGTACCGCCCCAGCGGGGGCGGTACTTTCCCCCGGCGCCGGCAGGGTTGATGTGGGTCAAGACCGCAGAAGAGAGCGACGGGGAGACGAGCTACAGACTTGACCGGCTACCGGGAAGCCAGGCACCGATGGTGTACACCGAACTCGTGTTCCCTGCCAGCACACCGCAGGTCCGCGGGCCCATCTCACAGCCGCATTACGCTCTCCCCGCCGTACGCGCTGCTGCCGAACCCGACCCGCTCAAAGCAGCTCTGGATGCGGTGTGGCATGCGCTGAACACGTACGGAGAGCACTACCCGAAGTTGTTGGATGAGATCCGGTCGATCTGGGGCGGCTGGATATCCGTACCGGATGCACAGAAACGGCCTGCTGATCTGGGCCAACGAGTGCGGAGCGGACGAGGGGGCGTACCGATGATCAACTACCGGGTGAAGTGGGTACGCGCGAGCGACGGAAAGGCCATGGCGTCCGCGGTGAACTACGACCAGCTCAGCGCCGAACACCGCACAGCAGATCTCGAGGCGGAGGGCGCCACGAACATCAAGATCGTGAAGGTACGGCCCGGCGAGTAGAACCGTCCGATTCGCATGCACCCGGCCGTCTCCACGGCACACGCGGGCGTTGAATGCGCACAGCCCCCTCGACTTGGTGGTCGAGGGGGCTGTTGCGTTGGTAGCGGGGACAGGATTTGAACCTGCGACCTCTGGGTTATGAGCCCAGCGAGCTACCGAGCTGCTCCACCCCGCGTCGGTGAACACCACCCTACGGCACTGACCCCACGCTTCCGACCGAGTGCTCGTGCCGGTCGGGGCCCATGGCTCCCGGCAAGTGGTCCGTCAGCAGGCGAGTTTGCGGTTCGCCAGGACCAGCAGGGGTCATCAGAGCGGTCGCCCACTTCTGAGTCGGGGCGTTCGGCGTGAGGATTGTTCTTCACTCCAAATCGACTGCCGTCGCGGGCCAGCCGGTTACGGCTGACAGGGAGGCCCCCGCCGTTTCGGAGCTGCGCTGTTCGGGCGGCGGGGGCCTCACGGGGTATCAGGGGTGTCAGGGGCCTCAGCCCGGGATCGGGATGCTGATGGGGTAGGTCTGCGGTGCCGATTCGGTGCCGTCGGCGGCCACGGCGGTGACCACGTAGTAGTAATAGCGCAGCGGCGTGAAGGGGCCGGGGTCCCTGTAGATGGCTTCCCTGATGCCCGAGGCGATGCGGTTCTCAGGGGCGTAGACGCCCGTGTGGGACATGGACCGGTACACGTTGTACGAGACGGTCATGCCCTGGTCGCATGTGCCGGTCTCCCAGACGATCCGGACGGCGGGGCCCTCGTCGACTGCGGTCCCGGTGATGCGGGGAGTGGGAGGTGCGGTCAGTACCGGGCAGGGGACGACGGCCTCGGCCATCGGCGAGTAGTCGGACCACTTGCCCTGCGTGCTGACCGCGCGGACCACGTAGCGCCAGGTCCTCCCGGCGGGCGGGTTCTGGTCGGTGAAGGTCGTCCCGGTGACGAGCGGGGAGATGTCGGAGGCCTGTGCGGGGTCCGTGCCGGTCGTGCGGTAGACGTAGTACCCGGACAGGTCGGTCGCCGTGCTCGGGGTCCACTCCAGCTTGACCTTGCCGTTGTCCGTGGTGGCGGTCAGCGAGGCGGGTGCGTCCGGGATCGGGTAGACCGGCAGGCGCTTGCCGTAGACGGTGCCGTAGCCGGGTTCGGGCATGCGGGAGACGTTGCCGACCTCGTCGACGGCGAGGACGGTGTAGCCGTACTGCACGCCTTCCGGGGTGCTGGTGTCCGCGTACGAGTCGCCCCACACGGCGGCGATCTGCTCCCATCCGGCTTCGGTGAGCGCCTGCTTGCGCATGACGACGTAGTGGTTCGTGTCGTCACCGGTGTTGGGGTTCCAGGACAGGTGCACCCCGTCCGTCGCGTTGTACGCGCTGAGGTTGCGCGGCATGGGCGGCGGGGTGGTGTCGCGGACGCGGGTGGCCGAGACCGTTGCCGACGGGCCCGATTCCGTGCCGAGCGGCGTGACCGTCCGGACGTGGTAGTAACGCACCTGGCCGGCGATGGCCGTGGCGTCGTTGTACAGGGCGTTGGGGACCGGGCTGTCGGTCAGGCGGGTCCACGGGCCGGTGGCCGCGTCGGCGGCGTAGACGTGGAACCGGTGGGAGGCATCGGCGGTGTACGTCCAGCCGATGGTGTTGTAGTCGAGCGTGCCGCTGGCGGCCATGCCGGTCGGCGCCAGGGGCTTGGCCTCGGGCACGTCGAGCCGGACGGGCGCGGAGTACGCGGAAGTGTTGGCCGCGGCGTCGCGGGCGCGCACGCGGTAGTAGTAGGTCGTGGCCGGGGCGGCGCTCGGGTCCATCGTCTCGGTGGCGGTCGCGGGCGTGCCGACGGCGGCGTACGGGCCTGCGGACGCGGGGGCCCGCTGCACCTCGTAGGCGCTCGCCCCGCTCACCGCGGACCAGGAGAGCCGGGCGCCGGCGCCGGCGGCGTCGTACGTGGCCTTGAGGCCGGCGGGGACGCCGGGGGGCGTCTTGTCGGCGCTGACGGCGCGTGCAAGGGGCGACAGCGGGGACAGGTTGCCGGAGCGGTCGAGGGCGCGGAGCGTGTACTCGTACGTGTCGCCCGTGGCCGGGGGCGTGTCCGTGTACGTGGTGCCGGTGAGGGTGGTGGTGTTCAGCTGGCTCCAGGTGCCGGCGCTGCCCGTGCGGCGGTAGAGGCGGTAGCCGGCCAGGTCCATCTCGTAGTTGCGCGACCAGCTCAGCGTCGACTTCAGGGTGGACGCCGCGTAGGTGGCCTTCAGGCCGGCCGGGGCCAGGGGGGCGACCTTGTCGTAGGCCGCGCCGATGACCGGGGCATAGCCGAAGGAGACATCGGCGGCGCCGGTGACGGCGGCGAAGTCCACGCGCAGGGTGTGGATTCCGCGCGGGACGGTCAGCCGGAGCGTCCCCTTCTGAGTCGAGGTGACATTGCGCCACATGTCGATCTTGCGCTCGCCGTCGAGGTAGACGCGGGCACCGTCCTGGACGGCGACGTTGAGGTCGAAGGGGCCGCCGGAACCGAAGTTGCGCGTGGTGCTCCAGCGGACTCCGAAGTTGTCCGTCGGCAACGCGACGCCGGCGGGGGAGCCGAGGCCGTAATTCTCGGCGATGGAGGTATCGCAGGCGGTGGCCTTCGGGATTCCCGTGAGGGTGATGTTGGCGAAGTACTCGGCCTTCCACACGCCGGACGCGCAGGTCACGGCGGCCTGAGCGGTACTGGGGAAGACGAGCCCGGTAAGGGCGGTGGCCAAGGAGAGCGTGGCGGCACCGGCGGTGCGGCGTGCCACGCGTAGAGATATGCGCATCTGCTGACGGTCACACTTTCGATCGAAGGCGGTGCAGGGGGTGGCGTGTGTCGAGTTGATCGTGCCATTTCGAGAGATCGTTCGGAAAGAGAAATATCTGGAAGTAATTCGTCCATTTTCCTTTGTTTCCAAGCTACTTGCGCGGTTGGTGACGTGCCGTCACTCGTCACCAGGGTGGAGGCACGCTCCAGCAGGGCCCGGCTGCGCGCCGGGAGGCTGTTCGCGGCGACGTATCGGCCGCGCGCCCGCGGGTAGAGGCGGGCGTCGGGGACCACGTCCACCGCACAGGAAATCGCGGACGCAAATCGCCGCGGCGGGCCGAGGCGCCGAAGGTGCCCGCGCCGAGGGCCGGGCGCTACTCACCGCGCGGCGGTGGGGCGCGGTCCGGCAGGCGGCCCGAACGGGACTGAAGGCGTACGGGCCCCCGGCGCCGAGCTGTCGCTGCTCCTCGCGCTCGCGCACGCGGCTCAGGACGACGACGAGGACGACCGCGCCGAAGAGGTCTACCGGGACGCTCTTGAGGTGTTCCCCGACCACCTGGGGCTGCTCGCCGGGTACGCGGAACTCTGCCTGCGCAGCGACTTCCAGGACCGCCCGGCCCGCAAGACCCGGGGCCCCGCCCTCGCTGCGCGGGTGGCCGAACCGGCCCCCGACTCGCCCGAGGCCCTGCGCGTGGCCCGTGGGTGTGGTGGGCCGGGATCGCTGCCTACGGAGCACGGCCCTTCTGGCTCGGCAGGGTGCTGCGCGGCGCCCGGCGCCGGGGCGAGCTGGCCGCTGCCGCACATCCGGTGCCGCAGGAAGCGCGGCTGCCCGAGCTGGCGTCCGTACCGCCGCATTCGTCCCGCGAGCTGGCATTCGGCCTGGCCGGGGCGGCGGTGGCGCTGAGCAGCTTGGTGGGGGCCGGGGTGTGGTCGTACGCGAAGTACACCGCGTATCCGTGCTACCAGGTCGTCAGCCCTGACTCGTTCCAGGGCATGAAGCGCGTGTGGAACTCGCCGCTCAACCAGACGTTGGCGGAGGCCGCCGTTGCAGTCCCGGGGGACTCCAAGGCCTTCACAGAGGTGTACGGCGACCCGACGGCCAATGAGGGGCGCATCGGCATCTACGGAATGGCGGGTGACTGGCACGACATGTCCCCGCGCATGCTGACCTCGTTCGCGGATGCCGCGCGAGCCGGCGCCGAGAGCGTCGGTGCGACGGTCAGGACCTGGAAGCCGGAGGCGCGGCCGCCCGGAGGCAGGCTGGAGTGCGTGGAGATCACCGCCGCTGACGGCTACCGCAACACCACGTGTCTGTGGGGCGACAAGGGCAGCTTCGGCAGGGTGACGATCGCAGACCCGGACCTGGCGGACCGGGCCGACTCCCTGACCCGCGAGCTGCGTGCGGCACTGGTCCACCCGGCGGTCGGCGCCGAGGCGCAAAGCTCCTAGGACCGTCCCTCACGATGGGTACCCGCCGGGAGGGTGCGGGTGGGCGGGATCGCCAGGCCCGTCGGGGTGTTCAGGCCCGTGACGGGGAGGGGCGTCTGGCCGCTGCCGTCGGGGGCGAGGCGGACCACCCGGTTGTTGAAGGCATCCGCGATGTAGAGGCGGCCCCTCCCGTCGAGGGCCAGGCCCAGCGGGTCGTTGAGACCGGACGCGGGGACCGTGCTCTGGCCGGAGCCGCTGGCCGCCAGCCTCACCACACGGCTGTTGCCGGTGTCGGAGACGTAGAGGTTGCCCGCCGGGTCGAGGACGATGCCCGCCGGCTGGGAGAGCCCCGTGAAGGGAAGGGTGCGCTGCGCGCCGCCTCCGGCGGGGAGGGTGACGACGCGGTCGTTCACGAAGTCGGTGACGTAGAGGGAGCCCGCGGAGTCGAAGGCGAGGCCCCAGGGGTGGAGGAGTCCCACGGTGGGTACGGTGCGCTGCCCGCTGCCGTCCGCGGGTACCTCTACGACCCGGTCGTTGAAGCTGTCGGCGATGTACAGGTCGCCCTCGGCGTCCAGTGCCAGCCCGAGGGGGCGGGAGAGCCCGTCCGTCGCGACGGTAACCTGGGGGCCGCCGTCGGCGGGGATCCGTACGACCCGGTTGTTCCCGGTGTCCGCCACGTAGAGGTCGCCCGCGGCGTCGACCACCATGCCCGTGGGCCGGACCAGGCCCACGGCGGGGACCACGTCCTGGCCGCCGCGGCGGGCCACCCGCAGCACCCGGTTGTTGCCGTAGTCGGAGACGTACAGCGGGCTGCCCCCGCCCCCGCCCCCGCCCCCGGGTTCCGGGTCGGAGGCGGCTGCCGTACCAGCCGGGGCCAGCCCGATCGCGCACAGCGCCAGCAGGACCAGGACGGAGCCGGCCCAGCGGCCGCTACGGCCCGTACGGTTCGTACGCGGGGATTCGGGAACTGCGGAACGGGGCACGGCACACCTACCTGTCCAGGTCGTCCGGCCGCCGAGGCTAGCCCCGGCGGCCCGGCCCCTCCCCGCACCACGCCACGGCCGGGCCGTCTTGCACACAGACGGCCGGGCGGTCACCGCTGCACCCTCACCCCTGCGTCCTCACCTCTTCGGGGTCAGCCGGTCCCACAGGGTGGTGGTCGGCCGGCCGCTGCCGGGCAATCGCAACGACTGCCGGGCCTGGGCGGAGTCCGGTGCGAAGGTTGCCGTCGGCAACACGATGACCATCGCCGATGGCGGCTACCCGGGTACCGGGCTCGTGATGCCGCACCGCCGCCGCAAGGGGGAGGATCTGCCCGACTGGAAACAGGCACACAACAAGTCCCACAAGCTGGTCCGTGCCCGCGTCGAGCATGCCTTCGCCCGGATGAAGACCTGGAAGATCCTGCGCGACTGCCGCCTGAGAAGCGAAGGCGTGCATCACGCGGTGCACGGCATCGGCCGTCCGTACAACCTCACCCTCACCGGATAGCCCCACCATGCAGGGGAGCGGGGTCACGGGCGGGCCTTGCCTCACTCGAATGGCATGGCATCGCACGGTAGCGGTCAATGAAGTTGGCACTCCCAGGGCTCGATGTCCGGCTCCCCTTGAGGCAGCTTCCCGGTGCAGTATCGGTAGAGCCAGGCCGCAGCCCGGCGCTCCGCGTACTTCTCATTGACCGGTTCGCCCTGATCGTCCAGTTCGAGGACGTTGGCGAAGATCGCGACGCAGATCTCCATCTGGGAGGGCGACTCCCGCAGCTCTTCCCAGTAATCGATTCCTTCCAGCATCGGATGGCCCACCGACCCTCGAGCAAGCCATCCGGCGAAGCGCCGCAGTGCTCCCGAAGCGCCATGACTGAGATGCGAAGACATGCGAAGAATCTAGCCCCAGCCTTCCCGGGCTGATCCCTAGTCTCCCGCCTCACGAGGTCGCTGAGCTCTAGGGAGTAGCCCGGATGGTCACGGGACAGCCTTTAGGCCGCTCGTCATTCCCCAGCACGGTTGCAGTGATCGTTAACTGCGGAGGGGCTTGCGCTGACGGGCTTCGGCTGCCTGGTCACGAACGTACGGGTCGGCGTCTGCTGCCAGTTGGTCGAGCAAGGCTGAGGTCGCGGGGTCTGCGGGCTCCATGGTGGGAAAGCGGCCCAAGGCGATCGCGACCCAGGCTCGAACGCGGGGGCTGCGGTCGTTCGCGAGCAAGCGGATCTTCGGCAGGGTTCTGGGTTGCTGAAGGAAGCCGAAGGAGCTGAGGGCGGAGATTCGCACCTGTGAGGAAGGGTCGTCCAGCAGGTCGATGGCCGCGGGCTCCTTCCCGTGGCTGCCGAGTGTGCCCACGGCCGCGTTGCGGATTCCTTCGTCTGAGTCCTTTGCGGCGTGGGCCAGCAGGTCGAGATCGGCTGGTTCGGGGACGAAGCCAAGCAGCCAGATTGCCGCCCTGCGAAGGTCTTCATCGTTGCCAACGGCGCATGGCAGGAGGGTTTCGCGCGCGGCGGCGGGGTCCTCTTGCGCGAGCACAGAGAGCGTCGTTGAGAGGGAGTCCTGGTCGTCACCCAGATTGCGGGAGTAGGCCCGCAGCAGGGCGGCAAGCGACATGCGGCCGGCGGTCTTCGCCAGAATCCGGGCGAGCACATGACGGGCGTACCAGTTGCCCGCTTCCACGGCTGCCGCGAGATGTTGTTCCAGGTACGGAATCAGATCCCGCCGCCGGGCGGCTACGAGCTCCTCTTCGATCTCTGCAAGGTCGTCGAGATCGCAATTCGGATCCGAGAGTCCGGCCACCAGTTCATCAAGGCACGGGGTGAGATCATCCGCTGCCCGTTGGTCTTCCAACCCGTCCTCCTCATGCCCTTCAGACCTGCACCGAGCCTGCTGCCGCTGCGGGTCTCCCTGCTGCGGTGCAGGCTGACGGAACGGATTGTCCAACAGACCTCTGACAACGGAGTTCGATGCTGCCGGCCCACTCCGCCGCTCAGCCCCTCTCAAGGTCCGCACAGGACACCGTGACCTTGACAAGAACGATTGGGAATCAGTCACACCGTTCGTGTGACTGAGCGTTCCAGTTGGTTCTGACCGCTCTTCCGTGATGACTACGCCAGGGGGCGACCCTCGTCCAGGCCCGGCAGCCGCTGTGGCACCGCCTGAGCAGCGCATGGCCCCGGCGCGGAATGGGGCGCAGGAGTCGGAGGCAGGCGGAGCCATCACGAAAGCGCGGTCAGAACCTCTTAGTTGGCCGGGCTGTGCGTCAGAGGTGGCGACAGGGTCCCGTCGTGCTTGTCCCGTTGCATACCAGTTGGCAGATTCGCAGTCTTTCGCGTTCACGGTGGCTGTTCGCAAGGTCAGTCCGGGTGAGATGGTCTGTCACGCTGCTTCGATGCTCGAATATCGCCTCTGGCTTGCCGCGGTGCCGAAACCGATACCTGAATCCGAAGCTCGTACCTACTGGAACCTGAAGGACCGTCCCACCCCAACCCTCGACGGAGCGTTGAAACAGGCGGACTACGTCTACGTTGGCTCCTGGCAGGACAGCCATCTGGCGGACGTGCCGCAGTCCGGCCGATGCCCTGCCGTACGGATCTCCGACTGGCTGTTCTACCGAGGGACCATCGACTGCTACCAGGCACCGGTTCTGGATGCTCGGCTGCGGGATGAACTGCTGGATCTCTACCAGCCCCGGCCAGGTGATCTGCCCGCGGACTGCACAGATGCGGAGGAGGTCGCCGCGTTCCTCAGCGCGCACCTTGGTTGGGGCCTGCTGACCGAGGAAGCACTACCAACCGCAGCACTGTCTTTGGGAGACACGGACAGCTTTGCCGATGAGCAGGACGGCTGAGCCGGCCTACTGAACCTCGGCTGCCGTCCGTGCCACGTCGTTTGAGAATGCCGGGGGTCATCGTTGGCAACCAACAATCAGGGGCGTCCCGGTTCCAGCCGCGACTCGGTCCATGACTACACCGGCTACGGCGAGCGTCTGGGCCCGCACTGCCCCTGACGGGTCAGAATCCTCGGTCGTAGATTGCCCGTAGCCACGGTTCCCTGACGGCGGGCATCCGCGCGAGCGTGTACCGGAACGCCTCCCTGGACGGCTGGAACGGGTACCACGGATACGGCGGCAGCGGGTCGTCCCGCTCCACGCCTGCCGGCAGCCCGCCGACCACCGGCAGCCGGGTCCGGTGCGGAGGGAAGGCGAGCTCGGCCCAGAGCGCGGCATCCACTGGTACCGGCACCGACCCGGCGCGCGGCCGCCACATGCTTCCGGTCTGCGGATGGACCGGCACCAGCACCAGGTCGGCGGCCGGCTCGCCGAACCCCGGCCCAGCCAGGTCCAACCGCTTCGCACCTTCCCCAGCGGGCAGCAGCGCGCCAAGTGCCCAGCCGAGGAGCTCCGCGACCGGCCCGGGCGCCACCTCGACCGGCGCGCCCCCGGCGGCCACCACCACCTGGGCGAGAGCCACGCCCGCCGGGATGTCCCGGTACTTGCTCAGCCGGTGCCACAGCGCGCCGGTGGTCAGCAGCTCTGCCCAACCCATGACCGGTCGCTCCGGCGGGCCGGGCAGCCGCACCACTGCCTGCGGGACGAGCCGGACGACCTGCCAGCACCCGCAGTCGTCCATCCTCGTTCCCACCGGCAGATCGCAGCCCAGACAGGCAAGGTTGGGCCCGTCCCTCCCGTCGATCCCCATGCAGTAGCCATCGGCCCGTTCGAGGATCAGCCTGGTGTTACGCATGTCGCCGGGCGCAAGGAGAACGGTGTCCGACGGCCCGTCGGACAGTGCGCCGAACGGCGCGAAGCGTCCCCGTTCCGCGGCCTCGCCCGCCCCGACCTCGTCCCACTGCCGCCACGGCGGCCCGTACGGTGCGGGGTCGACGGTGTAGGACCCGGCCTCCAGTAGTGGCGGGTGGAGCTTCTCCCAGTGGGTGTCGGCGAGGTGGATCGGCAACGCCACCTCCGACACCGCCGCCGTCAGAACCCCACCGCAGCCCGCACACCCGAACACCGCCAAGCTGTCCCCTTCCGCTGTCGAATCCCCTGCATCCCACCAAGCAGGCGGAAAGGGGAGCAAGGGGTTTTCAGACGACGCTCAACGCCCTTCTTCCCTACTGACTCGTCCGACCAAGATGACTGACCGCCACGGTGCGACCTGCACGAATCCTGTGCACCCTCTCGCCCTGGCGGACAGAGGCCCTTGGGCGTGCCTTCTCGGTGCTCGCGGGCCCCAGCAAGGACAGTGAAAGCAATGAGCAACCGCACCCACAGGGATCACGCCAGTCACGGAGACCGACCAACCCGTCCGCAAGGCAGCTCACATGCCCGCGAAGGCCGCAAGTTCCCGACTGCGGGCTCCCGACAATCTGCGAACCCATCCACTTCGGATGTGGAGACGCTGGAGCTGGAGCTGTACGGGCTGAGGCCGGCGGAGTTCACCGCGGCCCGGGACGCGTACGTAGCCCAGGCCCGCAAGGCCGGGGACAAACCGCTCGCCGCGGCCATCGGAGCGCTGCGCAAGCCGACGGTCGCGGCGTGGACAGCAGGCCTGCTGGCCCGCCAGCGGCCGAAAGAGGCGCAAGGTCTCGTCCAGCTCGGTGAAGCGCTGCGTGCCGCGCACAGGACGCTGGACGCCGGGCAGCTGCGGAAGCTGTCGCACGATCAGCACGTGGTGATCGGCGAGCTCGCGCGCACGGCGCGCGTCTTGGCCGTGGCGGTGAGCGAGCCGGTGCAGCGGGAGGTCGAGCAGATCCTCCACTCCGTGTTGGCCGATGCCGAGGTCGCCGCGCAGTGGGAGGCGGGCCGGCTGGAGAAGGCCCCGGAGACGGTCTAGGGGTTCGCCGGTCTTGAACCGCAGCCGGGCGCCGCACCGCCCCGATCGCGGTGTCGGAAGCGACGACTGAAGCCGCCCCGCGCTTGGCGGGTGCGCGTACGGCGATGGCCGGGACCGGTCTCCCCGGTACCGGCCGTTGCATTCGATCGCGTTCACCCCGGACCCGTACGAGTGGTCGTACGGACGGAATGCCGTGGAACGGGAGTGTCGTCGTCCCGCCCCACGTACCCGGCTCGATCATGTCGTGCCATGGCATCTCGTGAACTGCGCCGGACATGGGCTTCGTGGCGCCCCTGGATCTTCGGGACCGTGACGGCGGCGCTGCTGGCGGGGACCCCTACGTACGCTGCGGCGGCAGAGCTGTTCCCGAACAAGGCTCCGGTCAGCGGCGGCGGCGCGGGCGCCGTGTGCCCACCGGGTCACGGCGGCTGGTTGACCCCCCACAGCGATCTGGCCTTCCGCAGCGGCCCTTGCCACCCCCCGCACCATTGCCCCGACGGTTCGCCCGGCTGCGACGGTCCCGGCCTGCCCGTCACCGGTGCGGTCACCGTGATCAAGGAGGACGAGAACACGGGCAACCCGCTGGCCGGCGCCGTCTTCCAGATGTGGGAGGAGACCAACGGCATCCCGGGTCTCCAGACCACCGGCGCCGACCCGGACACCGACATCGGCGGCTCCTGCACCACCGGGGCCAACGGTGTGTGCTCCCGTACCGAGGAACTCGGCACGTACTACTGGGTGGAGACTCAGGCTCCGCCCGGGTACGAACTGCCGATCAATCCGGTGTTCGGCCCGCTGACGCTGTCGCAAGAGAACGTCGAGGAGGGCGTGACGGTCGTTGCCGAGAACACGCCGGAAGCTGATGCGCTCAAAGCCCGTCATGTCGTCCGGACCGGCCCACCGGCCCTCGGTGCCTCGCCGGACGAGAAGCGCACCTCGGCGGCATAGCCGGGCACTTTCACGGGCCCGGGGGCAGCACCCAGGGAGCGAAGCGTTGGCCAGGTACCACGTCCTCGCGCCAGTACCTCAAGACCGTCTCCTGGACGATCTCGGGTCGCTCGGCGGCGATGAGGCAGGGGACAGGCTCCTGCCCGCGGGCGGGTCGCCGCGGCCGCGCTGGGCGGCGTGGACGGTCCCGACGCGTGGGACGTCGGCCTCGAAGGCGACCACCACGGGCATCGCCCGCCCCGTCTCGGTCGCCGCCTGCCTGCTGCCCTTCTGTACCCAATGGCGGGAAGAGGCCTTCATCTCCTGGGCTGGCCTCCGCCGCGCGTGCCGATCGTCCTGGCCACGTTCCCGATCATCGCCAACGTCTACGGCTCCCTGCACCTCCTCCACATCGTCTTCGTCCTCGTCGTCGTCTTCACCCTCGTTCAGGGCCCCACCCTGCCCGCCGCAGCCCGACTCTTGCGCATCGCCCAGCCCGGGGCCGTGCGGGAGTCCAGGTCGAGATCGCCCCTCTGGACGTCCTCGTCGCCGATCTGCTGACCGTCACGATCCCGCCCGGCTCACGCCTCCACGGCGTGGCCGTCTTCGAACTGCGGCTGCCTCCACCGTCAGTCATCACGTTCCTGGTCCGCGGCAGGCTCACCCTGGTGCCGGCCCCAGACACGGTTCTCGCAGCCGGCGACGAACTGCTCCTCGTCACCACCCCGGCCACCCGGCAGGCAACCGAGCGGCGCCTGCGCGCGGTCGGCCGCCGGGGCAAGCTCGCCCGCTGGCTCGGCGAAAGCGGCAGATCCGAACCCGCCCGGGGCGGTAGCGACTGACCTACGAGCCGTTCCGGGGCGGGGAGACCTGCGTCAATCCGACCAGGACGGCTCCGGTCATCAGGAGCGGCACGAAGACCGTGAAGGGCAATACGGGCGCCCCTGCGAGCGTCCCTGCCATCAGCAGCGTTCCCACGCCCCAGACGACTGGTCGCCGCATGCTGCGGCGAAGCCAGGGGAAGACGACACGGCCGGTCACTACCGTCAAGACGCCTACGGTCCCGAACCCGAGGGCCAGCACGACCGTGGCCGCATGCACAACCGTGAGCACGTGTACCTACGTACATCAGCATGAGTGTGGGTGCGGGAAAACACGTCCATGGCGAAGACCGTCCCGCCGACGGGTCACCGATCGCGGCGACTAGCGGCGATCCTGCAGGCCAGGTACACGGCGGTCGCCGGCCACAGGACGATCAGCAGGGTGAGGGTGACCGCGCTGGAGACCGGGTCGCGTTCGGTGTCGCGACGCCAGCCCGGGTGACGTACCAGGAGGCGGGGCAGACGGCGGGCGAAGCCGACCGCGCCGCCGAGGTAGACAGCCAGGGCGGCGAGCAGCAGCACGGTCTCCCTGCTGGTGACCACCGCCCAGGTGCCTTCACTCACGTGCGGCCGGCCGGATCCTGGGCCTGGTCCTTGAGGCCCGGCTGCGCGGGCACCGCGGCCAGAGCGGCCGACTCCGGCGGGGTATGGCGGCGGCTGACCCAGGTGGCCACGGGTTCGGCGTAGCGGGCGGTCAGCGGACCGATCACGACAAGAATCAGCACGTATGCGGTGGCCAGCGGGCCCATCGCGGGCTCGATCCCCGCCGACACAGCAAGACCCGCGATGACGATGGAGAACTCGCCGCGCGCCACCAGCGTGCCGCCGGCCCGCCAGCGCCCCTTCACCCCGATCCCGGCGCGCTTCGCCGCCCAGTACCCGGTGGCGATCTTCGTAGCCGCCGTGACCAGGGCGAGCGCGAGGGCGGGCAGCAACACTGGCGGGATGCTCGCGGGGTCGGTGTGCAGGCCGAAGAAGACGAAGAACACGGCCGCGAACAGGTCGCGTAGCGGGCTGAGCAGGGTGTGGGTGCCCTCCGCGACCTCACCGGAGAGGGCGATGCCGACGAGGAACGCGCCGACCGCGGCGGAGACCTGGAGCTGCTGGGCGATGCCCGCGACGAGCAAGGTCAGGCCCAGGACCACGAGCAGGAGCTTCTCGGGGTCGTCGCTGGAGACGAAGCGGGAGATGTGGCGTCCGTAGCGGACCGCGATGAACAGGACCGCACCGGCGACGCCGAGGGCGATGGCCAGGGTCGCGCTGCCCGCGGCGAGACTCACGCCCGCGAGGAGGGCGGTGATGATCGGCAGGTAGACCGCCATCGCGAGGTCTTCGAGGACCAGGATGGACAGGATGACCGGGGTCTCGCGATTGCCGACCCGGCCCAGGTCCCCCATGACCTTGGCGATCACCCCGGAGGAGGAGATCCACGTGACGCCGGCCAGGACGACGGCTGCCACCGGGCCCCAGCCCATGAACAGCGCGGCGACCGCGCCGGGCACGGCGTTCAGCGCGAAGTCGACCAGCCCGGCTGGGTACTGGGTCTTGAGGTTGGAGACCAGGTCCGAGGCGGTGTACTCCAGGCCGAGCATGAGTAGGAGGAGGATCACGCCGATCTCGGCGCCGATTGCGACGAACTCCTCACTCGCGCCCATGGGCAGCAGTCCGCCGGTGCCGAAGGCGAGACCGGCCAGGAGGTAGAGGGGGATGGGGGAGAACTTCAGGCGCCCGGCGACCCGGCCGAGCAGGCCCAGGCCGAGGATGATCGCGCCGAACTCGATGAGGAACACAGCGGAATGCACGGCCGTCACTCCCGTCCGAGTATCGTGGCGGCCGCGTCGACGCCCTCGCGGGTGCCGATCACGATGAGGGTGTCCCCGCCCGCCAGCCGGAAGTCCGGCGCGGGTGAGGGGCGGGCCTCCGCGCGGCGCAGCACGGCCACGATCGAGACGCCGGTATCGGTCCGCATCCGGGTCTCGCCCAGTACCCGCCCGTTCCAGTACGAGTGCGCCGACAGCTCGATCCGCTCGGCCACCAGGCCGAGATCGGTGGTGTGCAGCACGTTCGGGCTGTGGTGGGCGGGCATCAGCGCGTCGATCAGCGAGGCCGTCTCCGCGCCCGTCAGGTGCAGCGACTGGGCGCAGGCGTCGGGGTCATCCGCTCGGTAGAGGTTCACGGTCCGCGTCCCGTCGCGGTGCGCGACGACCGACAGGTGGCGGTGCTCGCGGGTGGTGAGGTCGTACTGGACCCCGATGCCGGGCAGTGGTGTGGTGCTCATCCGTGGAGCAGGCACAGCTGTCCCCCCTCTTGTTCGTTTCAGTACGTGATGCCGCTACGGCGGACACTCGTTCTCGGGCAGGAGAGGACCGCTCGGCCGGCCCATCGTGCCACTTTTCACGTGTCCGAAATATGGGTGCCGGCACGGATGGACACCAGCCTTCCATCGGCGTGAGGATGGGGCGGGGAAGTGGGTTCCGCTGCAGGTCGTAGTACCTGGGAGACGGGGCGGCCGGGTGGCCATGACGGATGCTGGGGGACCGGCTGGAAAGGCGTGTGGCCGTGTCGTTGTACTGGCGGATCTTCCTCCTGAACGCAGGCGTTGTGTCTGTCGCGGTGGCCTTGCTGCTGGGCCCGGTCACCGTTTCCACGCCGGTGCTGTTCGGCGAGGCGCTCGTGCTGCTCGGCGGACTGGCCGCGATGCTGGTCATCAACGCGGTCCTACTCAAGGTCGGGCTGGCCCCGCTCGCCCGACTGAACCGGGCCATGGCCGCCGCCGACCTCCTCAAACCCGCCACCCGCCCAACGGTTACCGGCGGCGGTGAGGTTGCCTCGCTCACCCGGACCTTCAACGCCATGCTCGATCGCCTTGAAGCCGAGCGGGCCACCAGCAGCGGCCGGGTGCTCACCGCGTTGGAAGCCGAACGCAAGCGCATCGCCCAGGAGCTCCACGACGAGATCGGCCAGACCCTCACCGCCGTCCTCCTCCAGCTCAAGTACGCTGCCGACCGTGCCCCCGAGCCGGTGCGCACCGATCTGCACCAGGCCCAGGAGACCACCCGCGCCAGCCTGGACGAGATCCGCCGCATCGCCCGCCGGCTACGGCCCGGTGTGCTGGAGGAACTCGGCCTGCACAGCGCGCTACGCTCCCTGGCCGCCGAGTTCACCACTCCGCGCCTGGGCGTCACCGCCCACATCACCCCCGGCCTGCCCCACCTGGACCCGGCCACCGAACTCGTCCTCTACCGCGTCGCCCAAGAAGGCCTGACCAACGCGGCCCGCCACTCCGGTGCCACCCGCGTCGAGGTCCACCTGCGGCCCCTGCCCCAAGGCGGCATCGGACTGCTGGTCCGCGACAACGGGCACGGCCTCGGGGAGGCGCCCGAGGGCGCCGGCATCCAGGGGATGCGTGAACGCTCCCTGCTCATCGGCGCCGAACTCCTCGTCGGCGGCGGCCCGCACGGCGGCACCCAGGTCCGACTCAACATCACTCGTACCGAGAAGGCCACCCGATGACCCAGCCGCAGACGAGGCCCGCCCGCATCCTTCTCGCCGACGATCACACCCTCGTCCGCCGCGGCGTGCGTCTCATCCTGGATGCCGAACCCGATCTGACCGTGGTAGCCGAGGCCGCCGACGGCGCCGAAGCCGTCGCCCAGGCCCGCAGCCTCGACCTCGACCTCGCCGTCCTCGACATCGCCATGCCCCGCCAGACCGGCCTCCAGGCCGCCCGCGAACTCGCCCGCCTCCAACCGGGGCTGCGGATCCTGATGCTGACCATGTACGACAACGAGCAGTACTTCTTCGAAGCCCTGCGCGCCGGAGCGTCCGGGTACGTCCTCAAATCCGTCGCCGACCGCGACCTCGTCGAAGCCTGCCGCGCCGCGCTGCGCGACGAACCCTTCATCTACCCAGGTGCGGAGAGCACCCTCATCCGCACCTACCTCGACCGCGCCCGCGCCGGCGGCCCGCTGCCGGCGCGGGCGATTACGGAGCGCGAGGAGGAAATCCTCAAACTCGTCGCCGAGGGCCACAGCTCTAAGGAGATCGGCGACCTCCTCGTCATCAGCCCCAAGACCGTCGAACGCCATCGCGCCAACCTGCTTCAGAAACTGGGCCTGCGTGACCGCGTCGAGCTCACCCGCTACGCCATCCGCGTCGGCCTGATCGAGCCGTAGCCGTAGCCGTAGCCGCAGTCGCCCCGGCGCGCACCGGGGACACACCGAATTCTGCAAGCCCTCCTTCCACCCGCGCCCGTGTGCGGCGACGCCCAAGGACATTTCAACCCGGGGGAAAATCTGTGCATCACGACGACGAGCCGGTCTTCAAACGAAGCAAGTGGGGAACCAACCGCTACTGCTACAAGCCGCGCAACCCCGTCGGACTTACTCTGATCATCATCACCCTGCTCTTCGCCGGAACGATGTTGCCCCTCATGACCAACCGGGCCGGGCCATTCGCAGCCCGGCCCGCTCCCAAACCGTGGAACCCCCCGGCGCACGAGCAATCCTGGCCGCCCCTGCCGACAACGGGCACCCCGAGAGCTGGTGCCCAGTGATCGGAATGCGCAACTGGCAGCTGCAGGCGGGATCGCTCCTCGTATGGTGGGCGGTCCTCGCGCTGATATTGATGCTGCTCAGCGTGGCTCTGAGCCAGCCGGTGACGCTGGTGGGGTGCGGTGCGTCCGCGGTGCTCCTGATCGCGGTGGGCGAAGCGGGCAACGGGATCAGGCAGAGCCTGCTGCACAGGGCCAGGAGAACAGGGTGACGCAGAACGGCTCGATACCCTCGCCGGTGATCGTCTGTGGTGACGACGCGCTCGGAGTACGGCTGGCGGGCGAGCTCCACGACATCTACCGCCAGCCCGTCACGCTAGTGGTGCCCGACGCCGACACCATCGGCCCCCAGCCCCCTGCCACCACCCGCGTCGTCGAAGCCGACACGGCAGACGCGGCGGTGCTGCGGGAGGCGGGCATCGCACAGGTCACGGCGCTCGGGCTCCTCTACGATGACGACGAAGCCAACATCCGTGCCGCGCTGACGGCCCACCGCATCAACCCGCGGGTCCGCCTGGTCATCCGCCTCTACAACCGCAAGCTCGGCCGCTACCTCGCCGAACTCCTCGACCAGGCCGCAGTGGTGGCCGGCAGCCCGGTCGGCGAATCGGCGATCACGGTCCTCTCCGACGCCCACGCCGACACCGCCGCCCCCGCCCTCGCGGCAACCGTCGTCGCCGGCACGAGCAAGGTCCTCCAGGCCGACGGCCTGCTCTTCCGCGCGATCGAACGCACCCCACAACAACGGCGCGAGGCCTCCACGCCAGCCCTGTGCACGCTGGCCCTGCTCTCCTCCACCACCGACGATCCCGCCGGCACCGAGGGAACGGACGCCAGTGGGCCGGCCGGTCCCCGACTCCTGCCCGCTGCAATGGAGATAGCGCAGTCAGCGCAGCGCGGCGACGTCGTCCTCGAAGCCGTCTTGAACGCCGCCCCCTCCCCGTCACCCGGCAGGCTCAGTACCGCCCGTCTCCCGGTGATGGAGCTGTTCTCGCGCCGGGTCCGCTGGTCACTGGCCGGCTTCACCGCCGCTGTCATCGCCATCACGATCACGTCCTGGATCACCACCGGCGACCCCATGGCCCACTCCGCCTACATCACCCTGCTGGACCTCTTCTTCATCAACGACCCCGCAGTCGAGGACACCGTCGAACGCCAGCTCCTTCAGCTGTTCACCGGCCTCGTCGGTCTGCTTCTCCTCCCCGTTCTGGTCGCCGCCGTATTGGAGGCATCCGGATCCTTCCGCTCGGCCTCCACCTTGCGCCGGCCCCCGCGCGGCACGGCCGACCACATCGTCCTGCTGGGCCTCGGCAAGATCGGTACCCGCGGAGGGCGCTGGTTGGTGGGCGGCCGGTGTCGAGGTGGTGGTGGTGTGCTGCGGTGATGAGGGTGTGGGCCCCGGTGGGCAGAGCGTGGACGCGGCATGTCGGTGGGTGTGGGGGTCGTGAAGTTTGACGTGGGTGCCGTGGGGGTGGGCGTCGGTGCCGCGGAGCATGGCGAGGCGATCGGGGCCGGTTGTGGTCAGGAGGCTGATGGTCAGGGCTGCCGCGTTCAGGGGATGGGCCACGGTGTGCAGACGGTTGGCGAGTTCGCCGGCGCCGTCGCTCTCCAGTGGTGAGGGCCCGTCTGGGTGGGGGAGTGCTTCGATGCCGTCGTACAGCGCGCGTCGGGTACGGGAGACGGGCAGACAGGGCAGGGGTGGTGGCGGATCGAGCCAGGAGAGCGTCAGCACTTCTCCCTCCGCGCCTGCTGGATCAGCGGCTCGGCCTCGTCCAGCGTGAAGGTGACCTGCCAGGTCTCGGCCGCCCGGTGCAGGGTGTCGGCGAACTCCTTGTAACCGTGGTCCTGTTGAGCGGCGTCGGCGGCGCGGTTGGTTGCCGTGTTCAGGTACTGCTGGGCGGTCTGGTAGTAGGGGTCGGTCAGATTGGACGGCCGGGGGCGGGCCAGTTGGTCGGTCAGCTGCTGCAGGGAGGCACAGGCGGACTTGGCAGACTCGCGCGCGGCCACCATGGCCTTGGAGGGCGTCGAGCTGCAGGCCGCCAGGGAGAGCGCGGACGCCAACAGCACGGGCAGGGGCAGCGACAGGCGAAGTATCAGCTGACGTCGACTGGTCATGGGTCGATCCTAGTTAGCATGACGGCCTGACCGCCCGGGAATCCGGTGGGCCGGCAGCCACCGTCGTGCCCGGCCCACATCACTGCGGGTTCCTCGGGTACCAGGCCGGGGTCCTCGGTCGGCTCGGTGGCGAGGCGGGCCCGTCGTGCAGTCTCAGGCTGCAGGGGCGGTTGCAGGGCGCGGTCCGGTGCTCAGGGGGCGGCGTTCGGTCATGTACTGAGTCTCGCGGGTGGGGTGAGCGGGGCGTGAGGTGGACACCATCGCGCCTGGGGCTGGGCGTGATGCGGCGGGGATTGTTGGCGGTGCCGACAATCTGGGGCGGGCTGCGTCGCGCGTTGTCAGTGGTCGGCGTCACTGAGGTGTCCAGCGGAAACCCGTAGGTCACGGGGAACTTTGATGGTGGTTCAGGTCAGGGTAGGTGAGCCCTGCGCAGCTTCGATGGTTCGCGACATCGCGTGTGTGGGTGTGGGTGTGGGTGTGGGTGTGGGTGTGGGTGGTTGGTGGAGGCCCTGTTTCTCAGATTCTATCCACTACCCATTTTGAAGTAGCCCTACGAGCTTCCTTGACGAGTCGAGTGGGGAGGGTTCGAGTTGATCTTGAGGCTAGGGTTTGTCGGGCGTACGGGGGCGGACTGACCGGCTGCCGGCGTTTGGGTGAAGGGGGAGGTGTCGAGCGTGAAGAAGGCAATGAAGGCCGCGGTCGTCGTGGCTGCTGTTGTGGCGGGTCTTTCGGTGTCTGTTGTTCCGGCTGAAGCCTCGCAGTGCAAGGGAGGCGGCGGTGCTCTCTATATATGTGAGTACGGGGTGACCGAGCACACGGTGGTCAACGGGGAAGAGGAGGAGTTTCTGATCGGTCTCGACTCTGCGGTGTGGACTCGAATGACGTGGGGGTCCGTGGAAGTCGTTGGGTGGTGTTGCCCGGAGCGGGGTGAAGTTCCATGAGACCGGGTGGGGCGCAATTTCCGTGACGGGTATGGACGGCGCCAGTTGGAGCAGAACCCGAACCAGCGTCATCGGGGGCTGGACTGGCTGGCTCAGGCCTCCTCGGTAACCCCTAACGGGGCGTGGGCCAGGATCCCGTGAAACGGGGTCACTTCCCGTACGGAGCGCAGGAGTCTCGGCCTGTGCGACGGGCCTCGTCCTGGTGGAGTGCGGCGGGCGGAGAGCTGGCGCCGAAGGCGCCCCGGGCTGAGCATAGCGAGGCCGTTTGGTCCTGACCTGGTCGCCCTGGTCCGCGCCGGCGCGCCCGCTTCGAGATGGGAGTCCTCGTCGATCGCGAGGAAGTCTCAGCAGCCTGAGCTATGTCGTGATCAGAGGACTTGACAACTGCACGTTCATGGCCGGCCTCATGCGGATGGTCGACCGCGCCCGAGCAGTCCGCTCACCTCGCCGGCGAGGGCGACCGAGGCATCGATCTCTACTTTGCGGATCGACACGCTCTCCACGAGGAAGCCGAACGGCATGCCGAGCCTGCGGCAGAAGGCGACCAGGTCACGGGCGGTGGCCAAGCAGTGCTCGTACGACTCGGCCAGGGTGTCCTCGGCGTGGAGCAGCGAGTTCTCAATCCAGCGTGGCACGTCGACTCCGAGCCATTTGAGGAACGTCAGCGTCTTCACCGAGCCGCATACCGAGAGCGTGAACAGGACGGGCTTTGGTGCGAGCCGCCGGTCGCGGCAGGCGTAGTAGTAGTCGGAGACCATGCTCTTCACCGCGTCGGCGTTGTAGATGACCTGCGAGATAAAGAACGTGCATCCCGCTTCCTGCTTGGCGAGCAGCCGCAGGTGCTCGTCGGGCCGCTCGGTGATGGCGACGCCGCCGAGCAGCAGGTCCGGGCGGACGTCACGGCGCAGGGCCTGAGCCTCGGACAGGCGGGTCCGCACCGTCTTGTCTTTCGAGGCCGCACCGACGAAGACGCTGAGCACGCGGTCCGTGTCGGCCGTCTGCAGCCAAGTCCGCAGTTCCGCCTCGGGGTACTTGCCGACGCACCGGTAGATAACCGCGGGGCGGTTCCACTCGGCGAGGTATTCCGCGTGGTAGGTGGCGGGGTCCATGGTCGGCAGGTACGGAAACGGTCGCTCCGCAGGATTGCGGTCGCTCTCGTCGTCGATGTCGTAGAGCGCCAGACCGTCTAGGTCGAGGAAGTCCAACCGTGCCAACGTGGCTGCGGTGATCTCCTGGATCCGCTCGGGAGCGGTGCTCAGACGCGGCGGCGTGATGCCGAACAGCAGGATGCCGCTCTCGGCGTCGGTCACCAGCGTCCGGAGAGCTGTGCTGTCTCTGAGATCCATCATGTCGCGGAAGCTACCAGCTCATTCACCAGGCAGTAGGCGAAGGTCACTCCGTGAGACCGGATTCGGCCGCTCTCGCCCGAGGGAACCATAACAAGGCTCCGGTGGAACGACCGCGCTGATCAGATCCACAGGATTTGACAATAACTCTCGGTCCCTCACTGTCAGGTGGTGTGGTGTTCAGTTTGTTGATTTGGGTGCTTGTGGGAACAGGGTGTAGCCGTTGGTGTTGAACCTGCTGAGTACGGATTCGGAGATTCCGCCTTCGGGGGACATCTGTTGTTTCCAGTCTCCTTCGTGCCAGCGTGCGGTCATCATCACTGTGGTGAAGGTGCCTCCGGGGTTGCGGTACGCGATGTCGACGATGGCGGTGTCCGGGGTGAAGGTGACGAGTTTGTACCCGGCGGGCACCATTCGGTTTGACTTCGCGGGGTAGTCGGGCTGGCCGCTGCGGTGCGCCGCCGTACCTTGCTCGAATACGTTCTTCGAGGCGTCGGGAAAGACCTGCTGCTCGACGACCTTCCGCCAGTCCGGGCCGTTGGCTGCCCGGCTGCTGATGTTCACCAGGGCGAGGACGGCGCCGCGCGGCGTACGGGCATAGCAGCGGGCGACCTGGCCCTGGGTGACGGCCGGGCCCGAGGTCTTCGAGGTGGGCAGGTACAGGGGGCCGAAAGCGGCCCATCCCATCCCTGCTGAGGCTACGTCGGTTGCGCTCGCGGCATCCGTCTGTTGGTCGGACAGGGGCGGGCAGGAGGAAGCGGCGGGTGGTGGGGCAGTCTGGCCCTGAGGAGTTGCCGTCGCAGTCCCGGCGGGTGAACCGTCCTGGCCGGCTCCTGGACCTTGCGCGGTACCGCTACTCTTCCCGGCGTCAGCGCTCTGGCATCCGACGAGCATCATGACGGCAACGGCCGCGATGGCCCCCGCGGCCTTCTGACTGCTTCTCACTGTTCCCCCTTGGTGCTGTTGCACCGAACCGTTCACCACAACCAACCATGAACATACAAGTGTTCGATCTTGCTGGTGCCCCCTTTTCCCGCGATACGGACTGCTCCCGGTAGAGCGCAGCGAACCGGGAGCAGTCCGGAGCGGAGCGCAGGACTCCCGGCCGAAGGCCGGCTATGGGCAGAGGACCGTGTCCCAGACTCCTCCTTGGGTAGGAGTCTGGTCTTTGGTTGTGCCTGTTTGGATTGCAGTTGGAGGGTTGAGGCCGACGGGGGGTGGCGCGTGTTGGGTTTCTTCCTGGAGCTTGTGCGATGTGGATGCCTCGGGCGCGGGCCCGTACCGGGGTCTTGCCTGCCTGTGGTCTGCTCTCGATGCCCCAGGGAGGTGCTTGAATCGGTGACTAGCTTCGTTTCGCCGAAGGGGTGGGATATGGGCCGGGGAGCTGGGCAGCAGGAGATTGAGCGGGAGTTGCGTCGGAGGGCGAGGGGAGGGGCGTCCACGCTGGAGATGCTCACCTGGTTGAAGGGCGACCTGGAGGCTCGCATCAGCGATCCGGTCGACCGTGACGGTGGGATTTCCTTCTGCATGATCGTGACGTTCACATCGGTTTTTGATCTGGGGTTGACACCGGGACGGTTCATCGCGAGCTGGGATCGGTTCGGAGGTCATCTGAACGATGGGGAACTGGTGCGGAGACTGGGTCCGCTGACCCTGGCACCGGACGAGGAATCCCAGCCCTCTGACTGTGGCGGGTACTGGGTCTGAGAACGAACCCGGAAGAACAGGGAGCGCAGTGGTACCCCGATGGCGCGATGAGGGGTGGGCCGGATTTGAACCGGCGTCATCTCTCTGTGCAGGAGGGTGCGACGATCTCTGAGCTCCCCTCCTGCACCACGACGTCATCAACCTCGACAGCCACCCTTGTGGCTGGCTGCGGAGCAGGCTTGTCCTGGAGGCGGAGCCGGAAAGGTCTGGGTGGGGGAGTCGAGCGGACCCGCCCAACGTGGGCCGAAGGCCCGGACTCCGTGAAACGGGGTCACCCCAGCCCGTATAGCGGGCGTTCGGGGCGGAGCGCGCAGCGAACCCCCGAACCCGTCCGCGGGAAGCGCAGGCCCCATGCCCGAAGGCCGGCTCCGGCTCGGCGAAGCCGGTCTCTCTTGAGTGCGCAGGCTTGATCGTTGTGCTTCTGAGGGGCTTGTAATCGCCGACTACCTGGTGGTCTTGCTGGGGAGGTTGGTCGGGGTACGAGCTGCATACGCTGGAGTAGAGGGAGAGCGTCATGGCGGACGAGCAAGAGGTTGAGGCCACCCCCGAGCCGGTTCCGGTGGAGAAGCCGACGCTGGTGGCGGGGACTCAGAAGCTGGAGACGAAGCACATCACGGGGCAGGTCATCACGCACACGATCGTCAAGCCGATCCCCGGCGGCGGGGAGTAGCCCGAAGGACCCGGGCGGGGGGAGCGAAGCGACCCCCACCCGAACGGTTCTGCAGGCCCGGACCCCGTGAAACGGGGGTCACCTCCAGAGCGGAGCGCGGAGGCCTCAGGCCGGCGAAGCCGGCCCGCCCATGGTGGAGTGCAGCGGAACTTGGAACCAGTTCGAAGCGCGGGGCTTAGCTCCAGGTGAAGGGGAAGTAGGAGCCCGGGGTTGCGTTGTAGGTGGGGACGACGTAGGCGCAGTTCCCGTCATCGGGTCGTCCGGGTGCTGCTGCGGCTTGGGCCAAGTGCTCGCCGTAAGCGTCGATTGCGTCTGCGCCGATCAGAGTGAGCAGGACGGCAGCCAGGGAGGTTACCGCGGGGAGGATGGTGCGGGGCCGGAGTCGGGCGAGTGTAACGGCAGAGGTCACTGTGGCTACGAGGGCACCGAGTATCAAGGCGAGAGATGTCCACGTTACGCGGTCGATTTCTGGATGCTGCTGACAGAAGACGTAGAGCTTCCCCTCTGTCCGTTTCAGTAGAGCCACGGTGACGAGTGCGATGCCGATCCCGGCAACCACCCATGCCGTGCCTGCTGGGCGTGTTGCAGTCTTTGTCTCCACGTGTAGGACTCCAGTGCCGATACGGGTGATGCTTGATGATCCCGCACAGCGTTTTTCGTATTTCGAGTGGGAGGGACTGAATGCGAGGGGAGCACCCGAGAGGGGGCCTGCGCCGGGAGAGCGCAGCGGAACCGGTGCCAGTCCGAAGGACGGGTCCTGGCTCGGGCCCTGTGAAACAGGGTCACCTCCCGAGCGAAGCGAGGGAGTCCCTGCCCGCGTAGCGGGCCTCTCCGGTGGAGCGCAGCGGAACCGGAGCAGTCCGGAGCGCAGCGCAGGACTGCAGCTCGAAGCGAAGCGGAGAGCTACCGGCCGAAGGCCGGCCCTGGGCTGCGAAGCAGCCCCCACCGAGCTGTGAATGTGCTGCCGGGTGGCAGCGCGTGGGCGTCAGCGCGGCGTACCTGGTGAGGGAGGGCCTTGGCCCGGGTGGCTGCTGTCATGGGGTGACCAGCCGGCTGTCATGGAGCGAATATGTGCTGGTGGACCGCTGCCACCAGCCTGCACATTCACACGATGAGATCTTGTTCCACTGCCGGCCCCCCCCACGTGGCAACTGCAGTATGCGAGCCCTGTTCGGCCGGATCGCTACGCTGCGGGGATGGATCATCCCGCCAGGCGGTACTACAACCCGGAGATCACGGCGACCGAGGAGCGTGACCTGCTGCGGCGGAACTATCTGCTGATTCAAACGCTTCAGGCCTCGCTGGGGCTCATCGGGCCGGATGTTCTCGCCATCGCCGTCGAGCCTCGGCCGGAAGAGGTCGTCCTCCACTTCGCTGTCGCCGAGCTCACTGCTGAGGTGGAGGAAGATGTCGAAGACATCGTCTTCGAGCTCACGGTGTTCCTCGCCGGTGGTCCCGAGCAGCGCTCGAAGATCACCACGGAACTGCACGTCGGCGACCCGCATGCGACCTGGCACAGCCGCCGCTACGCGATGCTCTACCGCACCAAGATCAAGACCGAGGCGGAGTAACCGAACTTCACAGGCAATCGGCACCCCGCCGTCTCGGCGTTCACCCCCCGCCGGGTTTACCCCCGGGCTGGAGGTCCTTTGTCGCACCTTCGCACGTCAGATGGACGCGTTCAGGATGTGGCGGGTGATGGCGGCGGCTTCGTCCGGGTGGTGGTCTAGCCAGTCGGTGAGGTGTTCGTGGACGGCTTCCTGGACGTAGGTATCTGCCTCGGGATTGCTGAGCTTCGTCCGGGTGGCGCCTTCGAAGACGGGACGGGCGAGCTTCACGGAGACGACCGCGGTCAGGCCCTCGTGGATGGCTTCGGCCGTGATGTCCTTGTCGTTCGCGCGCAGATGCCGTTGACGGCGTGCGTATTCGTTGATGAGGTCCGTGAGTGCGGTGCGGAAGCCCTGTTCGTGTGCGCCGCCCTCATGGGTGCGTGTGCTGTTCGCGAAGGAGCGGAACTCTCCCGGCGACCAGGTGTTCCACTGCATGGCGACCTGTACGGAGATCGTCTTGTCCTGGTTCTCCGACTCGAAGGCGATGGCGGGGGAGTGGACGAGGCTCGGGGGGTAGGGGTTGAGGTGGGCGACGTAGGCCCGTAGGCCGTCCGTGTGGTGGTAGCGGGCCGGTCGCTCCGGCCGTTCGTCGGTGAGTGAGATGGCCAGGCCGTCGTTGAGGAAGGCCAGTTCCTGGAGGCGCTGCGACAGCGTGGCGAACGAGTAGTGGGTGGTCTCGAAGATGCCTGTGTCGGGCATGAACGTAATCGCGGTCCCGTGATTGCCCGTCTCCTCGTGCCTCGTCAGGGGAGTGAGCGGGGTGCCCTTCTCGTACGCCTGGGTCCAACGGTGGCCGTCTCGGTGGACTTCGACCGTGAGACGGCTCGACAGTGCGTTGACCACGCACAGGCCCAGGCCGCTGATGCCGCCGGAGACCCCGTAGCCGCTGTGGGGCTTGGTGTCGAAGGACAGCTCCGTCAGCTCGCGTTCGAGGGCCGACATGCCGGTGGACTCCTCCACCTGGACGGGCAGGCCCCGCCCGTTGTCCGCGACGCGAATGGCGCCGTCCGGGGTGATCGTGACGTCGATGGTGTCGGCGTGGCCGGCAAGGTGCTCGTCGACGGCGTACGTGACGACCTCGAACACCATCTGGTGCAGACCGCGCTCGCTGGTCGAGCCGATGTACATGCCGGGGCGCCTGCGTATCCCCTCGCGGGCCTCGAGTACCTGGATGTGACTGGCGTTGTACTCATTCACGTTCGCGGGCTGACTGGGGTTGCCGGACTCGGTCATGAAACACCCTCCCTGGCCGTCCTGAGCATGTGTGTGAGCGGATGCAGCCGAAGCGGCCGAAGCGGCTTCCACGCGGGTCTCCGGCGCATGCCCATCCTAGGGTTCTGAGGGAAAAACCGCAGGTCAGGCCCTCTAGGATGAGGTCCCAGGTGGTCGCATCCACGGCTTGTCTGCAGCCGTCGTTCTAGGGGACCGCTGCTGGGAGCGGAGCAGCGCGAAGGCCCCGCCGAAGGCGCGCGGAGGGCGTTCTCGGCTGGGCCTGAGGTGCCTTTTCCTACGGATTTCCGGCAGGGTGCGACACGCTACTGCGCCCAGTGGGTGCGGAGCTCGGCGAGGACAGCAGGTCGGTCGGTGGTGAGCTTGTCGCGCTTGGAGATCCATACGCCGAGCTTCACGGTCACCAGCTCGGCCTCGCTGGCGACTGTGATCTCCTCCCCGTGGGCCCTGGGAACCGGCCGGTGGGTGTCTTCCTGCTCGACTCGCCGCGTGAGGGCTGTCAGGCCGCGCTGTGCCTGGTCGCCGACCTGGCTGGGCCTCTTCGCCGTGCGCGGCGCTGCGGGCTATGGAGCTGGGTGCTTTGGTCTGCTGGGTGCGGTGTCGGGTGTGCGGGCGGGGCTGCATTCGACGATCTCGCGTGCGGCCCGCAGCTTGCTGGGGTGATCGCCGATGAGTCTGGTGGTGATCAGGATGGCGCGGATGATGGGGACGCCTTGGTCCTTCAGGTGCTGCTGGACGGTGTCCATGCCGGTCCCTGCGGTGAGAAGGTCTCGGCATTGATCGATGTGGTCGGCGATCTGCTGCGCCTGATTGGGGGACAGTCCGCTGACGGATGCAAGGAGTTCTTCTGCGGTGGGCGTGGGCATGTTGGGATCTTCTCAAAGGGGTCGCTGCCAGCAATACAGTGTCGCGGCTACTTGGACCAGTTCACGCCGAGCTCGGCGAGGGCGGCGTGCTGGTCTGCGGTGAGCTTGTCCCGCCGGCTCTTCGTGTTGGAGATCCATACGCCAAGTCGAACGGTCACCGCCTCCGTCTCTCCGTCGACCGCGACGACCTCGGTGTGGCCGCGGGGCACGGGTCGGCCGGCGCCTTCCCGTTCCACCCACTGCGTCAAGGCCACCAAGCCCCGCTGGAACGCCTGCTGCGCCTTACTCGGCCCCTTCGCTCCGCGTCCGGCCGCAGGGGCAGGGAAGGGCACCTGGTCGGGGTGTACGTCGAGCTTGCTCAGCCTCTCCTGTTGCTCGGCCGATAGCTGTGCCCATGTGTGGGGTTGTTTCTGGCGTTCCAGCCAGCGGCCGAGGTCGTCGCCGTCGTAGAGGACGCCGGGTGCGATGGCCGGCAAGATGCCGCTGGTTTCGGTTTGGGCGAGGTCCGCGAGGACGCGGTAGTGCCGCTGCCAGTCCAGCGGCCACGGGCAGTCCCAGTCCCGGTCGATGGCGGTCAGCTGCGCGGCGCGGGTGGTCGCGGTGTCCTGGTTCTTGCCGAGGCCGTTTTTGGGGCCTTTGCGGCGGAGGTTGGCCATGAACTGTCCGATGGCGAGTTGGTCGTCGTCGCCCTCGCCTTCGCCCCAGACGGCGTCTTGCCTCGGGGCGAGGTGTCCGTTGGCGCGCCGGTAGGAGCGGAGTGCGGCGAGTTTGGTCTCCCATGCTTCCTGGCCGGGTTCCCACACCATCCCTGCTTGGGGGGAGTCGAGGAGGGTTTTTCGGTGCTCGTCCAGCTCTCCCGTCCGCAGGGCTTTGCGCTGCTGGTGGACCCACCGTCCGAGGGGAAACTCCTTCGTGACCCCCACTTCGACCTCGACGTCGTAGGGGACGGCGTGGACGCCGGTGATCTCGTTCTCCGCCCGCCACCGCAGGAGCGCTTGGTAGCCCTCCAGCCAGACGAGGGATTCGGGCCGGTAGACCCGGGTGCGCAGGAACGCCGCGATGGTGGCGGCGTCGCGCGGGGTGGAGAAGTGGAGAAGTGCGGACTCGATGGCTGTATCGGCGCTGCTCTCCTGGCCGCCGTCGTCGGGCTCACCTCCGATGCGGCCGGCTCCGACGATCCGGCCGTCTTGGTCGCGCTGGAGGTGGACGTGGTGCTGTCCGTGGGTGAGGGCGCGGGAGGCGAGTTGCTCGACGAGTCGTTCCGAGTGAGAACGCAGGCCCTGGAGGACGGCGACGAGGGGCTTGTAGCTGGCGGAGGCGACCATGTCCTTGGGGTTCTCGCCCGGCTGGAGGAACACCGGCACGATGATCCGGGCGACCTTCGTGCTGCCGTCCCGGTGGGGGCGCAGCGCCCGTCCGATGTTCTGCACGATCTCGACTTGGGAGCCGCGGGTGTCCGCGAAGCAGATCGCATCGACCCCCCGCTCGCCGGTGATGTCGACGCCTTCCCCGAGAACGCGTACGGAGGCGAGGAACGCGCGGTGGACCCGCCGGTTGTCGGCGTCGATGCCGTTGGCGAACTGGCGCAGGGCTTCGCGGCGCTCGGTGACGAGGTGGTCCCCGCACAGCCATGCCGACCACAGGCGGTCCGGGGGTACGTGGCGGCCGGCCTCCAGCTCGTAGAACTCCGCGGCGATCGGCGACGCGGGCAGGGTGTCCGCCTGGGTGAGGGCGGTGTCGGAGGTCTCGCTGGCATACAGCTCGGCGGCGGTCTGGGGCAGCTTGTCGGCGAACGCGGCGGCTTCCTCGACTCGCTGGTGGAAGGTCATGACGGTGCGGAGGTTGTGCGCGGCGGCGTGCTCCAGGAGTGCGGTCTGCAGCAGTGCTAGGCGCCGGCCGCGTAGCGATTCCTCCGATAGGACGAGCGGCTGCCGTTCGGGTTCGTGGATCTCCAGCACGTCGATCTCGAAACCGGCAAGGATCTCCCGCTCGATGGCCTCCGACAGGCCGAGCTCGGCGATCCACTCGCCGTAGGGCCCGTCCGGATCGCTGGTCATGGACGCGATCTCCACTTCCTGGCCGTCGGCGCCGCGCTGGGGGTGGGCCGCGGCGAGGATGCGCGGGGTCGCGGTGAGGTAGAGCCGGTAGGCGGCGGGGATGCGGGTGTTGTCGTGGATCGCGGCCCACGGCCGACCAAGATCACCGGCGGTGCCGTGGGCTTCGTCGACGATCGCGAGGTCGAACGGTGCCATCTGCTGCCCGTACAGCCGCTCTCCGCCCGCCAGGGCGGCCTCCAGCGGGCCGCGAACCTTGCGCTGTTCCCCGGGTCCTTCGGGGTCCTCGCGGTCGACGAGGGAGGCGTACGTGGCGAGAACGACGACTGGCCCGGAGCCGGCCCACAGGGACAGCTGGATCGGGTTGGTCGTGGTGCGCACGCCCAGCGAGTCGAGCACCGGGTCGTTCTCCAGGGAGCAGACGGCGACCATAGGGGCGCGGTGGCCGACGAGCCGCCACGCCTGGGCGGTCTGGGCGAGGAGGTCCAGGGTCGGGACGGTGACGAGGATCCGTCCGCCGGAGAAGCACTCCAGGGCGCTCGCCGCGGCCGTGATGGTCTTCCCGGAGCCGGTCGCGGACACGATCGTGGCCCGCGCCCCCTGAGTAGGCACGGAAAACCTTGCAGGGAATCCAACCCACTTACGGAAATGCGCCTTCTGGTCGACCTGGTGTTCCCGGAGCTGAATCACAAGATAGCTGCCGATCTCTCACACTTTTACGAATGAAACAAGCATCGGAATCCCTTGGAGAGACCGGAGCTACCAACCCTGTTCGGACGGGCCGACGATTTCGTGTCCGATCTGCTTGGCGAGGTGCTGCGCACGTTCTTCAGTGAAAGGGCGGACGTGTACGTACACGGTGTGGTTGGTAGCCGGGTTGCCGTCGGCGTCGCTGTTGAAGCAGGCCTGGACGCCTGTGCGGGCATGCTCGGGTCCGAGATCGAGCTCGGGTACTGCCGGCCAGCTGAGTGCCATCCAGTCGATCTGCCCCCAAGAAGCCTTCCGTAGCACGCCCGCAGCCCGCTCAAGCAGGTCACTGTCCACAGGTTCCTCGACCGAGAGCTTCATCGGCAGCAAGCCGGCCAGCGCAGTAGCATCGCGGGGAAGGTCGACACCGCGGAGTAGCGAGTCACCTCCCGAGTACCAGCCCTGAGGGAACACCTCGAGGGCCTCCAGGACCTCCTCCACCCGGCACAGTTCGGCATCCAGGCCGACGGTTGCGTTCTCCCACAGCTCCCCGCACCCGACCAGAAGCTGAGCCACGGCGATTACCGCGTCTACGTTGCCACTCTCACTCCGATAGATTGGATAGGCCCTTGCCTCACCCATATTCCCCGCCCTCTTCCTGCCCAGTGATATAGTCTATTTCCGCCAATGGTACATGCTGCATCTACCAGATGCAGTCGTCATGCCAGAACCCGATAGGAGTCCCGATGACCGAGTCCGCCGAGAATCCGTGGACTCCTGCTCATCAGGCGGTGGAGTCGGGTGACCATGCCGAGTTGACCCGTCTCCTCGACGCGGGCGTGGACCCCGAAGAGGTCTGTTGTGGGATGACGCTCCTGCTTCACGCGATTGATGTGGAGGGGGATGGGGCGCTCCAGTCCGGCGGTCCGCTCGATTCGGCGCTCACCGCGATCTTGCTGGCCTACGGAGCTGACCCCACCGCAACACCCGAAGGCGAGACGCCACGCCAGTTGGCGAGTTCTGACAACCATGACATGGCAGTCAGGCTCCTGGACCGGCACACAGCAGCCCTCGCGGTTCCTGTTGCCGGCCCGCGGAGCGGGCTGTGGTCCTGGAGGCGGAGCCGGAAGGACTGAGGGTGGGAGCGAAGCGGACACCCAACGGGCCGTAGGCCCGGCCCCAGTGAAACGGGGTCATCTCCCGCGCGAAGCGCGGGAGTCCGTGGGGCTGCGAAGCAGCTCCACTCTGGGTGGAGCGCAGCGGAACCCAGAGCCAGTCCGGAGCGAAGCGCAGGACTCCCGGCCCGAAGGGCCGGCTATAGCTCGGAGCGACGCGCAGAGCCGGGCCCGACGGGCCCGGCCGAGCGCAGCGAGGCCGTTCGGTCCTGAGCGCGCAGCGCTC